>JAOTZH010000289.1 GCA_029861425.1 Gemmatimonadota bacterium
CTGTTTCGACCCCGTCCAGATCGCGATCGGCGAGAACAACACGGTCGCGCTCATCCAGCACCCGGAGGACCTCGACACCTTCATGGCGCTCCTGGACTCTCCAGCGACGCACGAGGCCATGGCACACGACGGGGTAAAGCGAGAGACGGTGCGGGTCTTCGTCATCGATCGGGAGATGGAGCTCTAGCCTCGACGCCGCCGGGCTGTTTACAGATCCGGTCGTACAACGATATCTTCGTCGACCCTTGTCCCGTTTTACCGTAGTCGCATCGATGTGAGAGTCGTATGACCGTCGAGAACCTGGTGACCGTGTCACCCAAGTTCCAGGTCGTGATTCCCCGCGCTATTCGGGAGTCTCTGGACCTCCGACCCGGACAGAAGGTGCAGGCTCTGCAGTATCGTGATCGTGTCGAGCTCGTCCCGTTCCGTCCCGTGAAGCAGCTACGCGGCTTCCTCCACGACGGGGCGGGCGAGCCCGGGCGCGGTCGTCCGACCTAGGCCGTGAACGTCGTCGACGCGTCCGGCTGGCTCGAGTATTTCTCGGATGGGCCCGACGCGGCTTTCGTCGCCCAGGTGCTCCAGGAGACGGATTCCCTGATCGTCCCCACGGTCACGATCCTGGAGGTGTTCGGGAGCGTCTGCAGGTCGCACGGCGAGGGCGCCGCGCTTCAGGCCGCGGCCGCGATGCAGCAGGGAACGGTCGTGAATCTCGATACGGCTGGGGCCCTGGATGCGGGTCGGCTGTCGGTCATGTACGGAGTATCGACATCCGCTGGAGCGGTGCTCGCCGCAGCCGAGCGTCATGGCGCCACGGTCTGGACCCTGGACGAGTCCGTTCGGCAGGTGCCCGGGGTCCGGTTCCGCGAGCCCACTGGCCGGCGGATTCCGGATCCGGAGCCGCCCAAAAACTGGTAGCGAGTCGGCGTCCGACTAGCGGGGCGCCCCCAGCCGCTCCGCCTCCTCCACGTAGCGCTCGAGCGTGATCGACCCCTCGAGGTAGCTCTTCTGAAGCGCTTCGTACGCCCCTGCGCCCCCGTGCCCAGCGGTCGCGAACCGCGAGCCCTGAGCGGGCGCCACCATGCGCTCGGTGCGAGCCATCATCTTTCGGGCCCGGGTCTCGATGCGGTGTCGGGCCTTCGGATCGATCAACCCGAGCATGTCATCGATGAGCGCACGCATGTCCTCCACGCATTGACCGAGTATCGCGGGGAAGGACTTGCCGCTTCGGCGCACGAAACGCTCGGTGTCGTGGGGGAGGTCGCCCGCGGCTGCGCCGAGGCTCCGCCTGCTCCATTCGAATCGTCGTCCACCGCGTTTGTAGATCCCCACCGCGACGACGATCAATACGATCAGTTCTGCCATCGTCAGACCTCGACTTCGACGCTGTCCGCTTTCGGCCAGGCGGACTCGATCTCGTTGGCCGTGCTCTCCAGGATGCTTTTCAGCCGCGCCATCGCTTCCGGATCGCCCTTCACCGCGACGGCGCGATCAAAGCTGAGCTGAGCGAGGCGGATGAAAGACTTCGTGATCTCTCGCATCTCGCTGCCGGTGAAGCGCTCCCCCATGTCGACGAAGCGTGTGAAGATGTCGCTCGTGCGAGCCGTGTGCTCCTTCCGGAACTCGCTGCCGGCGTCCGTGATCCGGTACACCCGCTTGCCGTCTACCTGCTCAGACAGGACGTAGCCCTGGTCCTCGAGCATCTGCAGGGTAGGGTAGATGGAGCCGGGGCTCGGCGAGTACATGCCGTTCGACTCTTTCTCGAGACGGCGAATCAGCTCGTACCCGTGCATCGGCTCGTCCGCGAGGAGCTCGAGCAGTACGTACTTGAGCTCGCCCTTCCGCACGATGCGGCGCTTCGGCCCGAGCGGGCGTCCGAACCCAAAAACCCCCGGACCCATGCAATTGGCCCAGGCCCCGAATCCCCAATCCTGTTGCTTGAACACCCTGGAAGCCTCCTCCAAAGTGGAGTCGTCGCTGTGTAGGCCGCGCTCAAACCGACGAGCTATCGCGACCTGTCACGATATATCGGAATAGATAGCGATATATCGGAACGACTGCAACCCCCGAGGAGGTCGGCGGCTCCGGGGTGACCTCAGCGACCCCCGGCGTCGTGGTCAGGAAGTGGGATTCCGGTCGAGCAGATGGACGTTGCGCTGGACGGTCGGCAGAACGAGGACGTCCGCGATGTTCACGGCGGGAGGAGCGTTCACCACGTAGGAGACGACGTCGGCGACGTCGGCTCCGGTGAGTGGCGTCGTGTCCGAGTAGACGGTCGCGGCCCGATCCTCATCGCCGTCGAATCGGACGAGGGAGAACTCCGTCTCCACGAGTCCGGGGTTCACGCTCGAGACCCTGATCGCCGTTCCGAACAGGTCCACGCTC
>JAOTZH010000167.1 GCA_029861425.1 Gemmatimonadota bacterium
AGATCGAGTTGTAGTCCCCTGCCCCGATGATCCATCCGGGTCTCAGCACGGTGCTCCGGCCCGGATACGTCTCCATCACGGCCCGCTCACACAGGACCTTCAACGGCCCGTAGTATCGTCCCGGATTCTCGAGATCTTCGGGCGTGGGGTTCACGAGCTCGTCGAGCGTATAGTCTTCGTCGAGTCCGACCTTCTCGAAGTTCGCGTACGCGTCTCCCGTAGAGACGAACAGGTATCGGTGGACGCTGTCCTGCAGGAGCTCCGCCGAGTCCCGTACGACACGAGGCACGTAGCCCGAAGTATCGATGACGGCGTCCCATTCACCGCCCTCGAGCACGCCGAGCCCGCCATCCCGGTCGCCCACGAGCTTCTCGACCTCGGGAAACAGATGCGTGTTCGTCCGTCCGCGGTTGAAGAGCGTGACCGTATGACCGCGCGCCATGGCTCGTCGAACCATGTGCGGCCCGATGAACCCGGTACCCCCGATAAAGAGGATCCTCAGGGATTCCCGGGCGGGGCGAACGCTAGCCAGCGTCCGCGCGGGCATCAGAGCGATGGACGCCCCGGCGACCCCCATGGTCTTGATCAGATCACGTCTCGTCACCGTCATATTCGTCTCCTTCGGTAGGTGCGCGGCCGCCGTCCTACTCGGTACCGCCCGCTTTCAGCTCTTCGATCCTGGTACGGGCGTTCTCGTTCTCCGGGTTCAGCTCGAGCGATCGTTGGTAGCTCTCGATGGCGCGATCCGTTTCGCCCTGCGCCGCCAGCCCGTCGCCCAGGCTGTCCCACGCGTTGAACGAGTCGGGATAGTTCTCGACGTTGGCCTCGAAGAACTGGACCGCTTTATCCGGCTCCTGGGCGAGCAGCGCGTAGCCCAGCTGGTTCACCGTCGGCTCGGGTGGGAGAAACGTCTGGCCGAGTCGCTCCGACACGGCCCTGAAGTGCGGCTGGAGCCCGGAGGGGTCCTCGAACAATGCGGCCAGCGACGGTTTGTAGCCATCGAAGATGTGCAGCAGCCCGTCGTAGAGGCTGATCAGCGGCACCGATCCGTGGTCCTCGCGTTCGTAGAACTTGTGATCCGTGCGGAAGTGCTCCGTATTCGCGCCCGCCATGGATGCCGCGAACGCCTCGCCGGCGATCTTCATGATGTTGTCCACGCCCGGTGGCGGCTTGTTGTTCGCCAGCGAGATGAACACGGCGCCCTCGCGGTCGTCCGTCCCGGAGAAATGCGTCCGGGCCTGCTTCTCGAGCTTGCGGTCATCCCACCACAGGCTCGGATCGATCGCGATGTGTGCGTCGAACATCCCGGGCGCGTTCACCAGCGCGTGTAGCGCGATCAGACCGCCCAGCGAATGACCGACAAAGACGGTGTACGGCCGAGTCCGATAGTCCGCCTCGATTCGCGGCATCAACTCGTCGCGGATGAAGCGCAGAAACTCGGCACCACCACCGCCCATGGGACCGTCGGGTATCTCGCTCCCGTCGAACGCGAGGCTGGTGGCGGTCGGCGTCAGGTCGCGGGTCCGATCGGTGTTCGGGATCGCGACCACGATCATCTCGGGGACCTGCATGTTCCCGTTGATCCCGGCGCTCATGAAGTTCAGGGCTCCGGTCACCGAGTGGAAATGCGCGTTGCCGTCCAGCAGGTACAGGACGGGATAGCGCGCCGGCGAGTACGGTGCCTGGTCGTAGGAGGCGGGAAGATGGACCCAGTACGCCCGTTCCTCGTCCAGGATCTCCGAATGGATCGACAGGCGCTCGCCGATCTCGACCGAGTTCCGCTCGCTCCCGGCATCCTGCGCCACCAGAGCCGACGCATTCGTCACTACCAGCAGCGCCAGGAAGACGCGGAAGATGAATCTCTTCATGTGTGCCGCTCCCGTTGGATGGGTGGATATCATCGGCGATCGGAGGTGCGACCCCGCCACGGTGTCAGAGATCCAGCTCGACCTGGAGGACCCCCTGGAACGTCGTTCGGTGGTGGGCGGTCGGCCCGTGCGCCCTGATCGCATCCATATGACGACGGGTTCGGTATCCTTTGTTCGAAGCCCAGCCGTAGTCCGGATATCGGGGATCGAGCTTCCGCATGAGCCTGTCGCGGGTGACCTTCGCGAGGATCGACGCGCAGGCGATCGAATGGCACGCACGGTCGCCTCCCACGATCGAGCGATGCGCACCCAGTTCCGGGACAGGGTTCCCGTCGACGAGGATCAGGTCCGCGTCGAACGGGAGTCCCGCGAGCGCGCGCTTCATGGCCAGGATCGCAGCCCCCCGGACGTTGAGGCGCTCGATCTCACGGGCGGACGCGGCCGCGACCCGCCAGCCGAGGCATCCGTCGGCGATCAGCTCCGCCAGCTCCTCCCGACGCGTGGCCGTCAGAAGCTTGGAGTCGGTCGCACCCTCGAATTGCTGATCCTTGTGGAGTGCCACGGCCCCCACGACAACGGGTCCAGCGACCGGACCGTACCCGACTTCATCCAACCCCACGACGAACGAAGAGCCCGACTCCCAGCCCTCTCGCTCGTAATCGAGTGGGGCGGTGTCGGGCTCTCGGCGCTTCGTGCGGGTCGCCGTGGCGATCGCGGGCCTCCGTTCGAGTTACTCCTCGGAGGAGCTCTCCTCATCGTCGTCATCGTCGCCCTTCACGGCGTCGACCACGTCTTCGACCGCATCCTTCGCCTTGTCGACGGCGTCGTGGACCATCTCGCCCGCGGCCTCCGCGACATCCTCGACCTTGTCCGAGACGGCCTCGACCACGTCGCCGGCCTTCTCAGCGACATCGCTCGCGGCCTCCTTCACGCTGTCGACGGCACCGGCGACTGCTGCCGCGATCCCACCCGACTTCTCGGCAGCCTCTTCGACGCCCTCGGCCGCGATCTCTTCGGCGGCCTCGACCGGGTCGGAGGCGCCCGGCACCATGGTGTCCATGTCGGAAGGCTTGTCGAGCCACCACTTGCGCTCGCGCACGCGGGCCCGCTTCCCGATCCGGGACCGGAGGTAGTAGAGCTTCGCCCGACGGACGTCGCCACGGCGGACGATCTCGACGCCGGCGATCCAGGGCGAGTGGATCGGGAAGATTCGCTCGACACCCACGCCTCCCGACACGCGGCGCAACGTGAACGTGGCGTTTACACCCGCGCCCCGCTTCGCGATGCAGATGCCCTCGAACGGCTGAATCCGTTCCTTCTGCCCCTCACGGACTCGAACCCGTACGCGAACGGTATCTCCCGGCGAAAACGACGGGAGATCGGTGCGCATGTATTCCTTCTCGATTGCAGCGATCCTGGGGTCCATCCCTCTATTCCTTTCCACATCAACGGGCGGGCCTGTGGCTGGCCGGCCCGTGGCAGCTCGTTCACCGTCGACCCGGGACGGCGCCCGGTGGTCGAAGCCCGATAATATATGTACTGAGAGTCGATCGCGGCAGGGGCTCAGTCCGCGGCATCCAGGTCGAGCAGATCCGGGCGGCGCGCGTGTGTCGCCTCGTCGGCACGCCGCTGGCGCCAGCGCTCGATCGCGGCATGGTCTCCCGATCGCAGCACGTCCGGCACACCCCGCCCCTCATGCTCGGCGGGCCGGGTATAGGCCGGTGGCGCCAGGCGACCATCGTAGAACGAATCCGACGAGGCGGACTCGTGATCGCCGAGCGCGCCGGGGAGCAGTCTGACGACCGCGTCGATCAACACGAGGGCAGCTGGCTCCCCCCCGCTCAGCACGTAGTCGCCAATGGAGACCTCCTCGTCGACCCATTCCTCGGTGACGCGCTCGTCGATCCCCTTGTACCGGCCACAGAGGAGCGTGATCTCGTCTTCGAGCGCCAGGCGGACGGCGGTTGCGTGTTCGAGCGGGCGACCGCGGGGCGTGAGCGAGACGACGTGGCCCGGGTCGGAAAGAACCCGCAGCGCTTCGAAGAACGGCTCGGGCTTCATGACCATTCCCGCCTTCCCGCCGAAGGGCCCGTCATCCGTGGTGCGGTGGCGATCGTGCGTGTGGTCTCTCAAGTCGACGAGTCGGTACTCGACGAGACCGGCCTCTCTCGCCCGCCCCGGGATCGAGAGCGAGAGGGGGTCGTCGAAGTAACCCGGGAAAATGGTCAGGACGTTGATGCGCATCGTTTCTGGCTCGGTCCGGTCAGAGATCCAGCAAACCGGCGGGAAGTTCCACCAGGACGCGGCTCATGGCGACATCGACCTCGACGACGAACTGCGCGTCGTAGGGGATGAACCGCTCGCGGCCGTCGATCTCCACCGCGAGCATCGGCCCGGCAGGCATGTCGTAGACGTCGCGCACGACCCCGAGCTCCAGCTCTCCCTCGACGATCATCATGCCGATCAGGTCGTGTAGGAGCAGGCCGTCATCCGGAAAATCGGGCAGCTCCGCCCGCGGTATCGTCAAGCTGGCACCGCGAAGGAGCTCCGCCGTCGTCCGATCGTCGACCCCCTGAACGGCGACGAGCCAGCGTCCCGAATGGAACTGGGCGCTCACCAGCTCGACCTCGGACGGACCGCCCGAAGCCCCAACGACTCGGAGGCGCCGTCCCGTCTGGAACAGCGCCTCCGGAGCATCCGTCTCCGCGTCGAGCAGCAGCCCGCCGTGGATCCCGTGTGCCCGGGCGACCCGGGCCACGATCACGGGCTCGTCGGACAAGGTTACTCCTCCTTGTCTTCCTCTTCGGCTCCGTCGGCGTCCGCATCGGCGGCGGCTTCCTCGGCAGGCTCGTCAGCCGGGGTTTCTTCAGCCTCGGCGGCGGCTTCCTCGGCAGGCTCGTCAGCCGGGGCTTCTTCAGCCTCGGCGGCGGCTTCTTCGGCTGGCTCGTCAGCCGGGGCTTCTTCGGCCTCGGCGGCGGCTTCCTCGGAAGGCTCGTCAGCCGGGGCTTCTTCAGCCTCGGCTGGGGCTTCTTCGGCCTCGGCTGCGGCTTCCTCGGCTGGCTCGTCAGCTGGGGCTTCTTCGGCCTCGGCAACGGCTTCCTCGGCTGGCTCGTCGGCTGGGGCTTCTTCGGCCTCGGCTGCGGCTTCCTCGGCTGGCTCGTCGGCCGGGGCCTCTTCGGCCTCGGCCGCGGCTTCCTCGGCAGGCTCGTCAGCGGGAGCCGCCTTGGTCGCGACCTCGACCACAGGGGCGGCCGCTGCCACCGCTTCGGCCTTCGGCTTCCGGTCGGTCGGCATGGGGCGCTGAGACGTCCCGCGCTCGCCTTCCGGGGGCCCGAGGAACACGACCTCCTGCTCGGCGCCATCGGCCGTCACGCCGTCGTGGAACTGTTTCCACACACCCGTCTTCTGCAGCAACGACTTGACCGTATCGCTCGGCTCGGCACCCTCGTGCAGCCAGTGCAGTGTCCGTGCGGCGTTGACCTTGATCATCGACGGCTGGGTTCGCGGGTTGTAGTTCCCGAGCCGCTCGATCGCGGCGCCGGAGGTCCCCTCGCGGGAATCCGTCACGATGATCCGGTACGAGGCTTCCTTCTTCGCGCCGACTCGCTTCAATCTAATTACTGTCGCCATTCGCTCTGTATCTCGCTTCTGGTTGTCCGGTCAGCCCATCAACTGGCCGAGATCGGGTGGCCCGCCGCCCTTCATGAGTTGAGGCGCGAGCTTCCCCATCTGCTTCATCATCTTCCGCATCTCCTTGAACTGCTTGAGCAGCTTGTTCACCTCGTGAACCGGCCGCCCCGAGCCCCTCGCGATCCGGGCCCGTCGCGATCCGTTCAGGATCTGCGGCTTTCGCCGTTCCTCCGGCGTCATCGACAGGATGATCGCCTCGATGTGCCGTACCCTCTTCGGGTCCACGTCCGCCTGATCCAGCATGCTGGAATTGACGCCCGGCAACATCTTCAGGAGCCCCTTGAGGGGTCCCATCTTCTGGATCTGTTGGATCGATCTCAGGAAATCGTCGAGATCGAACTCCCCCTTCCCCAGAATCTTCTTTTCGAGCCTCTCGGTCTCTTCGAGGTCGATCGTCTGCTGGGCTCGCTCCACGAGCCCGACGATGTCGCCCATCTGGAGGATCCGACCGGCCATTCGCACCGCGTCGAACGACGTCAGGTCCTCCGGACGCTCCCCGACCCCGACAAACCGGACCGGGACGCCGAGTACACCATAGATCGAGAGCGCGGCACCGCCCCGCGCGTCCCCATCCATCTTGCTGAGCACGACGCCGGTGAGACCCACGACCTCGTGGAATCCCTCGGCGATCCGCACCGCCTCCTGACCCGTCATGCCATCGGCGACCAGGAGCACTTCCTGCGGACCGACCTTGTCCTTCACGGCCCGCAACTCTTCCATCAATTTGCCGTCGATCTGCAAGCGACCCGCCATGTCGAGAAGCAGGTGCGTCACCCCGTCCCGCCGTGCCGCCTCCAGCGCCTTGCTCGCGAGCGTCGCCATGTCCTCGCCGGACGGGCGCGCCACCAGCGGTACATCGATCGCCTTCGCCAGCGTCTCGAGCTGGTCGGCCGCCGCGGGCCGGTACGGGTCGCACGCGACGAGCGCGGGACGCGATCCAGCATGCTTCAACCGACGGCCGAGCTTGGCTGCCGTCGTCGTTTTGCCCGAGCCCTGAAGCCCCACCAGCATGATCACGGTCGGCGGTACGGGCGCCTCTTCGAGCTCCCGCGACCCGCTTCCGAGCAGTGTCACGAGCTCGTCGTGGACAATCTTCACGATCTGCTCGCCCGGCCGCACCGACGCCAGCACGTCCTCACCCAGCGCACGCTCCTCGACCTTCATCAGAAAGTCGCGCGCCACCTGGTAGTTGACGTCCGCCTCGAGAAGCGCCTTCCGCACCTCGCGGAGCCCTTCCTTCAGCATCTTTTCAGTGATGACGCCGCGCTGACGGAAACCGCCGAGCACGCCGTCGAGTCGCTCGCTGAGGCGTTCGAACATCCGGCCTATCGCTCAATTCGCGAGGCGGCCTCACGCACAAAGACGCGGCGGTGTCCCGCGCGCGTCTGGTACGGCGACTGCCCCGGATCCGAATTCGATGTAGCCGCTAAGTTTAGGGGCGACGTGGACGCTGGGCAACGCGCGGCCATGGGAGACAGCGCGATCGCAGCACGACCAACAGGTCGTGTCGCGCAGACCAACGAGTGGAGAGATGAAACGTCTCAAAACCGCCGGGTCAGGTCCAGATACACACGCAGTCCGATCGTCGACATCCCCGGCATCTGCCGCCGGTCCCAGTGCGCGCGCGCGCGCGCGTCGAACCGTCCGACATGCCATCGGGCGCCGCCACGAAACTGTAGATCGATCTCATCCTGGCCCATTCGCTGATGCCAGTCCTGCAGGCGGACGCCACCGTCAAGGGAGAGCGTGCCAAGCGCGAGCGTCCCCGAGGCGCCCACCGCCAGAACGCGAATCTCGTCAGACTCGTCCTCCACCCGTCGGGCGTTCGCATCCAGAAAGAGCTGCAGGCGCTTGCCGGCGGGAACACCGAGGACGACGCTGGCTTCGTCTGTCGCGTAGCTCAGGCTGACGCCGTCACGACGGCGACGGGACAGCGTGGCTCGAAGCTGCCCGAGCGGTGTCCCACCTCGGAACGCTACGATCGTCGTCTCTTCCTGGAAGTCCCCCGAGACGGGAAGTTCAAAGTCGCCCGTCAGATCCGTGTCTCTCCACGAGCGCGAGTGACGTACAGACAGTCCGCGGAAGGCGAGACCTACGCCAGCGGCGGTTCGGACTCCCCGCTCTTCGATCTGCTCCTGTGGAGCGAACGAGTAGCTGACGAGGATCCGGTCGTTCTCCTGGATGCGGGACCCGGGCAGGATTCGTAGCTGTGTCACAGAACCGACGACGACGACGGAGTAGTCGATCCCCAGCGCGTAGACGATGCTCTGGTCCTCGCTCCGCACGACGATGCTGGCCGGATCGGAAAACAGGCGGTCCAGTATCACGAGGAAGGTCTCATCGACCACCTGCACCTCGTTCACCACCTCGAGCAGGCCGTTGAGAGTCCCGTCGGCGCTTCGACGCACGACTGCCACGGCGGCGTTTCCGTTGAAGCGTATTCCCGCCGGCAGGGAAGTACGAACGGCAACCGATGGACCGAAGGAGAAGACCCCCCTCCCCCCCTCGTCCGTCTCGGTCGTGCTCCGGGCGAGATTCGCGCCGACAGTCAGCCACGAGAGCGCGCGCGAGTCCATCTGCCAACCCAGGGATGTTCCCGTGACGGGCCCCTCGGACGCCTTCGTACGAAAGCGCCCGAACGTCCATGTGCTCGCCGTCGATCGAGTATGCCGAATCCGCAGCCGCTCGTCCCAGCGATGACGGTCGTAAGGCGAGTTGCCCCGTCGGTTCGACCAGCCAACGCGGGATTGCAGCATGCTGCCCTTGCCCCAGCCGAAGCGATGATTGAAGTCCATCTCTCGCAGGCTGAAGTCGTTATCGCCAATACGATCCGTCTGATCGCTCCACGACGCGACGACGTTGAGCTTCGAGTTCGTCGCAGAGATCCGGAACGTTCGAATGGCGTCCGATCTCACTACAGGAGTCGTCGTCTCGGCCCCGCCGGCAAAGAACGCGTTCCTACTCGAGCGCGCGGAATAGGAGACGTTCATCGGCAGGTAGACGTTCTTGAAGGACAGCACCGAGAACAGGGCGGAATTGCCGAAATCCGCCTCGGTTCCGAAGCCTCCCCTGGTGACCCCCGACGTTCGGTTGTAAACGACGTCGAGCGAGACCGGCAGGCCAGAGAACAGCGACGCGGCAGCCGCGATACCCAGGTCCCGCACGTTGACCCCCTGGGGCAGGTCCGTGGCGTGGTTCTGCGAGAATCTCGGACGAGCTTCGAATGAGTACGTGAGGATCCTCGAGTCGAGAATCATGCCCGAGAACGGAACCACGAACCACTCGGTGAGCGTCACGTTGTTCGACTTGGCCCCGGGG
>JAOTZH010000168.1 GCA_029861425.1 Gemmatimonadota bacterium
ATCGACTCCAGCCGCGCGTCGTTCGCTGGCGAGGGGTGGGGTCTGTGGGCCGTTCGACTGTCGGATTCGGACGTCGTCGCGGGGTTCGCCGGATTCCGGCACTTCTTCGACCCTCCCGAGGTCCAGCTTCTCTATGGCCTCGCACCGGACTTCTGGGGCAGAGGCCTCGCGACCGAAGCGGCCCGGGCGGTGGTCGACTACGCGTTCGAGCAGCTGGACTTCGAGGTCGTCGTCGCGGCGACGGACGTTCCGAACGTATCCTCCGTCCGCGTGATGGAGCGGCTGGGAATGACGTTCGATAGGGCAACGGATGAAGGAGAGCATGGGACCGTGTATTACAGACTGACATCGGCGTCCGCCCGGCGCGGCGAAACGTGAAGGTGCGAGCGGCGGCGCTGGCGATCGCGGGGCCGATCGGCCTGATGCTCTTTGCCGCGGCGTGCGGGGGAGGCGACGAGGCCCCCTCGAGCGAACCGGGTCCGGCGGCCGCGGTCACGAGCAGCCAGGACTTCGGAGACGTCGCGGTGTTCGTGACGGAGTACACGATCGATATGCCCGCGATCCTCGACGCCGGCGAGATCGAAATCTCGGTGACCAACCAGGGTGTGGAGGACCACAATCTGCTGATCACCCTGAAGGGTGAGGAGGCGATCGTCTGGCAGACGGACGGGATCGTGGAGCCGAACTCGACCGAGACGGCGGTCGTCGAGCTCGAGCCCGGGGTCTACATGGTCGTTTGCACCTTCGCGGGCCATGACACCCGGGGAATGTTCATGGAGGTCGAGGTCCGAAGCGACGATCGGTGACGAGGTGAACGGATCCGTTTGACGGTTGTCTGACTCGTCGGGAGTCGAGACGTTCGTGGAGCCGCGACCCGTTCCTATTCACCGGGAGCAACCATGCGAAGGTTCAGCCTGGCCGCCGTCCTCCTGCTCGCCGTCACGGCAGCCGCCCGATCCACGCCGGAATCCGCGCAACCGTCGGTGTTCGATCAGGACGCCCTCATTGCCACGTTCATGAGCGCGGCCGAGGTCGCCGCGACGATCGCCGGGGCGCCGGAGGGACGTGTGAGCGACCAGCAGATCCGCAACGTGGACGCGGGCGGATACAATGTCGGCGTGGGGGTGGTTCAGCGCCCGCCGACCACGAGCCTGGGCGCGATTCAGCATCACCAGCAGACGGAAGTCTACTACGTGGTTTCCGGGGCCGGGACGCTGGTGACCTCGGCGAGGCTCGCCGACGCACGCCCCCTGGATCCGGAGGGGACCGTCGTGCGGACTCTCACGGGTCCCAGTGACTTCGGGACGATCGAAGGAGGCGAGAGTCGTCCCGTGTCGTCGGGCGACATGCTCATCATCCCGGAAGGTGTGGCCCACGGGTTCAGCGAGATCACTGAGACGATCACGTATATCGTCGTCCGCGTCGATCCGGAGCGTCTGGTCGAGTTGAAGCTGAAATGACGCGAGTGCTGCTGGTCGGGCTCGGCGGGTTCGTCGGCAGTGCCGGGCGCTATCTGATCGCGCTGGGCATGTCCCGATGGTGGCCGGCGGTGGGCCTCCAGTTCGCGACACTGGCGGTCAACGTCGCGGGGTGTTTTCTGATCGGCCTCCTGACGACCTTCGCCGATGCCAGGGGGATCGTGAGCCCCGAGGTACGGGGGCTGATGTTCGTCGGAGTCCTCGGCGGTTTCACCACTTTCTCCACGTTCGCGCTCGAAACCCTCGAGCTCGGCCGGTCGGGGGCGACCGTCGTCGCGGCCGCAAACGTCCTCTTCCACATCGTCGGATGCCTGGCGGCGGTCTGGCTCGGCAGCCAGGCGGGCCGGGCGTTGTGGGGCGCCGCATGAAGGAGCCGGGCTCGTGAGCACGGTGCCGGAGGTGGCGGGGCGCCGGACGGCTGTGGACACCGGGCGCACGGGTCCGGCGGAGCGCCCCTGATGGGCTGGCGGGAATGGTCGGTCTTCAACCTCTCGACGACCGAGATCACGGTCATCGGTATCGCGCTGGCGGTCGTCGAGGTGATCGCGATCGCCTCGGCCGTCAGGGCAGTGATGACGGCCCGGACGTCGCAGGGCGCGTTGGCCTGGATCGGCGCGCTCATCACGCTCCCGGTGATCTCGGTGCCCCTCTACTGGATCTTCGGACGCGCCCGCTTCCACGGCTACGTCGACGTCCGCCGCGAGCGCCTCGAGGGCATGAACGAGCTCATCGGCGATGTCACGCCGCGCGTCTCGGAATACGTCGTGGTTGCGCCGCCGGGCCTCGGAGCCGGCCTCGTGCTACCCGAGCTCGCGTCGCTTCCCTTCACGCGCGGCAATCACACGGAGCTGCTGGTGAACGGCGAGGAGACGTTCGACGCGATCTTCGACCTGATCGATTCGGCAGAACGCTACCTGTTGTCGCAGTTCTTCATCGTCAACGACGATGAGTTGGGCCGGAAGTACAAGGAGCGCCTGATCGCCCGCGCGCGGGAGGGCGTCGATGTGTACTTCCTCTACGATGAGATCGGTTCGCGGAAGATGACACGTCGGTATCTCGCCGATCTCCGGGCCGCCGGCGTCCACGTGACGGGGATCAACACCACCCGCGGTTTCACGAATCGCTTCCAGGTCAACTTCCGAAACCACCGGAAGATCGTGCTCGCGGATGCGAAAGCCGCGATCGTCGGCGGGCTGAACGTCGGCGACGAATACATGGATCTCGACCGCAAGCTCACCCCGTGGCGGGATACGGCCATCCTCCTCGAAGGGCCGGAGGTTCTCGCCTGTCAGCTCACGTTCGTGGAGGACTGGCATTGGGCCACCGGCGAGGTGCCGCGGCTCTCCTGGGAGCCGCGCGCCTCGACGAAGAGCGACCGGGTCGCCTTTGTGCTTCCGAGCGGCCCCGCGGACGAATTCGAGACCTGCTCGCTCTTCTTTCGCCACGCGGCGAACACGGCGAAGCGGCGGCTCTGGATCGCGACGCCGTACTTCGTGCCGGATGAAGGGACGATCGGGGCGCTTGAGCTCGCCGCGATGCGCGGCGTCGATGTCCGCATTCTGATGCCGGGGTTGCCCGACAAGCCCTTCATCAAGCTCGCGGGGCTCTCGTATGTCGCCGAAATGGCGCGGGCCGGCGTCAAGATGTTCGAGTACGGAGACGGCTTCATGCACCAGAAGGTGATGCTGCTCGACGACAACGTATGTTCGATAGGAACCGCGAACTTCGACAATCGATCGTTCCGGCTGAACTTCGAGATCTCGATCGTAACGGCGGACGAGGGGTTCGCGGCGGAAGTCGAGCAGATGCTTCTCGCCGACCTGGAGAAGTCGACCCTGATCGACGCCGCCGACGTGGCTTCACGTCCGATCCCCTTCAAGGTCGGCAGCCGCGTGGCGAGGCTCTTCTCCCCCATCCTGTAGGCTGCCACGTTGCGTGTCGGAAAGGAGGACATCGGATGAGACCCCTTGGCCCCGTACTCGCTTTCGCCTGCGTCTTCACGGCCTGCGCCCCGGCGCCCGAGGTGTTCGACACCGGGCTGGCGATCACCGATGTCGTGGTGCTCGACGTCACGGATGGGAGCCGCGCGACCGATCGAACGGTGGTCGTGCAGGGCGACCGCATCGTCGCGGTCGAGCCGTCCGGCTCGGTCGAGCTCGGCCAGGCGGTCGAGCGGGTCGACGGCTCGGGTCGGGTGCTCATCCCCGGGCTATGGGACATGCACGCGCACCTGATCGGCGGCGCGGATCCGGATGCGCCCCTGAAGCTGCTCATCGCGAACGGCGTGACCGGAGTTCGGGAGATGTGGGGAGTCGTCGAGCCGGGCCGCGAGTTGGCGGCGGCGATTCGCGCAGGCGACCGGGTCGGGCCCCGTCTCGTCGTGGCGGGGAATCTCGTCGACGGTGTCCCGACCTGGTGGCCGGGGTCGAGCGGAGTGGCGACCCCCGCCGCCGGCGTGGCGCTGGTGGATTCGCTCGCGGACGCGGGGGCCGCGTTCATCAAGGTGTATTCGTTGCTCGAGCCCGATGTGTATCGCGCGATCGTCGAGCGCGCCGCGGAGCGCGGGCTGCCGGTCGCCGGCCACGTGCCGTTCTCCGTGACGGCCCGCGAGGCCGCGGATGCGGGCCAGGCCAGCATGGCGCACGTCTTCGCGCTCCCCGAGGGCTGTTCGACCGCCTCGGAGGCCGTCCGCGCCACCCGGGTGGAGTGGCTGGCCCAGCGGGCCGCCGGTACGATCGTCGGCAATCCATACTTCGACACGGGTATCTACGTTCGACTCCTGGACGGATTCGACGAGGCCCGCTGCGAGGCGCTGTTCGAGCACCTCGCCTCCGCGGGGACGACGCAGGTTCCCACGCTGTCGGTCAATCGGAGCCTCGCGTTCGCCGACCGCGCCGAGTACACGGACGATCCCTTCCTCGACTATCTGCCTCAGGCGATCCGGCAGGGCTGGGCGGGCCTCTCGGCCGCAAAAGCCGCGCTGCCCGATTCGGTGCGCGACATCGAGAGGCGCTTCTTCGAGCTACAGGTCGACATGGTGCGGCGAGCCCATGCGGCAGGCGTGCCGGTCCTGGCCGGAACGGATACCCCGAACCCCTACGTCCTCCCGGGATTCGGCGTTCACCGGGAGCTCGAGCTGCTTCTGACGGCGGGCCTCACTCCGCTGGCTGCCCTGCAGGCGGCGACGATCGGTCCGGCCCGGTTCTTCGGGGCCGCGGATTCGCTGGGGACGGTGTCCACCGGCAAACTCGCCGACCTCGTTCTCCTGGAGGCCGATCCGCTCGACGACATTCGGAACACGACCCGGATCGCCGCTGTGGTGGCGGGCGGGCGGTTGTACGATCGTGCCGCGCTGGACGAACTCCTCGCCTCCGTGAAGACCGCCATGTCCGGCGGCTGATCGCAGGAGGAGCGATTCTCGAATCCGGAGCTTCAATGTCACAGACGACCCCGAAAGCGATGCGCGTCCTGATCCTCGGTGGGACCGGGTTCATCGGGCCGCACATGGTCAGGCGGCTCCAGGCGGGCGGTCACGAAGTCACCCTGTTTAATCGCGGCCGAAGCAATCCCGGCCTGTTCCCCGGGGTCGAGACCTTGATCGGCGATCGCGATGGCCAGCTCGACGCGCTGCGCGGCAACAACTGGGATCTGGTGATCGACAACAGCGGATACGTGCCACGCCACGTGCGCGACTCGGCCCAGCTGCTTCAGGACTCGGTGGGTCGCTACATCTTCACGTCGACCGGGTCCGTGTATGCGTTCGATCAGGACGAGATCACCGAGGACGGGACGCTGCTCCCGATCGAGGAGCCCGAGAGCGAAGACGTGAATCGCTACTACGGACCGCTCAAGATCCTCTGCGAGAACGCGGTGCTCGACGCGTTCGGCGATCGCGGAACGATCGTCCGTCTCCATGTCGTGGCCGGCCCCGGCGATCCGACGGATCGCTACACGTACTGGCCGGTCCGGATCGCCCGCGGCGGGACCGTCATCGCGCCCGGCTCCCGCACCACCCCGGTGCAGTACATCGACGTGCGCGATCTGGCGGACTTCATGACGCATCTCGGTGAGCAGGATACGCCGGGGACGTTCAACGCGGCGGGACCGACACTGGCCGAAATGGGGATGGAGCCGTTCCTCTACGGCGTGAGGGCGATCACGAGCGAGGCCGTTGGCTTCGAGTGGATCGACTCGGAGTTTCTGGCCGAGCGACGCGCCGCGTTTCCGCTCTGGTACGGAGAGGGCGAGGAGATGCGGGGCATCTCGCGCATTCGAGCTCATCGAGGCGTCGAGGCCGGGCTGAGGTACCGACCGCTCGCCGTGACCGCGATGGACACGCTCGAGTGGTTCAGGTCCGAGCCGGAGGAAAGGCAGGACGAGTTCGGGCTCAACCTCGAGCGGGATGCGGAGATCGTCGAGGCGTGGCGGTCCCGTGGCTGAGCGGGATCAGGTAGGAGTCGAAATGTCGCGTACCGTCAGCCCCCGGTCGTCCTTCCTTCTTGCGGTCGCCGTCTTCGTGCCGCTCGTCGCCGCCCCGATCGTGACCCGGCACGACACGGATGACGCGGCTCACCGCGAGCTGGCCGAGCGGTTCCCGTCGCTCGTGCACCTGAATCTGCCGGATGGCGAAGCCGTGCTGATCCGGCCGGAGTGGGTGCTGACCGCGGCTCACGTCGCGGTCGAAGTCGAGCCCGGGGATACGCTCACGCTGGCGGGCGGCGATGTCGAGGTCAGCAGGGTGTTCGTTCACCCGGATTGGGACGACGGGCCGGCCGACATCGCCCTCCTCCGCCTCTCGCGGCCGGCCGTCCAGGTCCAGCCCGTCGATGTGTACCGCGAGCGCGACGAAGCCGGCCAGCTGATCTATCTCGTCGGTGCGGGCTACGGGGGTTCGGGGCTCACGGGTCCGGACGGCGTTCTCGGTGAGCTCAGGGCCGCGACGAACCGGATCGACGAAGCGAGCGATCACTGGCTGAAGTTCCGCTTCGATGATCCCCGCGAAGAAGGGTCCGCGGCCACCGATCTCGAGGGCATCAGCGGACCCGGGGACAGTGGCGGCCCGGCGTACGTCGAGCGTGACGGCGTCCAGTTCGTGGTGGGTGTCAGCTCGGGGCAGAGCACCGGCGCGACGGGTGGCGTCGAGGGGGTCTACGGGGTGACCGAGTACTACACGCGCGTCTCGAGCTATCTCGAGTGGATCGAGGCGACGATCGGTGGCACCGAACCCTGACCTGCGAACAGCGCGGGCGTGACGGCCTCTGTCGCACCGGGCCGGCCCCGCTTACGGTGCGTCATGCATGCTCTACGAGGCGGTCCGACACGTGGCGTTCGGCTGGCGACGCTGGTCGCCACGGCCCTGTGCGCGGCCGCTCCACTGGCTGCGCAGGTGCCCGCGGGTTGGCTTCTGAGCGGAGCGAACGCCGACCTGTACCGGATGCGCGTGGATCGCGACGTCGCCCGGTCCGGTGAAGCCAGCCTGCGTCTCGAGGCGCGAGGCAACCGTCGAAACGACGAATGGGCCGTGGCGGTCCAGCTGATCGACGCGGCTCCCTGGCGCGGCCAGCGAATCCGCCTCTCCGGTCATCTTCGGAGCGACGACCTGGGATCCGGCGGCCTGTGGCTCCGCGTCGACGGGATCCTGGACGGAGAGGCAGCCCAGCTGGTCGTCGACAACGCGGAGGACCGACGGGTCTCCGACGAGACCGACTGGACTCTACAGGAGATCGTCGTCGACGTCCCGGCGGAGAGCGTGACCATCCTCTTCGGCGCGATGATCAACGGCGATGGCGAGCTGTGGGTCGACGGGCTCACCCTTGAACCGGCGCCGGACGCGGACGTCACGGCGGAGGTGACGAACACGGTCCTGGGCGGGGAGTACCAGCGCCCCCTGGGCATGTTGCCGACGCCCGTGAATCTCGATTTCGAGATCGAGTTGGAGGGGTGAGGCTCGTGTTCCTGCACGGTCTGCCGGGGGTCGGGAAGCTCACGATCGGGAAGGCGCTCGAGACCCTGACAGGGTACCCCGTCTTCCACAACCACCTGGCCGTCGATCTGGCGACGACGCTGTTCGAATTCGGCTCGCCCGAGTTCGTCGAGTTCCGCGAGCACATCTGGCTCGAGGCGTTCGCGCGAACGTCGGAAGCCGGGCTCCCGGGTCTGATCTTCACCTTCGCCGACGAACGATCGGTACCTGCGGGCTTCGCGGGCCGTGTGGTCGATGCGGTGGAGTCGCGCGGCGGCCAGGTGTGCTTCGTGGAGCTCGTCTGCGAGCCGGCCGAGCTGAGCCGACGTGTCGAGGATCCGGGACGGCGACGGCACGGCAAGCTCGCATCGGCGGAGCTCCTGTCCGAGTTGCTCGCCGACGGCACGCTCACCCGACTCGAGCTGCCGGCCGACTACCGGCAGTGCACGCTGGATACCACGCACAGCTCTCCGGATGAGACGGCCGTCCGATTCGTGGAATGGTCCGCTGATGGGTGACGCGGGGATCGGTCGCTGACGTGACGGCGGTACTGGAGCATGCGCTGTGGACGGGGCTGGCGCTCAGCATCTACCTGAGCGCGGCGTTCGTCGGGATCGCGCTCCTCAACCAGGAGATCTGGCTCGGCGACCTGCCGCCCGACATCCAGGAGGCGTGGGGGCCGCAGAGCTCGAAGGCCCGATGGCAGAAGTGGGCATTCGGGCTGCCCGTTCTGCTGACCGCCCTGGCCGGCATCGTCTGGTCGACTCTGAGGGTCATCGCCGCTTCAGGGGGGCTCGCTCGGCTTTCTGCCCCTCTTCATTCACACGTTCGTGGCGCTGTCCGTTTTCAATCTGGTGGACCTGCTGATTCTCGACTGGTTGATCCTCGTGCGGATCCAGCCCGGGTTCGTTGTGCTCCCGGGGACCGAGGGTCTGGCCGGGTACGACGACTATCGGTTTCACGGGCATGCCTTCCTGATCGGAACGACCGGCATCCTGGTCGTGAGCCTGCTTGCCGGCCTGCTTGGCCAACTGCTTTGAATGGAGCGCTCGATGGGTGAGGACCCGACCATCCGGCCGATGACCCCGGGGGACTGGGAGGCCGTCGCGAGGATCTACGCCGAGGGCATCGAGACCGGGGTCGCGACCTTCGAGGCGACGGTGCCTCCATGGGAGGAGTGGGACAGCTCGCACATGCCGACGTGCCGGCTCGTCGCCGAGTCGGACGGACGGATCGTCGGCTGGGCCGCGCTCAGCGGGGTCTCGGACAGGTGCGTGTATGGTGGCGTTGGCGAGATCAGCGTCTACGTCTCCGAAGCGGCCCGCGGTCGTGGTGTGGGGTCCAGGATCCTGCAGGCTCTGGTCGAGTCGTCGGAGGATTCGGCCATCTGGACGCTGCAGGCCGGCGTCTTCTCCGAGAACGTCG
>JAOTZH010000169.1 GCA_029861425.1 Gemmatimonadota bacterium
GAGCGTTGCGTCCATGGCCTGCCGGGGGTGTTCGACGCCCAGGGGCGGCCCTGGGTGAACCCCGATGGCGCGAGCGCCGACGCGATCGTCGTCGCGGTTTCGGCTTGCCCGACGGGGGCGCTGACGGCGGCCCGCCACGATGGGGGCGAAGAAGAGATCCCCGACTCCCACGTCTCCGTGACGTGTTTGCCGGATGGCCCTGTGCACGTGCGCGGTCCTCTGACGGTGGGCATCCCGGGCTCGGACGAGCCGATGCGGGTATCGCGCGCCGCCTTTTGTCGGTGCGGCAAATCCGCGAACAAGCCGTACTGCGACAACGCACACCTCGAGGCGTCGTTCGAGGCGGGAGATCTCGCGGAGATGCCCGAGCGGGCGGTCGACGAGGTTCCGGCGGTCGGGGGCGCGACCGCGACCCCGCTCGAGAACGGTCCGCTACTTCTCGGCGGCACGGTGAGGTTCACCGACGCCGGCGGCACGGTCGGCTGGATCGCGAACCCGGCGCTCTGCCGCTGTGGATTGTCCGCGAACAAGCCCTTCTGCGATGGTTCGCACAAGGACGGGGCTTTCATTTCGCCCGGCGCCGGTTAGCCAGGGCATGACGGCACGAGACGATCCCGGAGCTGGCGTGGCCGACCTCGACCGCGACCCGCGGCTGCTTCCGTTCTACCCGTTGCTCTACCTGGCGTGGGCGGACGGGGAGCTCTCGGAGCGGGAGGCCGACTTGATCAGACAGCACGTCGAAGCGGCGGGTCTCGGCCCGGAGCCGCTCGAAGGCTGGCTGGATCCGGAACGTCCTCCGTCTCCGGCGAAGTTACTGGGCCTGCTCTCTTCGGTTCGCCGGCTCGCGTCCGAGCTCGACAGACCGGACCACGAAACTCTCACCGATCTGGGTGTCGGCATCGCCCGCGCCGGTGGGCATGACCCGGACGATGCGGAACGGGCAGCGGTCGCGGGTCTCGAAGCCGCTCTCGCGGTCGACGTCGGGGAGGGTGCGGCCGCCATGCTGCCGGAGGAGCGCCCTGTCGCCGAACTGCCCGAGATCCGCCCGGCGTTCGACGTCGACGGGATGACCGTCTGGCTCGATGGGGACAAGCACGAGATTCGCGCCCGGGTCCGCGCGTTGATCGGGTCGCCCCCGTTCGAGTCTCCGGGCGAGATCGCGTCTTCCGATTATCGCGAGCTCGTCCTGGACTGGTGTCGGAGACTCGCCGACGAGGGCCTGGGTGCGCTTGCCACCCCGGAGGAGTTCGGCGGGGGTGGAGACCCGGGGGGCTTCGTCGCGGCCTTCGAGACGCTCGCCCTGTTCGACATCAGTCTCCTGACGAAGTTCGGCGTTCAGTTCGGGCTGTTCGGCGGCAGCGTGCTCCAGCTGGGTACGCGACGTCACCACGAGCGGTACCTACGGACGATCGGGTCACTCGATCTCCCCGGGTGCTTCGCCATGTCCGAGAGCGGGCACGGGTCGAACGTGGCCGACATCCGGACCACCGCGACCTTCGACCCGGCCACCGACGAGTTCGAGATCCATACCCCCCGGGTGCGTGCGCGAAAGGACTGGATCGGAAACGCGGCGGCGCACGGCCGGCTCGCTACCGTGTTCGCGCAACTGAAGACGAACGCGGAGCAGCATGGCGTTCATGCGTTTCTCGTCCCCATCCGCGGCGCAAATGGCACCGTCGCGCAGGGGGTTCGAATCGAGGACTGTGGATACAAGCTCGGCCTGAACGGGATCGACAACGGGCGAATCAGCTTCGACCGGGTACGTATCCCGCGCGAGAACCTCCTGGACCGGTTCGCGACGGTCGACGCCGATGGTGCCTACTCGAGCCCGATCGCGAGCCAGGGGAAACGGTTCTTCACGATGCTCGGGACTCTGGTGGGCGGCAGGGTGGCGGTCGGCAGCGCGGCCGTCTCTGCCTCGCAGGTCGCGCTCGCAACGGCCATACGGTATGGGGCACGCCGTAGACAGTTCGGGGCGCCGGGCGAACCCGAGCGGATCCTGCTCGACTACCCGTCGCACCAGCGGCGGCTGATGCCACGACTGGCGCGCACATACGCGCTGCAATTCGCCATGCACGATCTTCAGCGTCGCTACGCCGACCCGGACGAGGAGCGCCGGCCGATCGAAGCCGACGCCGCCGGGCTAAAGGCGGTCGCCACCTGGCACGCCACCGACACGATTCAGGCCGCGCGGGAGGCGTGCGGGGGACAGGGCTACCTGGCCGGAAACCGGTTCGCCGCTCTGAAGGCCGATTCGGATGTCTTCACGACCTACGAGGGGGACAATACCGTGCTCCTCCAGCTCGTCGCGAAAGATCTACTCACGGGCTTTCGCCGCGAATTCGGTGACGTGAGCGGTCTCGCCAGGCTGTTCGTCGATCGGGCGCGCGTCGCTGTCACCGAGCGCAATCCGATCATCACCCGGCGGAGCAGCGAGGAACATCTCAGGGACCCCGACTTCCACGGCGCGATTCTCGCAGCGAGGGCCGAGGAGCTCGTCCTCTCGCTGGCCCGGCGGGTCAAATCGCGGGTGGATGACGGAAAGGACGGCTTCGAGGCGCTGGTGGACTGTCAGATCCACGCGCTGGCCGCCGCGCGGGCGCACGTCGAGAGTCACGTGCTCGACCGGATCGTGGCGGCCGAGCACGGCGCTCCGAGCTCGTCGCTCGCGGAGATGCTCGAGCGGCTGCGGAGCCTCTATGCCTTGCGGACCATCGAGACTGCGAGGGGCTGGTACCTGGAGCAGGGGTACCTGGACGCGCCGAAGAGCAAGGCGATTCGCGATCTGGTGATCAGGCTCTGCGCGGAGATCCGACCGCAAGCGGTCCCGCTCGTCGACGCGTTCGCGATTCCCGAGTCCTGTTTGGGAGAGATCGCCCGCTAGGGGGCGAAGCTTGAGCGCGCCGCCGCGCCATGGTACCGTAAGCACCTGTCGGCAACGTAGTTGGGTGGTGGTGACGAGGGGTGTGGAGATGACCGACGTGGCAAACGGGCCCGGCTCCGCCGGGTCATCCGCCTTTTCTCTCGTGCGATTCGAGCGCGAGATCTTTCCGTTTCTGCAGTCCACTCAGTGGATTCCCACGGAGGGCTCCGATGAGCGCGACCGGCTCGCCGGTGCGTACGACGTGGTGTTCCCGCGAGGACTGCTGGAACGGATGCGGCGCACGGCCAGGCGGTTCCCCGACGGTGACTTCGTGGGCCTGCTGTACGGAAACGGCTGCGAGTGCCCATGGACCCGACGTCACTGGCTGCAGGTCGAGGACGTCTTCACGGAGCAGCTGGCCCGCCGCCGTGGTCTCCTGCGGAGGCGGCCGAAGGAGTCGGACCGCGGATCGATCGCCCGGCGGATCGCCGACCTGATCGACAGTCCGGAGGCGCCCGATGCCTCGCTGCTCGGCTGGTTCCGGACCCGTCACACCGACGCGCTCGTGATGTTCGCGTCAGAGACCGAGGCCCACGCACAGCGGTTCCGGGAACCATGGCAGTTCTCGGTTCTTCTTCCAGTACCGGGTTCAGAGGGCAGCTACGGGGTGTTCGGACGAGACGAGGACGGGAGCATTCGGGACTCGCTGGCGCGTCCGTTCTACGAGGACGAGAGCAACTGGAAGGGCAGGAGAGGCCGCGCGGTCGCCCCGCCGAACTACCGCATGGTCGAACGGGCCACGGAGCTTCCAGGCTCTACCGGGGCGTGGCGGGAGGTCAAACGAAGGAAAGCCCCCGCGCTCGTGACGGCCGTCTGCACGATCTTCGGGGTCGCCCTGGGCCTCGCCCTCTCGTACGAGCTGTCCCGGGCCAATCAGCCAGACGGCCTGCTGGCGGAAGGAGCCTCGTTCGCGTCACCGGTGGGCGAGATCGAAGTCACGGAGGGGGTCGACCTTCTGGGGCTGCTCGACGTGTTCGACCAGAATGTCGACGCCTTCAATCGGCTCCTCGACTCTCCGCGTGAGGCGTCGACCTACTGCGAAGACGTGCGGGGCGCGCACCTCGGGGTGCGTGGGGCGTTTGTCACCCTGATCCGGGGACGCGAGGCGATCGACGCCGATGCGGTCTCCGTCGAGATCGAGATGGCGATCCAGGCCAAGGGCCGGGCGGACGCCCGCCTCGGGCGCTCGGGCTGCCAATAGAGGACGCTCAGGCGACGGGGCGGCGAGTCAGTCCGGCTCGCGAAGCCTCCGGATGAGATCCTCGTCCGGCTCGACCATCACGGTCTGCACTCGCTCCGGTGTGACGGTCCCGGGCGGTGACTTGCGGGGCTTTCGCACGTACTTGCGCCGCGTCCAGACGACCGCGACCGAGCCGCTGTGTCTCGCCTGGCTGTTCACGGCCGCCGCGGTCGCCGCTTCGATCAGGTCGCGCCTCGGCGGGTTCTCTTCCCGTTTTCCCCAGCGAAGGATGACGTGCGCGCCCGAGGCCTGGGCGGCATGGAGCCAGATGTCGTCCGGGGCCGAGTGCTTGAACGTCAGCGCATCGTTGTCCTTCGAACCACGCCCGACCCTGATCTCGAGCCCGCCCGAGCTTCGGAGACGGGCGTAGGGAAGGCGCTCCTCCTCTACCCGCGGCTTTCCCCTCGCCCTGGAGGGTGGCGGCCGCTCCCCGACAAACCGCCACAGGTCGTCGCTCGGACCATCACGCTCGAGTCGGGCGAGCGCGTCCTGAAACCCCGCCAGGCGCGTCCGTGCGCCGGCGATCTCGGTGGGAAGCTTCTCGATCGCGCGCTCGCGACGGCGCGCCTCCTCGAAGAAGCGTTCCGCGTTGCCGACTACGTCGAGCGCCGGGTCGAGGGCGATCTCGCGTTGGGTCCCATCAAACGCCTGCAGTAGCACCGAACGCGCACCCTTCGGTACGCCGTCCTTTCGGGCGAGAAGGATCTGACCCAGTTCGCGCGGCGCCTCGGGGGGACCGGCGGCGCCCAGTTGTCGCTCGAGTGCCGCGACTCTCTTCGCCTCTCTATCCAGGCGCTTTCGAAGGCGTCTCTCGAGTAGCTCCGCGTCGTCGGCAGCGGGCTCGTCCTGTCGGGAGGCGTCGTTGCCGAGCATGGCCGCCGGGCCGCCCTGATCTTCGAGCGCGCAACGCATCGCCTGGAAGAAGCCGTTAGAGCGAGTCGTTTCGCCGCTCAGTTCGAGCGGATAGGGCTGAAGCCCCCACCTCCGGCTCCCGATGAAGGTGGCCTCCTCTCCGGCGAGGAGGCGCGCCCTGCAATCATGTAGTTCTCGGTATCGATCGAGCGCGGCGACCGGATCTGAGAAGACCCACTCGTAATTGAGCGCGCTGGTCCAGGCCCAGGTCGTCAGCGCCGCCGCTCGCGGGATTCGGGCCGGCTGGTCCTCGTCCTGAGACGCGACCCGCTCGGCGGCGTCGTCCTCGATGGCCGTCGCCTCGGCGAGCCACGCCCCCCATTCGGTGTCGGAGGGCGAAGCGTCGAGACTCCGCCTGTCGGAGGCGGGCACCTCGTAGGGTTCGCCCGGGCCGACCCGTCGGCCGTCGACGTCTCGCGTCCAGAGTGCGTACCGGACCCGCCAACGCTCTGCGTCCTCGTCTACCGCAGCTCCGGTCCGCACGGGTGAGAGACAGAGCGTGTTCCAGCGGTTCGTCTTGAGCTCGAGCACGATCCCGGCGGCCCGCGTGCCATCGTCCTCCGCCAGCGATAACAGGATCGTTCGTTCATCGGGCGGCGCATGGACGTCCGCGAGGGTCATCCGCCCGAAACGGGTGATGCGCGCGTCTTCGTCCCCGAGCGGGTCCTCTTCGAACCCCAGCACCGTCCCCGACCGACGGTCGAAGAGTGCGACGAGGGCGCTGCCGTCCGCGAAGCGAAGCGAGGCCGCCCGTCGCACGGGATCCATGGCGAGCGACCGGACGCCAGTGCCCGCCCACCGACGTTCGATGGCTTCCGCGAGGGCGAGCGTGAGGAGTGGGTCGTAGCGGACGGACATGTCTGGTATATCTTCCCGGGTCTCTCCCACGACTTCGAGCGGCAAGGTCGAGCAGCGATGGCTTACCGGACAGCGACGCGCAGTATCGCCTACATCCCGTGGGTTCGCGACTGATGGGGAAGCAGTACGATCGGCTCCACCCGTTGATTCGGGACGCCGCACGGGGGGGGCTCCCCGATTGGGCGGCGATGAGCTCGCAACGCGTCGCCCATGCGGAGCGGGTCGCTCGACTCATGCGGAAATGGGCCCGGGCGCACGGGCTTCGGAAGTCGGACCGGGCACGTTGGAGCGCCGCGGGGTTTCTCCACGATGCGCTCAAAGGGGTATCCCCGCCGCGACTCAGGAAGGAGTTCGACCTGGCTCGCGATTGCCCCGACCCCGTTCTCCACGGGCCGGCATGCGCCGTGCGACTCGAAGAAGAAGGCATCGACGACAAGCCGTTCCTGCGCGCCGTGGCTCATCACACGACCGGGCATCCCAAGCTGGATCTACTGGGGCAATCGCTCTATCTGGCGGACTACCTGGACCCGGGAAGGAGATCGGGGAGGGCACGGCGCCAACGGTTGAGGTCGCGCCTGCCGGACGAGATGGACGACGTGCTGCCAATCGTCGCGGCCGCGAAGATCGGCACGCTCCTCGAGGGGAGGTTGCAGATTCCGAAAGTCACGGTAGAGTTCTGGACGAGGATCGCCCAAGGCCGGTGATCCGATGCGTCCGCTGGGGCGCATGACGGCGCCCGCCGGGGGGTGCCGTGGGTGGGGAGGA
Organism: Gemmatimonadota bacterium; assembly: GCA_029861425.1. Taxonomy (GTDB): domain Bacteria; phylum Gemmatimonadota; class Gemmatimonadetes; order Palauibacterales; family Palauibacteraceae; genus Palauibacter. Next base: position 6,699 of record JAOTZH010000169.1, read on the forward strand.
CGACGGGAGGAAGCCTGGTGGCACGCACGCCGACGCGTGGGTCGAAACGGGGACGTTCGGGGAAGAAGTCGGGCGGTCGTCGCTCGAAGGCGAAACGCCGCGGGTCCGTCCACATCGCGTTCGAACGCTTCAAGTCTCTGATAACGACGGTCACGCTGCTCGCGACCGGGGCTCTGATCGGGTCCTGGTGGATCGCCTGGCGAGAGGCGGACGTACCCGACCAGCAGACGATCGAGTTCGAGACGGCGGAGCCGGATCGAAGACTCAAGGTCGAGGTGCTGAACGGTTCTGGAGAGCGCGGCGCCGCGGACCGGGTTGGTGACCTCCTGCTCTCGCTGAACTACGACGTCGTCACCGTCGACAATGCCGATCACTTCGACTACGGCGTGAGCCACATTCTCGATCGGTCCGGGGCAGGCGTGATGGTCTCGGAGCTCGGCCGAAGGATCGGTGCCGATTCGATCGTGGTGGCCATCGAGCCGGATCTGCTACTCGATGTGACGGTTATGCTCGGTAGCGACTGGAGACGTCTCCTCGCCGACCGGTAGGCCACTCAGGCGGGCGCGTCCGCTTCCTCCGCCAGACGGAGCTGCCCACATGCCGCTGCGATGTCCCGGCCTCGGGGCGTCCGCACGGCGTTGGCCACCCCACGCTCGGTCAGCCGGGCGGAGAACTCCTTGATGCGTCGCCCGGGCGAGGCTCGCCACTCGGGCCGGGACGGGATCGGATTGAAGGGAATCAGGTTCACGAAGCAGGTGAGCCCGTATACCTGGTCCGCCAGGACCGATGCCAGGCCCGGATCGTCGTTGACCCCGTCGATCAGCGTGTACTCCAGGCTGATCCTGCGATTCTTCTTCGCCTGATACTGACGAAGCGCGTCGAACAGCTCCGGAAGGGGATATCGCTTCTCGATCGGCATGAGCTCGAGCCGCAAGTCGTGGGCGGGTGCGTGGAGGGATACCGCGAGCTCGAACTGCTCGGGCCGGCGAGCGAGCTCACGGATGCCCGGCACGAGGCCGACCGTCGACACCGTTATCCGGCGTGCACCAAGCCCGAAGTCGGAGTGGAGGACCGTCAGGGATCGAATGACCGCGTCGAGATTCGCGAGCGGCTCGCCCATGCCCATGAACACCACGTTCGAGACCGATCGCCCCAGCTCCTCCTTTGCCACGCGCCAGGAATCACGGTACTGGGCGACGATCTCGGCCGCGCGCAGCTGGCGACGAAAGCCGAAATCCCCGGTCGCGCAAAACCGGCACCCCAGCGCACACCCCGCCTGCGAGGAGATACACAGCGTCAGCCGCTCTCGCGTCGGGATCAGGACCGACTCGACGCGCTCGCCGTCATCGAGCGCCCAGAGGTGCTTTATCGTGCCGTCCTCGGACCGCGCGACATACACGGCCTCGAGCGGAGTCAGGGAGAACGCCTCATCGAGCCGCTCTCGGAGAGCCTGCGGAAGGTTCGTCATCTCCGCGAAGTCCCGCGCCCGATGGGCGAAGACCCACTCCTCGATCTGACGCACTCGAAACGAAGGCTCGCCCCACCCGGCGAGGGCAGCGGTGAGGGCGTCGGACCGTTCGTCGGAATCGAGTCCGAGCAATTCGGGCTTTCGTGACATGCGTTCTCTCGTGATCGGGGAGTCTCCCCGGTGGGCGTGTTCGCGCTCGGGTCGCCGCTTGCTGTGCGCGCTCGCGGACACCTATTTTCGCCGCCGTTACGCGCCCCGGCGAGGCCCTCTCTCCGGGGGCACCTCCGACCCGGTTCCAGGTCTCGTTCTTGTCGAACATCCTTCTCGCCGAACTGCTTACCCCGGACCGCATCCGAATCCCGATCCAGGCCTCCGACAAACACGGCGTTATCGGGGAGTTGTCCGAGTTCATGGCCGACATGGCCGGCCTCGAGCCGGCAGAGGGAGCGGCCATCGGCGACGCGGTGCTGGAACGGGAGGCTGTCCTGACCACCGGGATCGGCGGCGGGGTCGCGATCCCCCACGGCAAGGTAGAGGCGTTGGACGATCTCCAGATGGTCGCCGGCCTCACGTCGACGCCCGTAGAGTTCGAGTCGCTGGATGGCCAGCCGGTGAGGATCGTCCTGTTGCTCGTCGGACCCGATTCGGCATCGGGCAAGCACGTACGCGCGCTCAGCC
>JAOTZH010000170.1 GCA_029861425.1 Gemmatimonadota bacterium
CGATGCCGTGCTGGGCGATCTGGATGCGATCGAGCTCGTGTGTCTCTGGAGCGATGAGCTCGGGACAGCGGAGGTCTGGTACCGCCTTCTCAACATCGGAGTCCCGGTCGCGGCCTCCGCCGGGAGCGACGTGATGACCGACTTCTATCGGACGATGGCGGTCGGGACGACGCGTGTGTACGCGAACACCGGCGGAGCGGTCAACTGGCCCGCCTACACATCCGCGCTGAAGGACGGAAGGACGTTCGTGACCAACGGCCCGATGATCACGCTCGAAGTCGGCGGTTCGGGGCCAGGAGACGTCGTGGAGGGCGGAACCGTGCCGTACACGGTGACCGTGGCGTCCGCAGTGCCTTTCGACCGCATCGAGCTGCTCGTGAATGGCCAGGTGGTGGAGACCGGACCGGGTCTCGCCGACACCGGGACGACCACGCTCAGCGGCGAGCTCGACCTTCCCACGGGCGGGTGGGTCGCGGCGCGGGCCCTGGGCGGGGAGACCCGATGGCCGAGCATGGACAGCTATCCGTTCGCGCACGCTTCGCCGGTCTGGATCGGTGAGCGCGGAAGTGTCGATCCGTCTGCGGCGGCGCAGGCGGCCAGAGAACTGCTCGGAGCCCTGGAGGTGGCGCGTCAGCGACTCGTCGCAGGCTACGGCGCGGTCGAGATCCCGAACCTCACGGCGCGATTCGATGCGGCACGCGACCGGCTAGAACGTCTCGCGGAAGGCCGTTGAAGATCTCCGCCGCCGAGGCGAGCGGAGGGGATCGGCGGACCAAACAGTCGATCGCGCTCGTGATCCGCGAACCGGGGGAGCCGACGATGGTGGCGTGCGGTCCCGGTGCCCGGTGGCTAATGGTTCGGCGTCCGGACGACGACGAGGACTTGCCGGGCGTGTGGGGGCTGCCGGCCGGAACGGCCGAAAAGGACGAGTCCACGGACGGGCTCGTGCGGCGAATCGGACGGGAGAAGCTCTCGGTCGAGCTCGAACCCGGGGCTGTCGTCGCGGGCGGCGTCGCGGACCGCACAGGCTACCGGCTCGAGATGAACCTGTGGACGGCGACGATCGTCGCGGGAGATCCGATGGTCGGCATGCCGGGCACCCCCGGGCACACGGTGTATGCCGACTGGAGGTGGGGTGATCCTCCCGAGCTCCGGTCGGGGGCCCGGCAGGGGTCGCTGTGTTGCCGTCTCGGACTCGAGCTCGCCGGCTAGCCGGCCGAGTAGAACCCGGTCACCCTCGTGATCGTCCCGTCCGGGTGGGCGGCGATATGGTTCGTCCCGGTGACTTCCAATCCGTTCGGACCGGTTCCCTTCCACGGGACGAGCGCCTCCCCGCGGCATACGATCGCCGGACCGGCGGCGGCTATGCTGAAGCCGGGCATGAACATCTGGGTGCTCCCGATGTGCATCGAGAGCAGCTGACGCCCGGTCGCATCCGCGTACTCGTCCCGAAACGCGACGTCCTCGGAGCAACAGCTGATCAGAAGCGCGTCGCGCGCGTCCGCGTCCGTCTCGTTCCAGGCGGCGAACCAGGCGTCGACGGACCTTCCGAGATTGTTGGTGAGGTCCTGTCGATTCGCCTGCAGGGACAGACGGCTGAGATGGAATCTCCAGCCGGCTTCGTGGCCCTCGGCCCCCTCCTCCGTGGGCAGCTGGCTGTGGTGAACCCGCGCGTCCGTGCCGCCGTTCTCTGGTGTGAGGGTGAGCTCGAGAAGAGACGACCCGGCGGGGAACGTCTCCGTTTGCGGCCCCTGGGCCACCCCCCACGTCAGGACCAGCCGGTGTGCCGTCGCATCGAACTCCCGGACCTCACCCCTGATGACCATCTGGAACTGCGGGAAATTCGCCTCGAAAGGGCTCCCGGCGTCGGGAGAGAAGGACACCGTGCCCCCCATCCAGGCACCAAAGCCCTCCGGCGTGGAGACGATGCCCCACACGGTGTCGACATGCGCGTCGATCTTCTTCGACAGGTCGATCAGCACACCCGCGGCTTCAGTCATCACGATCAGGTCCCTTTTTTGTGATCCGGGTCGGCGGGCCGATTGTCGCCTCGCTCGGCCTCGGCTGCTTCCGCCATCCGCTTCAGGACGCCGAGTCGCTCCGCCCACATCGCCTCGAGAAGCACCGCGAGTGTTCCCATGTCCTGCTTGCATGCGGCGTAAAAGCGGTAGCGCCCATCGCGTCTGACCGACACGAGTCCCGCCTCGCGGAGCTTGGCCAGATGCTGCGAGACCGCCGCAAAGCTCACGGGAACCCGCTCGGCGATTTCGCCCGCGCTGAGCTCCCGATCCCAGATCAACTCGAGGATCTGGAGTCGTCGTGGCTCCGAGGCGAGACGAAGTTGCAGCGTATCCATGACATCATTTTAGCGTACGCTTAAATGACAAGCAAGGAGCTTCATCCCGAAGAGAAGAGCCTTCGGTCTACTCGGAGAGTCGAGCGGAGAGCCTGGCGGCCGCGGGAACGGCTTCAGCGGAGGCCGACAGGCCGACGTACGCCAGAGTGGAGAGAGCCATCGCGGGGAAGACCTCGTGCACGACGCCGGCAAGCGGAAGCCAGTCCCAGACGACGAGCACCCCGACACCGAGGACGAAAGATGCCACGACCGCGGTGCCGGTGCCTCTTCTCCAGAAGAGTCCGAGCACAACGGCCGGGAAGAAACAGGCCGCGTACAGGCTCCCCGAGAACGCGGTCAGATCGACGATGCTTCCGGGCGGATTCAGGGCGATCACCGCCGTGATGACGGCGAAGATGGCCACCCACCGGCGAGTCTCCGTCACGGCCCGCGTGTCGCTGACGTCGTGGAAGATCGAGATGACGTCACGCTCCCAGGTCGAGGCCATCACGAGCAGGACGCTGTCGAGAGATGACATCGCCGCGGCGAGCATGGCCACGACGATGATCGCGGCCGGGAACGCCGGCAGGATGTCCGCCTGCCCGAGCAGGGTCGGAACGACGAGGTCGGACTCCGTCATCCCGCTTCCGAGAATCGCGTGGGAGAAGAGGCCGATCGGCAGAATGAGCGAGTAGACGATGAGGAAGGCTCCGGTGGACACCCACAGGCCACGTCTGACCGCGCGTTGGTCCGCCAGGGCGTAGAACCGCGACAGCTGCCGCGGGTCGACGATGAACTTGAGCGTTCCCGCCACGATGATGCCGATCAACACGGGAAACGGCATGGCGGCGTCCCAGCGGAACAGGCTCGAGGTCTCGGGTGCGGATCGGATCAGCTCGATCGCATCGAGCCCTCCCGCAGCGTTTATCGTGCCCCAGAAGAGCAGGATCCCGGCCAGGACCATAATCACGCCCTGGACCGCGTCGGTTTTCACGACCGAGATGAAGCCGCCGACCGCGGTGTACAGCATCACGACGACGAAGACGACGATGATCGCTACCGCGTAGGGCATGTCGAGAAAGATCTCGAGCAGGTTGCCGATCCCCTTGAACACCGCGGTCATGTACAGGAAGCTCGAGAAGATGACGATCAGCGCGGCGAGCGTCCGGGCGGGTCGGCTCTCGAACCGGAAGCCCACGTAGTCGGCGAGTGTGACGGAATCGACTTCGCCCGTGAACGCGCGAAGCCGCGGCGCGATCCAGAGCCATGAGGCGAAGGAGAATACGACCACCAGCGGGGCCAGGAGGAGCCACGGGGCTCCGTAGGAGTATGCCTGCCCGGAGAAGCCGACGAAGCTGTTCGTGCTCGAGTATGTAGCGAAGAAGGAGAGCCCGAGGACCACGCCCCCCATCGTCCGGCCGCCGATGTAGTAGTCCGCGCGGCCCGATGTCTCCCGGCGCCCCTCGAGCGCGTGCCGGAAGAGGAGCACCCCGTAGACGCCGAACAGAGCCAGCGCGATCCAGTGCTCCTGCAGCCAGGCCATGACGCTCCGAGGGTGAAGGACGCAGCCGGGCCGCGTTCCTCACGGCGCCGGGGGGGCAGCGACACATGATGTGCGCCGGCGCCCCCGCCACAAGGGGTGGGGCCGCCTACCAGCCGTTTCGCTCGCGGAGCCCCGTGACGTGCGCGACGTGGTGTGGGCCGTGCCAGGCATAGAGTGCCAGCAGCTGATCGAGGACGAGGTCGCCAGCCTCGGGATGGTGCAGCGTCCGGGCCCAGTCGTCGTCGCTCAGCGTGCGCAGCCAGCCGACCCACCGCGTGTGCAGACGCTCGAGCAGCTGGAGGGACAGCTCGATGTCGCCGTCGCGCCCGTCGGACAACTCCGCCCAGTTCGCCTCCTCGTAGGCACGGATCGTCGGGTGCTCCTCGGTCATCGCGAGCTTGAAGCGGCAGTAGGAGTTGACGTGACTGTCCGCGACGTGGTGGACGACCTGGCGCAGGGTCCACCCATCGGGCCGGTAGCGAGTGTCCAGTTGCTCGTCGTCGAGTCCGGCGGTGGCTCTTCTCAGCGCGGCGGGCGTGCCGTCGATGGCGTCGAGCATCTCCGCGCGCGCTTCGGCCGGTACCGGCGAGTCCGGAAACCGGAACCGTCCGATGGGGAATCTCAGCTCTTCGATGTCGGACATGTGGGCGTTCGCTCCGTCGGTGGGTGATGGAGGGCCATACACTGCGCTACCGGCTGTCCTGCACACAACGGACGCGTCGGCCCGGCGTGAGATCCGCCACGGGTGTTTCCCGCTTTGGGCACGGTCAGCTCTCCGCGGGCGTGCCTTGCGCGGTCCACGTCCGGATTTCCAGCTTTCCGGACCCTTCACAGCAAGGAACGGTAGCCATGGGCAGGAACATCGGTGCAGCCGTGCTGGGCTATGTGGCCATGTTCGCCGCGGTCTTCGGCGGGATGACCGTCGCCTGGACCATCGTCGGAGCAGATGGAGCCTTTCAGCCCGGGTCCTGGGACCACTCCATGCTGTGGGCCGTGGTCTCGGTCGTGGTGGGCCTCGTCGCGGCGGTGCTCGGCGGCATCGTGTGCGCCCGCGTGGGGACCGACCGGACCGCCGTCTACGTCCTCGTGGGTCTGGTCGCCGTCCTCGGCGTCCTCTCAGCCATCCCGGAGATGGGAGACACGGCCGCGGGGCCGCGACCCGACGGCCTCTCCATGTGGGACGCGATCGCCGGCGCGGTGCAGCCCACGTGGGCACGCTGGGCGAACCCCGTGATCGGCATCGTCGGCGTTCTGGTCGGCGCGTCCAGGTCTTCGAAAGCCTGATCGAACGGGCCCGGGCGGGGTGACGAACATCGCCCGGGTCAGCGGTCGGGCGCGGGGACCCACTCCACCGGCGGTAACGTCACCGTCTCGGGAAAGGCCGACATGTCGCCGGTCGCCATGTAGGCGTCGAGCGCCGCCCGGAAGTCGGCGGAGAAGCGAAGCGCCTCGCCGATCGCCCCGTGCGTTCCGCGCTCGACGAGCACGAACCGGTGGTTCCTGAAGTGCGGACGGAGCTCGAGGGCGTTCTCCAGCGGCGTGGACAGGTCCCAGTTCCCGTGCACGATCACCGTCGGAACCTCGGTGTCGAAGTTCTGCCGGAACCCCTCCCCCAGATCCGCATCCCATACAGAACAGAGGGTCTCGTAGAAGCGTCCGAGTTGCCCCACGACCTCTGCGCCGGGATCGCTGAGCAGCTGCTCCAGGCGGATGCCGCTGATCCCTGACCCGCAGTCGAGCATAAAGAACGCCGCGGTCGGCAGCCCGGCCGTGCCGAAGCGGTTTCTGACGACGGCAGTGATGGCGTCAGTGTAGTCGCCTTCCGCCAGCCGGATCATGTCCGATGCCCAACCCCGCACCCGGTGGCCGCCCTGCTGATTCGTATAGCCACCCCACAGCCCGCGGACTTCGTCGGCGGTGACTTCGAGGAAGAGCGTATCGCGCCCGGCGCCCCTGATGTTCTGCATGCGCAGCGGAGCCGCCTCGGCCTCGGCGATCACGCGTTGAAAGCCCGCGAGCAGTCCGCCATCGGGCAGCCGCCCGTCGAAGGCCCCCGACGCCTCCGCGTCCGCGGCCATACGCTCGAGCGCCATCAGGATCCACCCCGGCATGTCGTAGGTGTGATCGGGTCCCTCCATGCCGTTCAGGAGGGCTCGGGCGACCAGCTCCGGATGGTACCGGATCACGGTCATCCCCCAGTGGGAGCCGAAGCTCCCGCCGTGGATCTGGATCTGGTCGTACCCCAGCTCCGCGGCGACGTCGCGCACGTCGTTCGCCGCCTCGATCACGGTGATTCCCTCCAGGTCGACGCCTTCCTGCTCCCAGCGCTCGCGGCAGGTCCTCGCCGCCTCGATGAGCATCGCCATGCGCTCGTCCACGATGAAGGGGTCGCCGGCCCGGGGCGGACGGGCGCCGCGACATGCCGTGTTGGGGGCCGAAGAGCCGATGCCTCTCTGGCCGACGAACACGAGGTCGGCGTGGCGTGCTCGCGGGAAGACCTCGGACTCGAGGAACGAGGCCTGCTGCGGCCGGTTGCCGAGTCCGGGCCAGCCCGGCCCGCCGTTCAGATGGAAGATCGGCGGCGTCGACGGATCCGCCCCCTCGAGCGCGGGGAACCTGTAGAACTCGAGCTCGAAGAACGGGCCCTCGGGGTGCTCGCGGTTTTGCGGAACGAGCAGCGTCCCGCGTTCGAATTCGTAGCTCGACCCGTCTTCGAGCTCGGTCGACATCGGCGTGAGCTCGAGAAGTTCCGCCTCCTGGGCAGAGCCGACCCGCGGGACGGCCAGAGTGGCGACAATTGCGAGCCCCATGAACCATCGGACCGTGAGGTTGGTGCTTCCGGCACGCTGGGGCAGAGTCACGCGGATCTCCTGGCGGCTAGCAGGTGGCGGATGGCCTCATACCGCTCGGGCGGGGTGGCGGAAAAGTCGCGCCAGCCACCCTCGATGCCCCGCTCCGCGTCCTGAATGTAGTGGTCGAGGATTTCGGCGCCCGCGTCGAGCAGCGCCTCGATCGCCTCCAGAGAGCCGTTCAGGATGGCCCATCCGACGGGAGGGTTCCTGTGCATCTGTCCGGAGGGCAGGTTCACGTCTGCCCCGCCGGCCGCGAGAAGCGCGATGATGTCCGCGTGGTTGTGCCATGCGGCCCCGTGCGCCGGGGTCTGGTCGTCGTATCCGCCGCGAGCGTTCGGGTCCACGCCCGCGTCGAGCAGAAGGCTCGCCATGTCGGTGCGGCCGGTGGTGGCGGCGGCGTGGAGAAGCGTCGCGTCGGAGCCGATCGAGTACATGTAGATGTGGGCCGCCTCGCCGTCGGTCGGGCGAAAACGGTCAGGGGTCGTGCGCGCATGCAGCACGGCGGGATCCTCCGCGATCGCCGCCTCCAGCCGGTCGGTATCGCCGATCATGACGTACATGAACTCGTCTCCTCGCGCACCACGCTCGAGGAGAAACCGACATACATCCGGGCGCTCCGCGGCCGCCCACTCGGCGGCCGTGCTTCCGTGGTCGACGCACACCGCTTCGATGTCGGAGCCCATGTCGAGGAGGAACCGCGCGATCTCCGGCGTCCTGGAGAAGTGGAGAGGGCGTTGCCCGTCCGGCCCCTTCCGGTGGACGACCTCGGGATCGGACTCCACGAGCGTCCGGAGCTCCGCGAGCATCCCCAGCTTGGATGCGGCATGGGCGTCGATTGCCGCGCCACGCTGGATCAGGAAGGGGCCCAGCGTGTCGAGATATCGCATCGGGATCGAATGGAGGGCCTGGAACGGTCCGGGCGGCCAATCGCTCGGCTGATTCGGATCCGCTCCCAGCTCTAGCAGCGTGTCGAGGAGCTCGGGGTCTCCGAACGCGACCGCCGTGTTCATCGCGGTCCCGCCGCAGCAGTGCTGAGGGTCGATCGCGAAGACGACCGCGGGCTCCGCCGCGGCGAGCGCCCGCAGGCGATCGAGCTCGCGCGCTCGAAGCGCACGGAAAAACTCTACGCGGCCGTCCGACTCTTCGGTCATGGAGTCCTCGCCATTTGTGCACCCATTCACAGGCTCCGGGCCTCGACCTCCTCTTCGGTGAGGCCGTAGAGCGGCGGGGCCTCCACGCCGATGATGCCGAGCATGAGGTGGATCTGACCCCGGTGGTGGCACTCGTGCTCGACCATCGCGCGGAGCCACTTCCAGACCGTGATCTGGATCCCTCCGGGCGTCTCGCACTTCGCGTTCAGATCGTCGGTCGAGAGCGATTCGAAGATCTCACACGACTCCGCATGGAGGCGGTCCATGTGCGCGATCACTTCCACGGGTCCATCGGCATGCTCGCGACCGCGGCCGGCGTAGCGACTCGGCCGCCGCTCGGCATTCTCCGCGAACATCCACCGCTCGGTTGCCGCCAGGTGGCGGATCAGGTCCGCGAACGTCCACGCGCCCTCCCGGTGAGACCAGTCGAACCGGTCGGCGGGGATGTGATCGATCACGCGCCGGGTCCGTTTCCGGATGTTCTTCCAGTAGGGGAGAAACGTCTGCGCGTCTCGAATCTCCACTGTCGCCGCCCCGAGGGCCTAGCGCCGGTACGAGCTCGACTCGTCCGGTTCGTCCGACTGCATCTCGTCCGTCGCCAACGAGCGCTGACGCGGCCAGACTTCATCCAGCGTGTCGCCGTCGTACAGACGTCCGTTCTTCATGACGAGATGCACCGTGTTCGTGTTCTTGATGTCGTCCAGCGGGTTGGCGTCCATGATCACGAGGTCGGCCAGCTTGCCCGCCGTCACGGACCCGAGATCGTTGCCGAGACCCAGGGCCTCCGCCCCGAGGATCGTGGCCGTCCGGAGCGCGTCGTGCTCGGACATCCCGCCCGACTGGACGGACCAGAGCTCCCAGTGGTATCCGAGCCCCTGGAGCTGCCCGTGGCTTCCGACCCCCACGTAGCCGCCCGCCTCGACCACCCGCTTCGCCCCCCCGCCGACCTCCTC
>JAOTZH010000171.1 GCA_029861425.1 Gemmatimonadota bacterium
CGGTGCGCCCCACGCGCTTCGCCCCCCCGCTGCAGGAGACGGAAGTAAGGGATGACGATCCTCGGAACGGCCTACCTCGCGGTGCTCGCGCTGCTGCTCCCCTTCGGGGCGCATCGGCTGCGGCTGCTGTGGCTTCGGTTCCGGAGACCGTCTCGCCGCGAGACGCGAGTCTGGGAGGGCGATCTCCCCGTCGTCACGGTGCAACTCCCCGTGTTCAACGAGGCGAACGTCATCGAGCGACTGATCGACTCCGCCTGCAAGCTGGACTATCCGTCCGACTTGCTCGAGATCCAGGTTCTGGACGACTCGGAGGACGTGACGACCGACCTGGCGGCCGCCAGGGTCGCCAGCTGGCGCGCTCGCGACGTCGACATCCACCACGTCCGTCGTCCGGACCGGCGCGGATTCAAGGCCGGGGCACTCGAGTTCGGAGCGAAGGAAGCGCGCGGCGAGTTCTTCCTCGTTCTGGATGCGGACTTCGTCCCTCCGGGGGGTCTGGTCCGCGACCTCCTCGGGCCGTTCGCCGATTCAACGGTCGGGGCAGTGCAGGCCGCGTGGGCCCATCTCGATGCCGATACGGGGTGGCTGCGCCGCGCGCAGGCGCTCTTCCTCGACGCACATTTCGCGATCGAGCACGAGGCCCGCTATCGCGGAGGGTACTTCTTCAACTTCAACGGGTCCGGCGGGATGTGGCGGCGCGTCTGCGTGCACGATGCGGGCGGGTGGCAAAGCGACACGCTGACCGAGGATGTCGACCTCAGCTATCGGGCCCAGCTGGCTGGCTGGCGGTTTGCCTACCTGGACGATGTCCGCGTCCCGGCCGAGCTGCCGGCGGGGCTTCGAGCGATCGAGATCCAGCAGGAGCGCTGGACTCAGGGCGGTGTGCAGTCGGCGCGAAAGCTGCTGCCATCGGTTTGGCGTTCTCGGGCGACGATGGGTCAGAAGCTCGAAGCAACGGCACACCTCATCGGCCATTTCGTCCATCCCCTGACACTGCTTCTCGGAGTCACCCTGGCGACGGCTGGCTGGCTCGGACTCGGGAGAGCTGGCCTCCCCGAATGGCTGCATGTCGTGGCGATCGCGCTCGCGACTGTCCCCTTCATCGCGTTCTACGGGACGGCGGCGATCCTTCGTGGAGCCGCTTCACGGACCCTGCCGGGGCGGGTCGGGGGGGCACTGCTCTTGGGACTGGGGCTGGGAGTCCCCCTGTCGGGGGCGGTCGTGCGTGGCGCGATCGGGGTGCGCACCCCGTTCGTGCGAACGCCGAAGCAGGGGTTCACTCAACAGGTTCCCTACGCCGGCGGTCGGTGGGCGACGAGCGACTGGGTGCGGGCGGCGCTGGCGCTCACCCTTGTCGGAGCGGGGTGGAAGCTGCTGACCGCTGGAGTCGTGGCCTCCCTGCCTTTCACCGGGCTCTTCGCTCTCGGATACGTCACGACTTCGCTCGAGGCCTTACGCGGCGGGGGGATCGGCCCCCTCTTCCCGCGACGATTTCCGCCAATCCCAAGCCAGTAGGGCCAGCACCGGACCGTGGATCAGGAGGCGGAGCCACACGGGCTCGGGCCAGACTCCGGTCGCCAGGTACGCGTCCCGACCGCCGTATGCGAGGAACACCGTTCCCGTAAGCAGAATCCAGGCGCGCGCGCGATAGAGGGAGGCGAATGGCAGAACCCAGAGTACGTACCACGGGTGAATCGTCGGGGACACCAGAAGACCCGCACCGACAGTCCAGTAGAGCGCTGTGCCCAGACCGACCCGACGATAGCCAGCGAAGAGGGCGACCCCGGCTACGGTCGCGGCACCGAGCCAGCGCCCCAGTTCCGCCGGTCCGGGCAGGACCTTCATCACCCAGTACAGTCCCGCGTTGAACTCCCAGATATCGGCGTACGTCCGCAGACCCTCGAAGAGTCGCGAGCCCGCGTCGAGAAACGGCAGGTACAGGATGCCCGGAGTCAGGACGGCGAGGACCGCGGCGAGCATGCCGTATCGCCGAAACAGGGCGGGAACGGCCGCGAGTGGAGCGAACTTGATCGCGGCTCCGAGTCCGAGCAGGACGCCGCCCAGCCAGGCACGGGACCGTACGACCAGCACGGCCGAGAGCATGAGCGCGATGCCGACCGGCTCGAAGTGACCGCTCCAGGCCACCTCGATCAATACGAGCGGATTCCAGAGGTACAGGAATACCGGGAGCAGCGGAGCGACGCCGGTGAGGCCGGAAATGGCGTTCGCGGGAGCCCGGTCCGGACCCGGCGCCCCACAGAGTCGACCGATCAGCAATGCCACGACGAGGTCGGCGGCGACCCAAGCGATCTTGAAGAGGAGCCAGGCCGGGGCGATCCAGGCGAGGACAAGGAAGACGATCTGCGCGCCGGGCGGGTAGATCGTCGGAATCCCCGGGTGGTTGATCAGCTCCCACCACTCGGTGCGCAGCCCCGTCAGCTCGGTCGCGGCGGGAGCGAACGCGAACGTGTTGACCCCGTTTCGGGCTACCCAACCATCCCATATGTAGCGGTAGACATCTTCGGAGAGAGAGGGGGCGGCACCGAGGAGCCCCATCCTGAGCGCGATCGCCCCGACCCAGATCGCCCGCGGAGACAGGTCTCGAACGGATCGGGCCGCGAGGCCGTACGCCGCGAACGCCGCGATCCAGAGACCCAGCAGCGGCCACGGGGTCGACTGTGCCCCCGGGACCCACGCCATCGCGAGCACGCTCGCCGAGAGAACCGCGAGCCGGATCACGTGGTCTCTTGACCACCGCGGTGCTGATCCCCGCCCGCGACGAAGCCCGGGCGTTGCCGGAGCTGTTCGCCCGACTCGACGATCTCGGCGCTGCCAGACCGGAGCGTGTGGTGGTGGTCGACAACGGCTCGCGGGACGACACCGCCGTCGTGGCCCGAGGACTCGGCGCCGAGGTCGTCGACGAGCCGCGACCCGGCTACGGCCAGGCGTGTCTTGCCGGGATCGCTCATCTCGCCTCCTCCGGGGCCGCCGCCGTGGCGGTCGGGGGCCCGCCAGAAGTCCTGATCTTTCTCGACGCGGACGACTTCGCGGCCCCCGCACAGATCCCGCATCTCCTCGAACCGGTCGAGAGGGGTGATGCCGATCTGGTGATCGGCGAGCGCCGAGCCCTGCATGGGGACGGTGGAGTTCGGTGGCACGCCCGACTCGGGAATCGCTTCGTCCTTTCCGTCCTGCGCCTGAGGTTCGGATCGGCTGTCCGCGACATGGGTCCGTTCCGGGCCATCCGATGGCGTGCGCTCACCAAGCTCGATCTCGATGACCGGGACTACGGATGGTACGTCCAGATGCAGGTGCGGGCGCGACGGTCGGGACTGCGTGTGGTGGGCATCCCGGTCGACTTCGAGCGTCGCACGGTCGGAACATCGAAAGTCTCCGGAAACTCGCTGGCCTCGGTTCGGGCCGGGTGGGTGATGATTCGGACGCTCGTCGCGGAGATCGTCAGAGACGACCGCTACTCCCGGGCCGAGATCAAGAGCTGAAGCAGCATCGCCTTGGGTAGCTCGATCGCCCGCCGAACCACTCGTGCGGCGGTCTCCTCGAGTATTACCGGTGCGGTGTCGTACCGCTCTTCCCCATGCCGAAACGAGAGTCGGCCCCTGACCAGGTCGCCGGACATCTGCTCCAGCAAGACGAGTGTCTGCCAGTGTTTGCCGCTGTCCTCCAGCGAGCCGATCGCCTGCTCCCGGTCGCTGTCGTCCCACATACCGAGCTGAGGTCGGGTCTCGTCCTCGCCACCGCCGTTCACCTGATACCCCGCCATCACGTTCCCCCACCCTCGCCGTGATCGCCCGAGTCATCGCTCGCGCGGTCGTTTCCGTCCGACGCGGGACGCCACAGGCCCATCATGTAGCGCTCGTAGCGCTCGGGTTCGGCCTGATACTCTCGCTTCCACGACTCATAATCCGGAAGAGGCACGTTCTCACGGAGACGTTTCGTCGCGAGCTTCACCATCGACCGAAATCCGAGGTCGCCCTTCCCCAGCCCCTGCTGGCGAGCCTCCTCCTCGACGAGCTCGTACACCCGCTCATCGGAGAGTGCGAGAAACACCTCGGTGAGCTGCGCGGAACAAAAATCGGCGTATTTCGCCCGGAGCACGGCCTCGTTCGCCCCCTCATCCGCCTGGCCTGTCGACCCGGTAGGAAAGTCCATCTCGGCGGAAACCACCATCCTCACCCCCAATCACGCCACGATCCAACCCCAGCCAGCGATTTAGCGCACGGCAGGGCGGCGGTCAAACGTTATGGGTGGGTGGCTTCGGAGGTCGCGTGGCGAACGGAGGCCGCGACTAGCGCGGTTCGGTGGGGGAAGCGGTGAGTTCCTGGAAGATTATGCGGCGCGCGAGCGCGTATTGAATCGCTCGACCGATGAACTCCGGGTCGTCGTCGCGCGCGGCCTCGACGTCTGCAACCATTTCGACCGGGAGGTCGACGACCACTTCTACGGGGCGAGTCTCTGTTCCCGGAATCATTCTAGGGCGCACCTGTGACCATGAATAAACGGTGTTTTTATCGATGTTGCCCGTCGCGGGGAGCGGTGTTGGGGCCGCGATACCGAGCCGCGATCACGGGTCGACGAGAATAGACGCAGAGCCGGGAGGCGGCAAGCGGTTCCGCGCGCCCGCCCAGGCTCCCCAGGCCACGAACATGGTCGTGCGTGCCCGCAAAACATTGTATTACATAGAGTTACGAGATTGTTGATTCAACGTTGAAAAGTCCTCATCTCTGTGGATTGCGATTCAGCCGTGTTGCGATCCGCGAGGGTCGAAATGCGAGAAAGCCCGTCGTTCTTGGAGATTCCCGGAGCCGACATTCGGGTCTCCGGGGAGACTCCAGGAGTGAGATTTTTGGAAAAATACCGGTCCGGACGTTCGGGTTCCATCGTCCGACGCCATCCCCGCGACGCTCGGCTCAGCGGCCCCGCTCGGGCCTCCGCGGCGCCTCTTCAGCCGGCGGCGGACACCAGCGCGGTGGCGCGCCAACCTCCGCGATCACTTCCCGAAACGCGAGAATGGCTCGGTCCCCGTCGGGAGTCCCCGCGAGGTTGTTCGACTCCGCGGGATCGACCTCCAGATCGTAGAGCTCCTCGGCGGCGTCGGGGTTGCAGATGTAGTAGAGGGAACCGCTCTGCATCGACTGCATCTCCAGACCCGCCGCGATCGGATACCAGGGCTGTTCGACGTTGCCGCGGGCGAGTTCGGAGACGGCGGGCGAGACGACGGCCCCCTGCCGCACACGCGCGTCCCCGCTCCACGTCGGCGCGAGCGAAGCACCCGGGAACGCGGCCGAGTTCCCTCCCGTCAGCTCGATGAGAGTCGCGGGGATGTCGCGGATGGAAACCGGGCGGGGCACGCGTCGTCCGCCGTCGATCCCGGTGGGGGGGCGGACGATGAGCGGGACATGGACGGCCGCCTCATAGAGCGTCTGACCATGCTCGAAGATCCCGTGCTCTCCCATGTGCTCCCCGTGATCGGACGTCAGGATCAGCACCGAGTTGTCGAGCAGGCCCCGCACGGCGAGGTCACCCATGAGCACCCCGATCTCCGCGTCGAGGGCGTTGATCGTGGCCTCGTATAGCGCCAGTTCGAGCGGAATGTCGCCCTCCGGCATCTCGGCCTTGAGCAAACGTCTCGCGTTTATGCCGCGCAGGAGATTATGCCGATGACCCATGTTGTCGCGGACATACCCGGGCGCCACCCTCTCGCGCAGCGGTCCAGGTGGCTCGTAGGGCTCATGTGCGTCGAAGTAGTTCAGGAAGGCGAAGAACGGTCCGTCCGGACGGCCATCGAGCCAGTCGAGGAAATCGGCGTTGATCCGCCGGGCGGTCTTGCGGTTCAGGAGCTCGTGGTTGTCCAGAACGGCCCGCAGCCCATCCATCGTCGTGAGGACCCGGCCGAGCGACGTCGAGAGAACGGTCTGTCCGACGGTGACCGGGAAGTCCTCGTAGCGCGCGAACCCACGGGAGAGCCCGAACGGACGCGACGTGTACGAGAGGTTCGCCACGAACCCCGCCGTCGCGTAGCCCCGTGAAGCCAGGAACTCCGCGAGGGTCGGCTCCGCCGAGTCGAGCGGACTCGACCACCCGACGGACAGCTCGTGCGGCCAGCGGCCCGTGAACATCGAGGCGTGGGACGGCAGGGTCCAGGGCGACGTTGCGATCGCGTTGTCGAAGACGACTGAGCTCGTGGCGAGGGCGTCGATGTTCGGGGACACCCACTCCGGGCCTCCGTGCAGACCGAGGCTTCGTGCGCGCACAGTGTCCAGGACCAGCAATATGATGTTCGGCGCCTCCGCCGTCGCCTGGCCACGCCCCGCGTAGGCGGCACGCTCGGTACTCCCGTAGATCCAGAAGACGATCGCCGCCAGAATCGCGACCAGGAGACCGAGTGCGGAAGCGACGGTGCGAGCGTAACGGGTCAGACGCGGCGACTGCCGATTCGACAGCCGCGCGAGCTGGACGGCGGCACCGAGGGCCAGCACGATCGCGGCGGCGGGGTGCAGCCCCCAGGGCAGCAGGGCGATCCATCCGATCAAGCCTAGAGCCACACAGATGAAGACCATCGGAGCGAGACCGAAACTGGCCCTGAGCGCGATGCCGATCGGTGAAAGGACCGCGAAGAGAGCGGCGTAGCCCAGAGGAGCCATCCACGCCGTGTGCGGACTCACATGCGTGAGGACATCGCGGACGAAGTACCGCCAGCCGAGTCCGAGCACCTCTCCGAACCCGACGACGAAGCCGAGCGCCACCGCGACGATCAAGACGTCGGCGACCCGCGTCCCGCCCCTATCCTCCCGACCCAAATCACCCTCCCGATCCCGTCCCGCACCCGGGCGGCCGCGAGTGCAAAGCCTCCACCGCCCCGCTATTCTTCCCCGACCGTCACCAAGGATGGTGCTCGGCTTACCGAAACTCAACAAACCCCAGACTGGACGGCCGGATGGAATCCTCCCCAGGAGCCCTGATCCTCGGAGCCTCGAGCGGATTCGGTGAGGGCGCCTCGGTCGAATTCGCGAACGCCGGGTACGACATCTACGGGGTCCATCTCGATCGGCGAGCCGGCCTGCAGCACGTCGAGGAGATCAAGGCGGAAATCGAGGCGGCCGGGCAGCGTGCCTTGTTCTTCAACATGAACGCCGCGTCCGCGGAGAAACGCGACGCGGTGCTCGACGAGATCGCTGGAAAGGCGGAGCCGGGGTCGATCCGGATCCTGATGCACTCGCTCGCCTTCGGGACGCTTCTCCCCTTCGTGGCGGAAGAGGGGAAGACGATGTCGCCCGAGCAGATGAACATGACACTCGATGTGATGGCGCACTCC
Source organism: Gemmatimonadota bacterium (assembly GCA_029861425.1). Lineage (GTDB taxonomy): Bacteria > Gemmatimonadota > Gemmatimonadetes > Palauibacterales > Palauibacteraceae > Palauibacter. Next base: position 7,334 of record JAOTZH010000171.1, read on the forward strand.
CTCGTCTATTGGACCCGCGGGCTCGTGGAGCGGGGGCTGATGGGAGAGGGCGGACGGGTGTTCGCGATGACCTCCTCGGGTGGGGACCGCGTGATTCCCGCGTACGGCGGCGTATCGGCGGCCAAGGCGGCCCTCGAGTCGCACTGCCGCCAGCTGGCGCTCGAGCTGGCGCCCTACCGCATCACCGCGAACGCGATACGGGCGGGCGTAACGGATACGCCCGCGCTCAGGAAGATCCCCGGAGCGGAGCACATGATCGAGGAGGCGGCCGGACAGAACCCATACGGCCGACTCACGACGCCCCAGGACGTGGCTCAGTGCATGATCGCGATTGCCGAGCCCGGGACCCACTGGATGACGGGGAATACCATCCGGGTAGACGGCGGCGAGGACTTCGTGGGCTCGAAGCCGCCCGGATCGTGAGCCTGCGCGACGCGGTGCGGCCAATCGCCGACGGAGCGAGCGAGTTGGTCACGACGGAGATCGACTACTGGCGCGACGAGCTCGAGCGCCCATGGCGAGACGGTCCGTCCCAGCCGGCCGCCCGGATCGGACGCTGGATCGGGCTGACTCTCGCGATCGGGGCCGCCGTGGCCGGGGTCGCCGCGGCCCTCCGGGTGGAGCGGCCGTGGGATTGAGCCGCTGGCTCGCCCCATGACGCAAGTCTGCGCCGTCCAGATGGCGCCACATCTGGGTGCCTCGATTCGAAACGGTGAGCTGGTCGCGGCCGAGATCGAGGCGGCGGGCGCGGAGGGAGCCGACCTCGTGGTCTTCCCTGAAGCGGCGCTCACGGGCTACGTCTTCCATTCGATCAAGGAAGCACGCGAGGCGGCGGTCGAGATCGGCGGGCCAGAGGTGACACGCGTCGCCGAGGCCGCCTCGGCCGCGAACGTTCACGTGGTGTGCGGCGCCATCGAGCGGGACGGCGGGAGTCTCTTCAACTCCGCCTTCGTCATCGGCCCCGACGGCGTGCTCGGCCGATACCGGAAGATGCACACGCTGTGTCTGGGGGCCGACCGGTTCACGCTACCCGGCCGCGAGGCCCTTCATGTGTTCGAACTGCCGTTCGGAACGATCGGCGTCCATATCTGCTACGACGGGAGCTTCCCGGAGACCGCCCGGGCGCTCCGGCTTCTCGGGGCGCAGCTTCTCCTCCTCCCCACCAACTGGCCTCGACTCGACATGAAGCGCGAGGTGACACGCGTCCGGGCCTACGAGAACCGGGCGTACTACCTCGCCGTGAACCGGGTGGGCACGGAGCGGGGGGTGGTGTTCCGGGGCGGAAGCCTGGCGGCCGACCGGGACGGCAACGTCGTCATGGAGGCCGGCAGCGAAGCCGGGCGCTATGCGTTCGACGTGGACCTCTCCGGGACGAACGACACCCGTGAAGTCGTCTCACCGGGCGAGTACGAGCTCGATCTGATCGGAGACCGGTGGCCGGAGTTCTACGAGCCGATTACGA
>JAOTZH010000172.1 GCA_029861425.1 Gemmatimonadota bacterium
CAGCCGCCGGACTCACGACCCTGAGCCTGCGCCAGGAAGCGCGACGGTTCTTCGAGATGATCCGCGGCGTGGGATGGACGCGCACGCCGGATCCGCGCGACGCGCCGAACGAATCGTCGCTCCGGTTCAGGCTGAATGAAGTGGACTGTCTGTTCAGCTTCTACTCGGGCGGGATCCTGAGTACCGAGGCCGAGGGCGAAGTGGATGACGCCAGAGTCCCGGGGCCGGGCGAGCAGCGCTACAACTTCATCGTGCTATGCATGCCGGAGATGGAGGCGGCACCGCGCGACACCGTGCGGACGCGCTCACGCGGGAGTCCGGGAGAGGGGCCCAGCTAGCGGACGACCGCGCGCAGGGCGTGCCCGTCGAGGTCGCCTGGGGCGGCGATTCGCAGCAGCCGCGCGAGCGTCGGCGCGATGTCGACGGTCCGTACGCGTCCGTCATGCTGCCCAGGCGGGATGCCAGGTCCCATGAAGACGAGTGGCACATTAGGCCGTCTCGGAGATCAGGTGGGGTCCATCCATCCAGCTGACCATCGGGGCAGGCTCGATCGCCGTTTCCGCGAGATTGCGGTCCAGCTGCAGATAGTACTCGCGAACCTCGACGCGGGGGTGGAACGTCGGGACCCGATTTTTCGTACGATACCACGGGCTCGGTCGAAGAAGCGGATGGAGCTGGGCCGGAGGGAATCGTGTCGAATCAGGGTGTGTTTGAAGCTCTTCGCCGGCGGAAGCTCTCTCAGTGGCTCCTCGGATACGCGGCGGCCGCCTGGGCGGTAGCCGAGGCGACCGGGTTCGTCATCGACAACTACGGCGCTCCTCGGCGTCTGCTGGATGTCGTCCTCTTCCTGCTGTTCGTGTCCCTCTTCGTCATCCTCGTCATCGTCTGGTACCACGGTGAGACGGGTCCGCAACGCGTGTCGCGGCGAGAAGGCGGTCTGCTGGGAGGGCTTCTGGCCGTGGCCGTGGTCGGGGGTCTGTGGATCGCGACCGCCGATCGGGTCCCCGCCGCCGAGCTCGACGCTGCCGACGTCGTGGTGGCCGACCTGGGGGAGGGCTCGGTGGCCGTCCTCCCGTTCCACAGCACCGTCGAGGCCCCCGAGCTCGCCTGGCTGGAACGGGCGCTGGCCGAGCTGTTGTCGACCCATCTCGCACAGGCGGGCGACCTTCGCGTCGTGAGCGGCCAGAGGATTTTCGATCTGCTCAGCCAGCTCGGGGTGGAGGAAGGGGAAGAGCCGGGGGACAGGACCGAAGCGCGTCTGATGGAGCTTTCCGGCGCCTCACTCATCGTGACCGGCTCGATATACGGTAGACGAGGGGACCTGACGATCGTCGCCACGCTTGTCGATGCGTCGACAGGGGAGATCCGGGCCAGCTCGGAATCTCGTGGCGGAGATGTGTTCGCCCTGGTCGACGAGCTGTCCCAGGATCTGCGTTCGCAGATCGGCGATATTTCGGCAGGCGTGGCTCTCGCCTCGAGCGCGGAGCTCACGACGCCCGATATCGAGGCCTACCGGGCATACGACCTCGGACGGCTGGCCTCCTCACGCTTCCACTATCGCGAGGCAGCCGACCACTTCGCGCATGCGCTCGAGCTCGACTCCGCCTTCGCCCTCGCCCGATTCCGACGCGGGATCACTCTCTTTCAGCTGGGGCAGGTGTCGGAGGGGACGGCCGAGGTGCAGCGGGCGAGGCGTGAGGTCGCGGGGCTGTCCGAGCGTGACCGACTGTTCATCCGCGGCTTCGACTCGTTCCTGACCGACACGACGACGGCGATCGCGACGGTGCGTGAGCTCTTCCGGAAGTATCCGGACGAAAAGGATGCCCGCATCATCTTCGCCTCGATCCTCGCGCAGCTACGGGGCGCGTCAGACCCGGAAGCCCGCCGGTTGTTGACCGAGACGCTTCAGTTGGATCCCTCCTACGCCGCGGGCTACAACATCCTGGCGTACTCCTATGCAGGCGATGGCGATCTGGTTGCGGCCGACTCGCTCATTCGGAAGTACGTCGAGCTAGAGCCCGATGAGCCCAACCCGTGGGACTCGAAGGGCGAGATCCTGGGCCTGGCCGGCAGGCACGCGGAAGCCCGTGATGCCTACAGAGAGGCGCTTCGAATCGAGCCGAACTTCCGCGCGGCCCTTGACCACCTGATCGGCTCCCATCTGATGGAGGACAATCCCTCCGGGGGGCGGGCGGAGCTGGCGGACCACCTCGAGTCGCCGATCGCGGAGGTCCGGATTCGCGCGCGGGCGCTGAGCGGCGATACGCGTCTGTGGGAAGGGAGCATCGAGGAAGGCCTCGAGGAATTCCGCGCGGGTGAGAGCGAGGCGGTGGCCGCCGGCCTGCCGGACCAACAGGCCTGGCGTCTGCGCGACATGGTCCAGACACACCTGGCCATGGGCGAGTATACCGCTGCGGCGGAAGCGGCGCGGGCAGTCCGACAGCTGGAGCCGCTCGACGGCTGGTGGATCACGGCGTTGTACGACTCACTCACCACGATTGGCGACGTGGACGGGATGCGAGGCTGGAAAGAGCGAGTCGAAGCCGAGGTCGGCGGCAATCGCCTCACCCGCTCCCGTCTCGTCGCGATCTCGCGGTTGATCGACCTGTGGATCGCGTACGCGGAGGAACGGCACGAAGACGTGCTGAGTCTGGCGGCCGAGCTGCCGGCGAACCTCCGTACCGGCGTCATCACGGAATGGCCGGTATTCCGATCGATGCTCGAGACGGGCCAGACCGACGCGCTCCTCGGAGAGCTACGCCGCCTTCAGGACCCGAACGTGTTTCTCCGCGGACCGCGGTTCGTCCCGCTTCAGGTTCGCTGGGCGCAGTACTTCGAAGGCCGCGCGCACGAGGCGTTGGGCGACACCATCTCGGCCATCGCGGCCTACGAGGCGCTGGTGGACGGCATGGGGGACGGCCTGATGCTTTTGCCCTCGATCTCGGACGTCCCCGCCCGACTCGAAGCCCTCAGGTCGCCGAGGTAGGTACCTGACGCGCGGCGCGGGGCGCCAGAGCCACAGGCGTTCCACCGTTTCGCGCGCTTTCGTAGAGCGCTTCGATGACCCGCATGTTCCGTGAGGCCTCGTCGGGGGAGTAGCGGGGAGGAAGGTCCCCGATCACGCAGTCCGAGAAGTGCTCGACCATCAGGAGATACTCGTCCGCGCCCTCGACCGTGTGCGTGATCTCCCGATCCCGGCCTCTCACCTCCTGTACGCCCGCCGGCTCGGTCCCGGGAAGGAACGCGTTCGGAACGGTCAGGTATCCCTCCGTCCCGGAGACTTCGTACATCTCCCTGCGTTCGAGCGTAAGCGCGCAGTCGAACTGCGCGATCAGACCGCCGTCGAACCGAAGTGTCCCCACCAGTTGCTCGTCGACGCCGCTCTCCGCCCAGGTCGCCGTGGCCTGCGCCTCGATCGGTTCTCGACCGGCGATCGTGCGGCTGACGTTGACGCAGTAACAACCGACGTCCATGAGAGCGCCCCCCCCGAGCGAGGCGTCCATTCGAATGTTGTCGGGCTTCGTGAGGCGGAAAGTGAACGCGCTCCGAATCATGCGGACGTCGCCAACGGTTCCGCTTCGAACCAGCTCGAGGACACGGTCGGTACGGGGATGGAAGCGGTACATGAACGCCTCCATCAGCTTCACGCCGTTCGCAGCAGCAGCCTCCTCCATGTCCCGACACTCCGCTTCCGTCAGGGCGAGAGGCTTCTCGCAGAGGACGTGCTTGCCGGCCTCCGCCGCGCGAATCGTCCACTCCCGGTGCAGGCTGTTCGGGAGGGGGATGTAAACGGCGTCGATCTCATCGTCCGCCAGGAGTGCGTCGTAGCTTCCGTGGGCGCGCGGGATGTCCCACTCGTCGGCGAACGCCCGGGCACGATCTTCCTCGCGACTGGCGACGGCAGCCAGTTCGCCGTTTCGCGACGCCCGAATCGCCGGGTTCACGGCCCAGCGCCCGATGTTGGCCGTGCTCATCACGCCCCACCGCACCGGCCCGGTTACCACGGGCTGGACGGGAAGCTCGAGTCGACATCGCCGAGGGGCAGGGACACCCAACGCTTCTCGCGGTGCGACAGGGCGACGGCGTTGATGATCTCCTGCACTCGCGCGCTCTGGGCAAAGTCGCCCTGGTTCCTGCTTCCCCCCTCCAGGATCTCCTCGAGAAAATTGTGGACCAGGTTGCCGTAGAACGCCGTCCCCCACGGATCGCCCTCCCTGAACCCGGGCGGGAAGTACCGCTCGGGGATGTCCAGCGGAACAAACTCGACGGCGTCCGGCTTCGCCGCGTGAATCGTCTGAATCACTCCGAATTCTTCGACGAGACGGGTCTGGATCGCGCCCTCCGACCCGAAGATTCGCGCCTCGATCCCCGGGTAGCTTCCGACCGTCACGTAGCTCGACTGGAGGCTGAAGAGCGCGCCGCCCCTCGCCTCGGCCATGAACATGTCTGCGTCATCGATGTTGATGCGCTCCCGGTTGCTGTCGAGGTTCGTTCGGCGCCGCATCGGAACCATGTTGGAGAGGACGCCGACCACCCGTTCGAGATCATCGCCGATGCACTCGAGTCCGATGTCGATCGTTGGGGCCCCGTAGCCCTCGAGCGAAGAGACCGTGATGCCTTCGCGGCTCATGTCCTCTCCCCAGGGGGCTTCGTCGGCAGGTCGGGTCGAGTGGATCCGCTTGTCGATCGGATTGTCGGGATCGAGCCACTGCGAGTTCTGTTCGTACCCGTTGAAGATGTACGGGTCACCGATGAACCCCTCGCGGATCAGGTCGAACATGTACATCACGGCCGGCGCGTAGCGGAACGTGAGTCCGACCTTCGTTTTGAGTCCCCTGGACTCCGCGACTTCCTGCGCTCTGAGCACGTCACGGTAGTCGTGGCAGACCGGCTTTTCGACGAGGCAGTGTTTCCCGGCCTCGAGCGTCGCGAACACGAGGTCCTGATGATCGCCACGCGTCACGACGTCCACGACGTCGATGTCGTCGCGCGCGAGCACCCGTTCGGCGTCGGTCTCGATGTCCGGAATCTCGAAGCTCTCCGCTCGGGCCGCGGCCAGGTCGCGGTCGAGGTCGCAGATGCAGACGAGGTCACACAAAGGCGAACGATAGAACCCCGGCAGATGTGCGGTGTTCGACCATCGCCCCGCTCCAATGACGGCGACTCTCAGCTTGTCTTGCGGCAAAAGGGCTCCTGGCTCATTCCGGTTGGGTGGCGTGGTGACAGGCTACCCGGTGCGGTCGAGCGGTACCACCCGCCTCCCGGGTGTGAGGGTCCTTCGTCCGACAGAGGTCGGTCGCCAGCGGGCAGCGGGGGTGGAACCGGCATCCGCTCGGCGGGTCGGCCGGGCTGGGGACCTCGCCTCCCAGTGCCGGGGGCCGCCTCGCTTCCGCGGTCGGGTCGGGGATGGGGACGGCGTCCAGCAGGGCACGGGTGTACGGGTGCAGTGGTCGCTCGAACACGTCATCGCGCGTGCCCAGCTCGACGATCCTCCCGAGGTACATCACGGCGACCCGGTCGCTGATGTGCCGAACCATGGTGAGGTCGTGGGCGATGAACAGGTAGGTCAGCCCCAGCTCATCGGCGAGGTCCTGAAGCAGGTTCACGATCTGCGCCTGGATGGACACGTCGAGAGCCGAAATGGCCTCATCGGCCACGATGAACCTGGGCTCGGTGGAGAGAGCTCGCGCGATGCCGATACGTTGTCGTTGTCCGCCGGAGAACTCGTGCGGATACCGATCCCGGGCCGCCCTGGACAGCCCGACCCGCTCGAGCAGCTCATCGACCCTCCGGTCGCGTCCTGCCGCGTCGCCGATCTCGTGGATGTCGAGCGGCTCTCTGACGATGGCACCGATCGTCATTCGCGGATTGAGCGAGGCGTAGGGATCCTGGAAGATCATCTGCATCTCCCGGCGCCGAGCTCGGAGGGCTTCGGCACCCAGCGAAGACAGCTCGTCTCCGTCGAACGCCACGCTCCCCGCCGTCGGCCGCACGAGCCGCAATAGCGCTCGCCCGGTCGTCGACTTCCCCGAGCCGCTCTCGCCGACCAGCCCCAGCGTCTCGCCCTCGTGGATATCGAATGTGAGACCGTCTACGGCCTGTACCGCCCCGACCTGACGGCGGAGCACCCCGCGGCGGATGGGGAAGTGCTTCTTCAGATCTCTCACCTGGACGAGTACTCGCTCGGGGGTGTCGGTCATGGCTCCACGGACCCCCACCGCCAGCAGGCGGAGGCGGACCCGGCTCCGGTCGACTGAAGTGGCGGCAGCTCCTCGTGACAACGGTCCTCCGCGAGCGGGCAGCGCGGCGCGAAAGGGCAGGATGCGAATGTCAGGGTCAGATCCGGAGGGGCGCCCTCGATCGACTCGAGTCGAGAGCCCGTCGAGCCCCGGAAGGCCGGCATGGAACGGAGGAGCCCGCGTGTGTAGGGATGACGCGGGCTCGCGTACAGCCGCGCGACCGGGGCGATCTCCACGATCCGACCCGCGTACATGACGGCGACCCGGTCCACGAGTCCGGCCACGACGGCCAGGTCGTGTGTGATCCATAACACGGCCATTCCGAGATCCGCCCGCAGCTCTTTCACCAGATCGACGATCTGGGCCTGGACCGTGACGTCGAGCGCCGTCGTCGGCTCGTCCGCGATCAGCACGTCGGGCTCGCACGAGAGGGCCATCGCGATCATGACCCTCTGTCGCTGTCCGCCCGAGAGCTGGTGCGGGTAGTCCCGCAAACGCCGCGCGGCGTCGGGGATTCCCACGCGCTCCAGAAGCTCCACGGACCGACGCTCGGCCGCGTCACGCCCGAGATCGAGGTGGTGGCGGAGCATCTCGGTCATCTGCCGCCCGACCGTCAAGACCGGGTTGAGCGACGTGAGCGGATCCTGGAAGATCATCGCCACCCGCCGCCCCCGGACGTCACGCCACGCGCGGTCCGGCAGGTCGAGGAGATTCTCCCCGTGGAGGAGTACTTCGCCCTCCTCCACCGACCCCGGGGGCGGAACGAGGCCCAGCACCGACAGTGCAGCGACCGTCTTGCCGGACCCGCTCTCGCCGACCAGGGCCAGCGCCTCGCCCGGAGCGAGCGTGTACGAGATCCCGTTCACGGCGTTGACGACGCCGCGGTCCGTGTGAAACCGGGTGATCAGACCGCGCACCTCGAGCACGGGCGACTCGGCGGGCGCGCTCATGACTCGCGTGCCGTGGGGTCGAGAGCATCCTGCAGCCCATCCCCGATGAAGTTCACCGCGAGCACGACGAGCAGGATGGCGAATCCGGGGAACACCGTCAGCCATGGCTTGGTCGCCATCGTAGCCTGGGCGTCCATGAGCATGTTCCCCCAGGTCGGCACGGGGGGCTGCACCCCCAGACCCAGGAAGCTCAACGACGACTCGAGGATGATCGCGTTCCCGACGGCCAGCGTGGCGCCGACCACGATGGGGCCGACCACATTGGGCAGGATGTGCCGTCCGATGATCCGTCCGTGCCCGGCGCCGATACTCCGGGCGGCCTCGACGTAGGTCATCTGCTTGAGCGAGAGCACCTCGCCGCGCACCACCCGCGCCGTCGTCATCCAGCTGAGAAAGCCGATGATGAGGGCCATCGACAGGATTGCCGCCTGCGTGTAGGACGCCAGAACGATCAGGAGCGGCAGTGTCGGGATGGCGAACGCGATGTCGGTGAGCCGCATCAGCACGCTCTCGAGACGGCCTCCGAAATACCCCGCCAGCGATCCGATGAGCGCGCCCAGGCCCGTGCCGAGAACTGCGGCGAGCACTCCGATGAGGATCGAGACGCGTCCTCCGTAGAGCACCCTAGTCATCAAATCCCGACCGAGGTCGTCCGTCCCCATCCAGTGCGCGGAGGAAGGGGGCTCGCGCACGCTCGCCAGATCGATCGTGTCGAACTCGTACGGCGCGATGAGTGGCGCGGCGAGACACGCGACCGTCAACAGGGCGAAGATCCCCAGCGACAATACGGCGAGGCGGTGCCGTCGCAGCCGCAACCAGACACCCGGGCGGGGAACGACGGTCCTCTCACTCATACCGGATCCGCGGATCGAGTAACCCGTATACGATGTCGGCGACGAGGTTGAACACCACGACCATGACCGAGCCGAGCAGCAGGATACCCATCAGGAGCGGATAGTCCCTGGCGAACATGGCCTGCACGAACATCCGACCGATGCCCGGCCATGCGAAGACCATCTCGGTGATGACCGCGCCGGAGAAGAGGCCCGCCAGGTTGAGGGCCATCACCGAAGTGACCGGGATCAGCGCATTCCGGAGCGCGTGTACGCCGACAACCGTCGACTCGGGCAGTCCCTTGGCGCGGGCGGTCCGCACGTAGTCGGCGCGAAGCGCGCCCAGCATGCTCGAGCGAAGATACCTCGACCACCCGGCGATGTACCTGAGCGACAGGACGACCCCCGGGAGGATCAGGTGCCGCAGGTGATCGACGACCGAGCTCGCGCCCACCGTCCGCGTTCCCGAGACCGGCAGCCAGCCGAGCCAGACGCCGAACACGAGCTGAAGGATGAGCGCGAACCAGAACACGGGCATCGCGATGCCAAGAAACGACAGCCCGGTGCCGGCATGGTCGAGAAGGGAGTACTGCTTCACCGCGCTCGAAGTGCCGAGGGCGAAGGCCAGCACGGCGGCGAGCAGAAACGACGCCCCCATCAGCTCGAGCGTGGCCGGGAGCCGCTCCCAGACCATCTCCGCTA
>JAOTZH010000023.1 GCA_029861425.1 Gemmatimonadota bacterium
ACCAGCAAGGGGAGGCTGGCTAGACGTGTCGTCACAACCGCCGACAGGCTCAGAGCAGCCGTCGTTCGACGAGCGCGTAAAGGCGGAGCTGCAGCCCGAATTCCGGGTGATCCGGAAGCTCGGGGCAGGCTCGGTCGCGAACGTGTATCTCGCGAAGGATGTCGCGCTCGACCAGCTACGGGCCATCAAGGTGCTCGCCCCGTCGAAGTCGATCGACGAGACGGCCCGAAAGCGCTTTGCGCGCGAGGGCAAATCGGCCGCGAAGATCGCGCACCCCAGCGTGACGAGTGTCTTTAGCGTCGGCACCCTGTCCGATGGCATTCCGTTTCTCGTCATGGAATACGTGGACGGGCGCAACCTCGAGGACCTCGTCGAGGGCGGCGGACCACTATCCGAGGCAGACGGACGCGACGTCCTGAGGCAGCTCGCCGAGGGGCTGGAGGCCGCACACGCCCAGGGGATCATCCACCGCGACCTGAAGCCGGCCAACGTGCTCCGAGAGAGCGGCTCCGGGAAGGTGCGGCTCACCGATTTCGGCCTCGCGGCCGTTCGCGATGGAGCGGGATCCGACACGACTCGCTTGACGGTCCAGGGACAGATCCTGGGCGAGGTCGAGTACGTCGCGCCGGAACACCTGATGGGTGAGGAGCTGACCGAGCTCGCCGACGTGTACTCGTTGGGCGTCATCGGCTACAAGGTGCTCTCCGGCAAGACGCCGTATCCGAACGCCCGGAACGCGCAGATCATCTCCGAGAAGCTGCGGTCGCCGCCCACCCCGCTGGCAGAGCTGGCGCCGGGGATCGATCCAGACCTCGCCGCCCTGCTCGAGCAGTGTCTGGCCAAGAAGCCGGAACATCGCCCGAGCGCCGCGGATGTCGCCGGACGCCTGGCGGCGATGGGCGCCGAGGAGGCCGTCCCGGCGACGGTCGGCCCAGGCTCCGCGGCGAGCGGACCCAGAACCCCTTTCGACATCTTCTTCGATGAGCTGCGGCGGCGACGGGTCTATCGGGTGGGCGGCGCATACCTGGCGGCCACGATCGCGGTGCTCGGTCTCCAGGAGGCGGCAGCCGATCCGTTCGGGATCCCGCCCAGCACGCAGCAACTCGTCATCATGCTGATGTTCGTCGGTCTTCCGATCACGCTGGTATTGGCGTGGATGTTCGATATCCGATCTGGACGCATCGAACGCACGGAGGACACGGACCAGGAAGGTGGTCCGCCTCTCAGCCGGATACTGCCCATGCTCGCGCTCATCGCGAGTCTTCTGCTGGCAGCCGGCGGAATCTGGTGGGTGCTCGGGCGCTGACCCCGACAACAGGGGCCCGGTCGACCGCAAGAGACGGTCGGTCGTGCTCCGCACCCTCCCCTCACCGGCACCCTGCCGACGCCGCGAGGAGCTTCCCCTATCTTGACGCCCCCGGAACCGCCCGGTAGGGTGGCCCGACGCCACGTCGGGCGACCCGTGCAGCGGCATCCCGGGAAACGTCCTTCCCTCGAAGACGAGAGACAATGGAAAGCTCGGCCGCGGTTCACGAACGCGGGCTCGGAAAGACGCTCCGACGCGATCGCTGGTGGGTCCCACCGCTAAGCGTCGCGTTGGGGCTCAGCCTCTGCGGCGCATACGCCACCTGGGCGGTCCTGCAGGGCAACTACTACTTCGCCGAGCAATTCCACTACCTGTCGCCCTTCTACTCGCCCTGTATTACGGCGTCCTGTCCCGAGGACATCCGTCTCTTCGGAATCGGCTGGTGGCCCCTGTCACCTGCCATCCTGATGATGGGAGTCATCCTCGGCTTCCGTGGCACGTGCTACTACTACCGAAAAGCCTATTACCGCGCGTACTTCATGGATCCGCCGGCGTGTGCGGTGGGTGAGCCGTGGGGCGAAGGGTACAAGGGGGAGACCGTCTTCCCGATGATCATCCAGAACCTCCACCGGTATTTTCTCTACGCGTCGGTCGTAGTCTGGCTGTTCCTGACGTACGACACGGTGATGGCGTTCTTCCCCCACGGTCAGTTCGGTATGGGGCTGGGGTCACTCGTGCTGCTGGTGAACCTGTTCTTGCTCTCCGGCTACCTGTTCGGTTGCCATTCTCTCCGTCACATCATCGGCGGAAACGTCGACTGCTACTCGTGCGCGTTCGGCGGGAAAGCTCGACACGGGGCGTGGAAGAGGGCCAGTTGGTTCAACAAACGTCACATGGGATTCGCCTGGTTCAGCCTCGTCTTCGTTTGTCTCACCGACCTCTACATCCGTCTCGTGTCCATGGGCACGATCACGGATTTCCGCCTCTTCTAGGGCCGGCCCATATGGAGATCCGCGAGAGATACGACCACGACGTCCTGGTCATCGGAGCCGGGGGTGCTGGCCTGCGAGCGGCCATCGCGGCGCAGGAAGAGGGCCTTTCCGTGGGACTCGTCTGCAAGTCGCTTCTCGGGAAGGCGCACACCGTGATGGCGGAGGGCGGAATCGCCGCGGCGCTCGGGGTCGTGCGCGACGAAGACAACTGGCGCGTCCATTTCCGGGACACCATGCGCGGCGGGAAGGGCCTCAACGACTACCGGATGGCGCAGATCCACGCGACGGAAGCGCCGGACCGGGTGCGCGAGATGGAGGGCTGGGGCGCCTTGTTCGACCGCACCGACGACGGACGGATGAACCAGCGCCCCTTCGGCGGCCACACCTACGCCCGGCTGGCGCACGTCGGCGACCGGACGGGCCTCGAGCTGATTCGCACGCTTCAGGACCACGCCGTCCACGAAGGCGCCGACGTCTACATGGAGTGCACGATCGTCAAGCTGTTCGCCGTGGACGGTCGGGTGGCCGGCGCCCTCGGCTACTGGCGTCCGACCGGCGAGTTCGTGCTCTTCCGCGCCAGGTCGATCGTCCTCGCGACCGGCGGGATCGGGAAGGCCTGGAAGGTCACGAGCAACTCCTGGGAATACTCGGGCGACGGGATGGCGATGGCCTACGATCTCGGCGCCGAGCTCCTCGGGCTCGAGTTCGTGCAGTTTCACCCGACGGGCATGGTGTGGCCACCCAGCGTTCGCGGAACGCTCGTCACCGAAGGCGTCCGGGGTGAAGGCGGGATCCTGACGAACAGCGAGGGGGAGCGGTTCATGTTTCGGTACGTCCCCGAGATGTTCCAGGGAGATTATGCGGAAACGGAGGACGAGGCGGATCGTTGGGTAGGCGGCGACCGCGTGAACAATCGCCGGCCGCCGGAGCTCCTTACCCGCGATGTCGTGGCGAAGGCGATTACCGCGGAGGTGGAGGCCGGCAGGGGTAGCCCGCACGGCGGCGCGTTTCTCGATATCGCGGCCAAGCGCAGCCCGGAGTACATCAAGAAGAAGCTCCCGAGCATGTATCACCAGTTCAAGGAGCTCGCCGAGGTCGACATCACGGCCCAGGCCATGGAGGTCGGGCCCACCACCCACTACGTCATGGGCGGGATCAAGGTCCACCCCGAGACGGCCGAAACGGCTGTCCCGGGCCTTTACGCGGCGGGCGAAGTCGCTGCCGGCCTGCACGGCGGAAACCGGTTGGGCGGCAACTCTCTCTCCGATCTCGTGGTGTTCGGAAAGCGGGCCGGCGAGGCTGCCGCGAAGTCCGCGACGGCGGCCGAGCTGGCGGAGATTTCCGAAAGCGACCTCGAGACCGCGATCACCGAGTCGTTGGCGCCGTTCCAGCGTCAGGGGGGCCATAACCCGTTCGAAGTTCAGGAACAGCTGCAGCGGGTCATGCAGGACAAGGTCGGCATCGCGAGGACCGCGGAGGGTCTTCAAGAGGCGATCGAGGACGTTCGGGGCCTGCGAGGTTCCCTCAAGGCATGTTCCGTATCCGGCGACCGGGCGTACAACCCCGGCTGGAACACGTGGCTCGATCTGCGTTCGCTCCTGCTCGTTTCGGAGGCGGTGGCGATCTCGGCCCTCGGACGGGAGGAGACGCGAGGGGCGCATACGCGGATCGATTTCCCCGAGACCGACCCCGAGCAGCAGAAGAACAACACGCTGGTGACCGAGGAGGACGGCCGGATGGTCGCCAGGAAGGATCCCATCCCGGTGGTTCCCGAGGATCTCCAGACCCTGATCAAGGAAGGGGTGTAACCGGTGGCGCGGCGAACCTTCGAGGTCTATCGCGGGACGGCGGCGGACGGAAAGCTCGAGAACTACGACGTCGAGGTCGAGCCCGGGATGGTCGTGCTCGACGCCATATTCCGAATCCAGGCCGGAGAGTCGCCTGACCTGGCGGTCCGCTGGAACTGCAAGGCGGGCAAATGCGGCTCCTGTGGCTGCGAGATCAACGGTCGGCCGAAGCTCTCTTGCATGACGCGGATCTCGGACTATCCGGATGGCGAGTCGATCACCGTGACGCCGATGAAGGCGTTCCCGATCATCAAGGACCTGGTGACGGACGTTTCGCAAAACTACCGCGCGAACAAGAAGATTCCGCAGTTCAGGCCTCGGCCGAAGGATGCCGAAGACGGGTGGCGGATGTACCAGTTCGAGGTGGACAAGGCGCAGGAGATGCGAAAGTGCATCGAGTGCTTCCTGTGCCAGGACGTCTGTCACGTGCTTCGCTCACACGGCAAGCACGAGGAATTCGCGGGGCCCGCATACATGGTCCGCACCGCGGCGTTCAGCATGAACCCGATCGATACCGTCGACCGCATCGAGTTCCTCAAGGAGACGGGCGGGATCGGCTACTGCAACATCACGAAGTGCTGTACCGAGGTGTGCCCCGAGCACATCACGATCACCGACAACGCGATCATCCCGCTGAAGGAGCGCGTCGTCGACCGTTACTACGATCCGATCAAGGCACTGGTGCGGCTGGTTCGTCGGGGTGGGAAGAACGGCTGAAGTCCTCGAGATTCACGACGGACATGCCGGCGATTCGTCGTAGCGTCGAGTCGGTCGTGAGAAAGACGTCCGCTCGCTCGACCAACGCGGTCGCCACCTGGATCGCGCGCTCCGGACGGCCGCCCAGCTGTGCCCGCACCTCAGCCGCCTGAATCGCGATCTCTGCGGTGGTGGCGACCATCACGAGCCCATTGTGAACCGTCAGGTCTCTCGCGAGATCACCCGCCCGAACCGCCTCCCCCCTTCGATATAGCTCGGCGAGCAGCTGGTAGAGCGTCATGACCGACGTTTGGGCGCGGACCCGGCCCTCCCGCATGCCGGAGACCACCTCCCGAGTGAGCGGACTCATCTCCGCGTCGGCCAGGAGGTGCAGGGCGAGGACGCGCGCATCGACATGAACGAGGTGCGAGCCCGCGAGTCGCTCGGAAATCGACACGGAGTCCGTCACTCGTCGGTGAGCTCCTCCCAGAGCGCACCTTCGGCGGCCACGCCCCGGAGCGTGCCCTCGAGACGATCCTCCAGATCCGCCGGCTGCTTCTCCATCTCGATCCGATCGTCCAGGATCGTCACGACCAGGCGGTCGCCGGCCTCGAGCCCGAGCGCTAGTCGGGCCGCTTTGGGCACGACGATCTGGTTCTTGCTGCTCATTTTGACCGAGACCGCCACGACGCGCTCCTCTCTCGGGGACTCGCGCCGAACATAGGCTTTACGGCAGCCCTTTACAACGCGCCGCCGACGCGGGTCAGAGGATCCACGCCACGTAGGAGATGTAGGCCGCGAGCAGGAACCCGCCTTCCCATCGACCGACCTGCTCCTTCGAGAGCGCGAGCGGAATCAGCAGGATCGAGAAGATCAGCGCCGGAAGGACCTGCGAGACCACCAGGGACGAAGACAGGTCGAGGGGACGAAGGAGGGAGGCCGTCCCGAGGACGAGCCCGAGATTGAAGACGTTCGAGCCGATCACATTTCCGATCGCGATGTCTCCCATGCCGCGTAGCGCGGCGGCCACGGTCGAGGCCAGCTCGGGGAGAGAAGTTCCGACAGCGATCATCGTCGCCGCGATCACTTCGTCCGGCACGTTGAACGTCGCGGCGAGGCTCAGCGCGGACGTGATCAACCAATGGGCCCCGTACAGGAGCATCGGCAGACCGATCGCGATCTGGAGGACGTTCCAGGGAGTCCCACTGCGCGCCCTGATGGAGGTGATGAACCCAAGCGGAGGCTTCTCTCCCGCGTCTTCGGAAGCCTCCGGCACTGCGGGGTCCTCCTCCTCTGCTGCGCCGACGCCCGCTTCGGCCTCGACCTCCTTTGCGAGCTCATCCAGGCGGCCCCCTCCCCACTTCAAGAGAAAGAGGAGATAGAGCACGAACGCGACGAGCAGAATGGCGCCGTCCGTGCGACCTATGGACCCGTTCAGAGAGAGAACCATGACGAGCGTCAGAACCAGGATGACGAGGGGCGTTTCGCGGACGAGGAGCCGTCGGTGAACCACGATCGGCCTTAGCAGAGCGCCGATCCCGACAATGAGTCCGACGTTGGCGACGGTCGAGCCCATCACGTTGCCGACGGCTACGTCGGGTTCTCCGGCCATCGAGGCCGAGCCGCTGACCACTAGCTCGGGAGCCGACGTGCCGAACGCCACCACGGTCAGGCCGATGACGAGGTGGCTCACGCCGAGGTGCTTGGCCAACTGGGAGGCGCCTCGAACGAGCCAGTCGGCCCCCAACGTGAGCAGAGTGATCCCGACCGCGAACAGCAGGATGTCGGAAATCACGAGGCGGGCACCGGAGGGCGAACCCGACCGTCCGGGGCCCTGGGACGCCGGTGCCATCGAGACGAACGCGGCGAAAGGCCCCTGACTACATGGCGTTCGACGCCGGGCCGACGACCAGTTGAACGGCGTTCAGGAATATGGACGCCGGCGCTGGTGTAGTGACGGGGCTCACGCCCGTCGTTCGGACACGACGACGGCGGTCTGCGGCGTGCATCACCTGCGGACACGTCGTCGCGGCCGCGTGCGGCGCTGGTGAGCTACTTCTGTCCGGCCGCCGAGAGGCTCGGGCCTCGCCCGGAGAGCTCGGTCTGGATGTCCGCCTTGCCGGCCTTCGAGGACCCGCCCGACCCCGCATCCGACCCCATGTGGAGTCGTCCTTCGACCCGACCGCCCTCGTCGAGCTTGATGCGCCGGCTCCTGATGTCGCCCTGAACCTTGCAGGTCTCCTGCAGCTCTACGCGCGAAGCACCTGCCACGGTGCCGTCCACGGTGCCGGCAACGACGACATCCTGCGTCTCGATATCCCCGGAGACCTGGCCACCCTGGCCGACGACGACCGACTTCGTAGCCCGGATCGCGCCCTTGACCTTCCCCTCGATCCGGACGGTGCCGTCACACTTGATATCGCCGACGATCTCCATTCCCGGGCCAATCACCGACACGACGTCGCTCAGCTCGCGCGCGGGTGCTTCGTTTCTCTGATCTCTCGCCATTTCAGATCGTTCCTTACCTCTGCTCCAGACCGGCTTGCCCCACCCCAACCGACACCTCACCCCCGCCTTGGTTTACGAACGCGAGCGGATCCATGGACTGGCCGTCGCGGGAAAGCTCAAAATGTAAGTGCGGCGCCGTGGAACGCCCGGTATTTCCTGTCAGGGCGATCACCTGGAGCCGCTGCACTGAGTCTCCGGGCTGCACAAACAGCCACGAGTTGTGACCATACAATGACGAGAGGCCGTCACCGTGCGCAATGCGAACGTAGCGACCGTACACGTCGTCGACGCCGGCCTCTTCGACCCGGCCCGGGCCCATGGCTCTCACGTAGGAGCCGCTCGGGACCGCGATGTCCACTCCCGGGTGTCCGAAGGCGCCGCCATCGTCTGACGAACCGTAGGTCCGAGTCACGAACCCGCGTTGGGCCAGCGGCCAGGCCGGCGTGGTCGGCGACACATCGCCGCGGGGACCCGATCCCAGGTCTGTCGGCAGGGTGACGGGGGGCGCGGAGACCGCTGGCCCCTCCGTTACCGCTGCTCGGAGCCGCGCGTAATCGGCCTCCATCGTCTCGAGGCGCCCCGACAGCTGTTCCATCTGGTCCGTCTGGCGTCGAAGACCCTGCACTTCCTCGGTGAGCTGACTCACGCGTGCGGACTCGGCGCGCCCCGACCAGTACATCCCCAGGGCGAAACCGCCCCCGACGATGAAGAGCAGGAGCGCCGTGGCGCCGGCGAGCATCCCCGGCCGGCTCGCGCTGACAGTGTGCGAGCGCCGACCGTCGGCACGAACGAACCGGACGGTCCAGCGATCGGGAGCTTCACTCACTGGAAGTCGCTCGTCGCGTCGTCGCCCGCGACCATCTGGAGGATACGCAGGAAGTCGTCGGCGTCGTGAAAAGCAACGCGGAGCTCTCCGCCGCCGTCGGCGGCCACGCGCACCCGGACCTGGGTGCCGAGAACCCGTTCAAGGATGAGTTCGGCCCTCCGCACGGCCGGGTCCTCCGCCGCCCGATCGGTGGTCCCTGTCGTTGGGCGAGCGGCCCGGGCCCGTTTGCCATCCCGACCGGCCTTCACGCGCCGCTCGGTCTCCCGCACGGACCAGCCCTCCGCCGCCACACGGCGGGCCATCTCGATCTGACCCCCCGCGTCCGGAAGCGCGAGAATGGCGCGGGCGTGACCTCCGGCGATTCGACCCGCGCTGATGAGTTCGCGGACGGCCGCTGGCAGCGTCAGCAGACGGAGGGCATTTGACACCGTCGACCGGTCGCGACCGACGTGGCGGCCAACATCTTCCTGGGTCAGGCCGAACTCGTCGACCAACCTCTGATAGCCCTGCGCCTCCTCGAGAATGGAGAGATTCTCCCGCTGGAGGTTCTCGACGAGGGCCACCACGAGCATCTGCTCGTCGGAGAGGGCCCGCGTGACGATCGGCACGCGCTCCCACCCGAGCTGACGAATCGCCCGAAACCGCCTCTCGCCGGCCACGATCTGAAAGCCCTCGCCGACGTCGCGCACGACGATCGGCTGCAGCAGGCCGTTCCGCGAGATCGACTCTGCCAGATCGGCCAGAGCCGTCGGCTCGAAGTCCGCCCGGGGCTGAAACGGATTCGGGCGGATTCGAGACACCTCTACGTCCTGTTCGGCGGTGGCCGAGTCCACGAAATCGAGGTTCTCCCCCAGAAGGGCGCCGAGCCCTTTTCCTAGACGACGGTCCTGGTTAGCCAACGGCGACAACCCCCTGATCGCGTTCGATGAGCTCGCGGGCGAGACTGAGATATCCCCGGGCGCCCGATGAAAGAACGTCGTAGAGTGCGATCGGCTTCCCGAAGCTGGGCGCCTCTGCGAGTCGGATGTTCCTGGGGATCATGGTCTCGAAGACTTTCGCGCCGAAGTACTCCCGCGCCTCCGTGACGACCTGCTTCGCCAGGTTGAGCCGGGAGTCGTACATGGTGAGGAGTACGCCCTCGATTTCGAGATCCGGGTTTATTCCTCGCTGCACGACGCGGATCGTGTTCAGGAGCTGGCTCAACCCCTCGAGCGCATAGAACTCGCATTGGATCGGAATCAGCACCGAGTCGGCGGCCGTCAGCGCGTTCAGGGTGAGGAGGCCGAGCGACGGCGGCGAATCGATGAGAACGAAGTCGTAGTCGTCTCTTATGGACCGAAGCTCGTCGCGGAGTACCTGCTCGCGGTTCGCCCGCGCGATCAACTCGACCTCGGCGCCCGCCAGGTCCCGACTCGCGGAGACGACGGACAGATACGGGAAGTGCACCTGGGGCCGAACCGCTTCACTAAGCTCCCTGCCATCGATGAGGCAATCGTAGATCGACGGGGTCTCGGAGTCCTTCCGGAGCCCAAAGCCGCTCGTGGCGTTCCCCTGGGGATCGCAGTCGATCACGAGCGTCCGCCGCTCCGCGATGGCCAGAGACGCCCCGAGGTTGATCGCGGTCGTCGTTTTTCCGACCCCGCCCTTCTGATTCGCGATCGCGATCACGCGACCCATTCGGTTCCGCTCCTCAATCCACGACGGAAAGAGCCAGGGTGGATTTATATGTCATTGTCATATAACAAGTTACGCCGTTTACCCGCAGGTTTCCCACACCCCCTCCTCGAAACGCCTTCAACGCGTGGAGAATATAGGCCCCCTCCGGCGCGGCGGCGACCCGCAGACCCCTCGAGGGTACTTTACATCCATCCAAAGCGGGCGGAAACCGCGGTGCCTTGCGCTCAAGAGCGACCGCAGGGGCTTCGGGGGCAGTTGCGAGCCGGACGTTTCACGGGAAACTTGACGGTGAAACAAGCGCCTCCTGGGTGGGGGTGTTTCACGGGAAACCTGACGGTGAAACAGAATGGAAGCGACAGACCTCGAAATCGGCATCCTGCTCGGAGTCCTCGTGGGGGAAGGGCACTTCGGCGGTGACGGGAAGCAGCCACACGTCACGCTGCGAATGCACACGGACCACGAGGCGTTGTTCCTCTGGATCCAGGACAGGTTCCCGGGCGGCAAGCTATACGGTCCCTATCACCATGGAGGGCGAAGCTACTACCAGTGGATGGCCCGTGGCCCCTTCCTCCGTGAGACGCTCATCCCCCTCCTCGAGACGCACTTGCATGCGGGCCTGGATGGAAAGACGTTCGGCCGCTACCAGGACATGAAGGAGCGATACGGACTTTGACTGCCACCATGCTCGATGCTCGAGAACGGCTCATGCTCGCCCTCGACGTGCCGGACCCCGAGGACGCGCGAGACCTCGTCGAACGCCTCGACGAGTCCGTCGTCTTCTACAAGATCGGTCTCCAGCTCTTCCTTTCCGGCGGCTATTTCGAGCTCGGCGATTGGCTGCGACAGCGCGGGAAGCGCGTGTTCGCCGATCTTAAGCTGTTCGACGTTCCCCAGACCGTGTCGTCGGCCGTACACCAGCTCGTGAGCCGGGACATCGACTACGTCACGGTTCACGGAAACGATGCCATCCTCCGCGCGGCCGTCGAGGCCGCCGGAGGGAGGCTGGGCATCCTCGCGGTGACGGTGCTCACGAGCCTGGATCAGGCCGATATGGAAGACCTCGGGTTCCAGACCGACGTCGCCTCCGTCGTGGTCTCGAGGGCGCGCAGGGCGTCGGAGATCGGGTGCGCCGGCGTCATCGCCTCGGGCCATGAGGCGGCGGCCATCCGCGCTGTGGTTCCGAGGGACTTTCGTATCGTGGTCCCCGGCATCCGACCCGCTACGACCGCCGGAGACGACGATCAGAAGCGCACGGTGGACGTCGAGGAAGCGTTCGGGGCCGGCGCCGACCACATCGTGATGGGCCGACCGATTCACGGCGCCTCCGACCCGCGCGCCGCCGCCGAAGATGTCCAGCGCCGGATCGCCAGCTTTTTCGCGGACTGACGCGCGGGCGACCCGAGAAAAGAGCCGCCGACCCGACCGGCCCGTTGCCCGTAAGCCCGCCAATCAGGCGGTGGCCCCCTCCGCGTATCGTTTCAGAGCGACCAGGAGGTTCTGGAGATCCGCGGGCGAAACCCCGGGGATTCTACCGGCCTGCCCCAGCGTCGCCGGTCGGATGGCCGCCAGCTTTTGCCGCGCCTCGAAGGAAAGCGACTCCAGTGCCCCGTAGTCGATCCCCTCCGGGAGCTCGACGTCTTCGCGACGCCCGAGGAGCTCTGCCCGTTCCCGGTCCCTCGCCACGTACCCGGCGTACTTGACGTCCATCTCGACGGTGCCGAGGGCATCCGCGTCGAACCCGTGGTCACCGAGCGCGCCCTCCGGCCCGACCAGATCGGCCAGGCGCACCTCCGGACGGAGCAGGAGGTCGGCGATGGGTCCCTTCTGCTTCAGCCGCGACGTCCCCACGGACGCCAGGTACTCGTCGATCTCGCTCGGGCCGACACTTCTCTTCCGGGTCCAGCCGCGAACCCGTTCGCACTCCTCCATGTGAGTCGCGAACGCCGCCGTCTGCGACTCGTCCAGCAGCCCGAGGCGAACCGCAGTCTCACCGAGTCGGGCCAGACAATTGTCCTGCCGCAGCAGAAGCCGAAATTCCGCGCGGGACGTGAACAGACGGTATGGCTCGTCGACTCCCCGAGTAACCAAATCGTCGACCAGAACCCCCAGGAAAGCCTCGTCACGCCTGGGGATCCAGGGATCTCGCTCGAGGGCGGCCCGCGCCGCGTTCACCCCCGCGACGACGCCCTGGCCGGCCGCCTCCTCGTAGCCCGTCGTCCCGTTGATCTGTCCCGCGAGGTAGAGCCCGGGAAGGGGCTTGAGCTCGAGCGTCGGGGCGAGCTGCTGGGGAGGGAAGTAGTCGTACTCGATGGCGTACCCCGGCTGGGTCATCGTGGCCTTCTCCAGACCGGGCACGCGTGCGAGGAAATCCCGCTGAACGTCGGGCGGAAGCGATGTCGAGAGCCCGTTCACGTAGAGCTCCCGGGTCTCGCGTCCCTCCGGCTCGAGGAACACCTGGTGTGAGTCGGCGTCGGGGAACTTGAGGATCTTGTCCTCGATCGACGGACAGTAGCGCGGACCGCGACCCGCGATCGCC
Source organism: Gemmatimonadota bacterium (assembly GCA_029861425.1). Classification (GTDB taxonomy): domain Bacteria; phylum Gemmatimonadota; class Gemmatimonadetes; order Palauibacterales; family Palauibacteraceae; genus Palauibacter. The sequence continues at coordinate 12,389 of JAOTZH010000023.1, forward strand.
CCCCCATACATGGCCGAACGCTCGATATTCTCCGCCACGACGGCCTTCACCTCGGGGCCGGCCCGCACCAGCCAGCAGGGAAGTCCCCCGCGGTCCGTCTGGCGCTCCCAATGTGAGAACCGTCCCGGCGTCTCATCGCTGTCCTGACGCTCGAGACGCTCGAAGTCCACCGTTCGCCCATCGACGCGAGGGGGCGTCCCCGTCTTGAAGCGGTCCACCTCCAGCCCTGTCTCGATCAACTGCTCCGCGAGCCTCACGACCGGGGCGTCTCCGGCCCTCCCGGCCGCGATTCGGGTGTCCACGCCCATGCGGATGGCCCCTCGCAGGAACGTCCCGGCGGTGAGGACCACGCCGAACGCCTCGAAGCGACTCCCATCGGCGCAAACGACGCCCCTGACGCGGTCCCCGGACATCAGCAGGCGATCGACCGTGCCCTGGTACAGATCGAGACCCGCCTGCTCCTCCAGGAGCCGCCGGATCTCTCGAGGGTAGAGCCCTCGGTCGCATTGAGCCCGTGGAGCCCGAACGGCCGGCCCCTTCGACCGATTCAGCATGCGGAAGTGAAGCGTCGTTCGGTCCGCTGCCCGTCCCATCAACCCGCCGAGTGCATCCACCTCTCGAGCCACGGTCCCCTTCGCAACCCCGCCTATCGCGGGGTTGCAGGACATCTGACCCACCCGGGCAAGGAACGAAGTGACGAGAAGCGTCCTTGCACCCAGACGAGCCGAGGCGCTCGCGGCCTCGGCCCCGGCGTGCCCTCCTCCGATCACGAGTACGTCATATTTCATGGCGCGGACTATAGGAGCACCGGTCGCCTGGGGGAACCAGGAGCCCGGTTTCGGCACTTTATTCGAGGTATGGTGTAAGCCCCGTTTCCATGCCTCGAAACGACCGCCGGAGCCGTCTCTGATGATAGAACTCCCAGACGTCGAACGAATGATCGACACGATCGCAGGCTACACGACGGGAAAGACGATCTCGTGCGTGCTGCTCGACGACGTGGATGTCGTCGAGCTCGATATGGAACTGGTGGAAGAGCAGTTCGAAGGCCAGGCGATCGATGCCGTCGAGCGCCACGGCCGCTACGTCGTTCTGCGCTTCCGGTCCGACTACAGCATGCTGTTCGACATGGGGGACGACGGGCTGCTCCGACTCGAGTCCCAGACCGCGCCCGCCACCGAGAGGACCAAGATTCGCCTGCAGTTCGCGGCTGGCCGTGAGTTGCGGTTCAGCTCCTCCGGTTCCGAGGGCGTCGTCAAGGCGGTGCGCACCGACGAAAAATCCGCTTCGGGCGCCCTTCGGAGGCTCGGGATAGACCCGCTGAGCGAGGAGCTCACGCCGGACCGCTTCTCGGAGCTCGCCAGCAGGGCTTCACGCCTGACGCTCAAGGGCTTCCTGATGAACGAGAAGATCATCGCCGGGATCGGGAACGACTACGCCGACGAGATCTGCTTCCAGGCCGGCCTGCGCCCCGACGAGAAGGTCGTGAACATCCTTCCCGAGCAGCTCCACCGGGTACACCGGTATCTGAGGCGCGTTCTTCGGCGGGCTACGCTCCACTGGACCGCGGCCCATGCCGATCCCGGCTGGCTGATCAACTCGAAGGGTCTCGGCGGGCCCTGTCCGCGCTGCCGGCACGAGTTGACCTCCGTCCGGATCACCGGCCGGAAGACGATCCTTTGCACGAGGTGTCAGCGGGCGGCCTGACTGGGCGGTCCCGCGACGGAACGCAGCTCACTTTCCGACGCAGAACGTCTCGAAGATCGCGGCCAGGATGTCCTCGACGTCGGTGGCGCCAACGATCTCCTCAAGCGAAAGCGTCGCGTCCGCCAGGTGAGTGTCGGCGATCTCCGCCGGGAGGCCATTCTCGATCGCCTCCTCGAATTCCGAGACGAACGCCGCGGCTCGCTCGAGCGCCCGAGCCTGCCGGGCGCGGGTCACGAGGGCCGGCTCGGCACGTCGGCGCAGACCTCCGAAGCCGGACTCCGCCAGCCGGTCCCGTAGCGCCTCGATCCCCAGGCCGGTCCGAGCAGACACCCGGAGCTCGCCCTCCGGACACACGACCCCCTCGCCGGTCAGGTCGGTCTTCGTCCTCAGCACGATCAAGTCCGCACCCGACGCCCCTACCTCGGCCGCCAGCGCTCGCTCCTCGTCGGTCCACTCGCGGCCCATCTCAACACAGAGCAAGACCGCGTCCGCGCTCGCGAGGTAACGCCGGGCCACCTCGATCCCCAGGCGCTCGATGTGCTCCGCGTCCGGCCTGACACCGGCCGTGTCGACCAGCCTGAATGGAAACCCTTCGATCGAGGTGTCCGCCTCGATCGCGTCTCGCGTCGTCCCGGGGATCTCGGTGACAATGGCCCTTTGCGAACCCAGTAAGCTGTTGAAAATACTGGACTTACCGGCGTTCGGCGCACCCGCGAGCACCACGACGACTCCATCTCGCAGGCGCTCTCCCTCTGGGGCGAGCGACAGCATCTGACGGATCCGCGTCCGAACCTCGCTCGCCGCGGCCTGGATACGGGCCCGCGGCACGGGCCCGTCGTCTTCCTCTGGAAAGTCGATGTCGTACGCCAGCAGAGCCCGTAGTTCGACGACGGCCGCCCGCAGCTCCTCTACCCGGCGCGACAGCGCTCCGTCCAGTTGAAACAGCGCGGCCGCGTGATGTGCCGGACTCGTTGCCTCGATGAGATCCTGGGTCGCCTCGACCTGTACGAGATCCAGCTTGCCGTTCAGGTATGCGCGTCTCGTGAACTCGCCCGCCATCGCCAGTCGGGCTCCCGCCGCGCATGCGGCATCGAGGATGAGCTCCGGGACGAGAACCCCTCCGTGGCTGCTGATCTCGACGACGTCCTCGCCCGTGTAGGAGGCCGGCGCGGCGTAGTGCGTGACCACCGCCCGATCCAGACGGCGTCCGTCAGGGTGTCGCACGGGGGCCGTGGTCGCACGGCGCGGCTCGAGCCCGACGACACCCATCGCCTCGGCCACCGCGAGCGCGTGACTCCCGCTGATCCGGATCAACGCCGTGCCCGCGCGACCGGGGGCAGTGGAGATCGCGGCGATCGTGTCATCCAGGTGTGCGGCCATGGCGCGAAGGTAACCGTCGTGAGAGGGGAAGGGACGTGGTTGTCGCGCGCCGGCGATGCCCGCACGTTCCTCCCGCATGAGCTCACGGCGACGCATGGCACTCGTGCCGACGATCCTCACGCTGGCCTGCGCCTCCCTGATCGCGTCGGAGGCGGAGGCTCAACCCCGTTCCGACACGGGCGTCACCGACCCGAACGGCCACCCCTTCCGGATGCCGACGGTCTCGCCACTGGAGTCCGTCTACCGGATCGGGGCGATCCACGTCTCGCGGGGCGACCGGTCGGAATGGGTTGCACTCGGCGACTTCGGCGACCGGTGGTCGTTCTGGATCCTCGAGCGACCGGAAGAACGTTTCGAGCTCTCCGGTTCATTCCACTTGAAGGCCGCCTCTCGCTTCGAGCTCGAGAGTCTCGACAACCTGTTCGTCGAGATCACCTTTCGCGTCGGCGGCTACGTCCGCGCGCGCTACGGGCGTATGGCCCTGCGCGTCGAGGCGTATCACGAAAGCTCTCACCTCGGAGATGAGTTCCTCGTCGAGAACCCCCGCGAGCTCATCTCCACCAGCAGGGAAGGGTTCGACTTCCTGTTCCAGGTGGCGCCGGTGAGCGGCTTGATCGTGTTCGGCGGGCCAGGGTTCATCGTCCGCAGTGCGTTGCCCTTCGAGAAGGTTTCCTTCCGGGCGGGGTCCGAGTGGGAGCTGGAGAGCGAGCGGTGGGCGCGGCCCTACGTCGGAGTCGATGCCTTCATGTGGTCCGAACTCGACTGGACGCCGCAGATTACCGCGGAGGCGGGCGTCGCCCTGGGGCGTAACGCCAGGCTCGGGGTGCACCTGGGGACCGGGCCTTCGCGGGCGGGGCAGTTCTTCCGCGAAGACGAGACTCTGATTGGGCTCCTCTTCTCGTACCGCAGGTCCTGATCGCACCGCGGGGCCTGACAGAGGGGCGCTAGCTGCGCTTTCCTCGCGGGCGCGTACCGCCGGTCTTCGTCTGTCCGCGCTTCCCGCCGGCCGGCTTCTTACCTGACGCACCCCCAGAACCACCGCCGCCCGCGTCCTTGGTCTTCGTCTTCGTCTTCGCCTTCGCCTGGTGCGCGCGGCGCTCCTTCGACAGGTAGAGCTGCTGCGGGAGCGACGCGATGTTGGAAGCCGAGTAGTAGAGATTCAGCCCCGCGGCGAATTGGGCGAACATGAACGTGAAGACGACCGGCAGTACGTAGGTGAACATCTTCATCTGCGGGTTCGTCTCCATGCCGCGCTGACCGATCCAGTTCAGCAGGAGCATCGATCCACCCATCAAGAACGGAACGATGTACAGGGGATCCTTCAGCGAGAGGTCCGGCAGCCACAGGAAAGGCACCCCTCGGAACTCGATCGTGTTCTGGAACACGAAGAAGAGCGTGATCAGGATCGGGAGCGGGAGCATCATCGGCAGGCAGCCGCCGAGCGGGCTGACTCCCGCCTCCTTGTAGGCCTTCATCATTTCCTGCTGCAGCTTCGGCGGATCCTCCTTGTACTTCTCCTGGATCCCCTTGATCTCCGGCTGAAGCGCCATCTGCTTCATTTGCGAGCGCATGGAGATCTGGTACAGCGGGAAGAGCACGATGCGTGTGACCACCCCGAACAGGATCAGCACCCAGCCGTAGGCGAGGTTGAACGTCTCGTGCATCCAGACCAGGACGTCGATCACCAGGCCCCCGAACGGCCGGATGAACCACTGCAGAATCCGCCACCCGAACGGGTTCACGTTCTGCAGCTCCTGGCCGACCGCACGCAGCCGATCGTGGTCCTGCGGCCCCACGTACGCGAGCATCTCGAAGCCGTCGGCGCCGCCCGGAACCGGCAGCGCGACTCGAATCTCCGACGCGTCGCCCTCGTCGAGCCCCGCCAACAACACCCCGCCGAGACCCGGCCCCTGCTCGTCCGAGACGATTGCGGCGAGGAAGTACTTCGACTTCGACGCGGCCCAGTTGAATGGCCCGCCTTCGACGACCAACCATTCGCCGGCATCGAGATCGAGCTTCTCCGAGGAGATGGACCCGGTCCGTGTTCGCGTCACCACGGCCATCTGCCCCAGGTCCTCCCGGGGCGTCGCTTCGTTCGACCGCAGTCCTCGGCCAAGGTCCGTCAGCACCGTGTACCCCTGACCCGCCACGTTCCGGAGTCCGGCCCGGATGTCGATTCGGTAGTCGGTCGGCGAGAAGCTGTAGGTGACATCGAACGAGACGCCCTCGGCGCCGAGGGGGGCGCTAAAGGCGAGCTCCATGCCCTCCCTCGTCACTTCCATGTCGTCGCCGGAGGACCCGAACACGATGTCCCGGAGCGAAACCGTATCCCCACCCATCGCGAGCGTGTATCCGAGGAGAGCGTCCCCGGGACGGATGAGGTCCACGGGACCATCCACATCCCGGTCCGGCGCGAAGTTGGGATACTCGTTCATGGTTGCGTGAACGAGGCGGGCCCCGCGCGTGTCGAAGACGTACTCGTACAGCTCCGACCGCACGGAAATGGTCTGTGCGGCGCCCGTCGCCGTTTCCTGCGCCACGGTCGGGGCCTCGGCGGCGGCGGCCTCCCCCAACCGGTCCCCCAGAGCCGCGGCTTCCTGCCCCACGGCCTCTTCCGCGGGCACTGCCCCGGCCGTCTCGTCCCCCTCCGCCTGGTCGCCCTCATCGACCGTCGGCGATGTGACGACCAGCGTCGAGTCCGCGCCCTCCGCGACGGGTCCCCGGGCCGGTGGGAAGATCACGTTGCTGAGCACCATCAGACCTACCATCAGTCCGATCGCGAGCAGCAGCCGGCGTTCCATCAGCACGCCCCCCGGTGCGACGCGCGGGCGGAGTCCGTGCCGTCCGACCCGCTGGCTCCGTGCACGGCCGGTGGCACCGGGTCATGTCCATGCGGGCCGAAGGGGTGGCATCGGGCGAGGCGCCGGGCGGCCATCCAGCTCCCTCGCGCCGCGCCATGGGTTTCCACGGCCACGCGGGCGTACTCCGAGCAACTCGGCGTGTACCGGCAGCTCGCCGGCAACCAGGGCGAGATCACCGTCTGGTATCCGCGAATCAAGAGTAGGATTACCGCTCGCATAGTCTGCTGAGTGGGGCGTTGAGGGCGTCCTGGAGACCTTCGTACGACGCGTCGTATGCCGCGGGTTTCGCCCGGATGATCACGTCTACGCCGCTACCAGCGGCTCGTGCCTGCGGCATCCACTCCGTCCGCGCGAGCTCTTTGAGTCGTCTACGCACGAGATTCCGGGCGACCGCCGAGTGCCCGTAGCGAGGCACGATGACCCCGACGCGAGGATGAGAGTGGAGCGACGGAGCCGCGATGACGTCCACGAGCGAGCCGGACATGCGCCGTCCGGTTCGGAGAACGCGACGGATATCGCTGGCACGTCGGAGCCGCGCCGTGGCGGGGAGACGCTGGCTGCCTCTGCCAGGACGTCTCTCCCTACCGGCTTCGTCGCTTCGAGAAGAGTGCGTCACTGACCGTCAGCCGACGCCGGCCCTTCCTTCGGCGCCGCGACAGGACCTTCCGTCCGGCCTTCGTCTTCATCCGGGCGCGGAATCCGTGGTCACGCACGCGCTTCCGGTTGGTGGGCTTGTTGTATGTGGGCTTTCCCATCAATCCTTCCAGGAACCTGGTTCCGAATCGAGCCCATAACGGTAGACGCGAAAACGCAGACTGTCAATCAAAATACGGCCTGGCGCTACGACCGAGAGGACGGTGCACCTCCGCCGAGCTCCCTCTTTTCGCGCCTCGGCCCCACGAATCCAGGTCCGGACGCACTTGATTGACACCCGCTGGAGCGGCCATCTACAATCATCCGCCCCATTTCATTCTTGGCCACACCCCCCGGTGGGATGGAACTGACCGCGAGCGAAGTCTGGACCCGGATCCGCGCCTCCGCGCAGAGCGTGCTTCCCGAGCAAACGTATCGGACGTGGCTCGCATCGACCGAAGCGGTTTCGCTGTCGGACGACACGCTGGTCGTTTCGGCTCCCACGAAGTTCGCCGTCGAGTGGGTCGAGGATAAGTACGGACAGCTCTTGCGGGACATCGGCGAACGGGAGCTCGGGCGTTCGTTGCTCCTGCGATTCGAGCACCAGGGCGCGGACGGCCGACTCGATTTTCCTGAGATCGGCGAGGACGCCGGCCCCGACGCGCCGATGGACGTCATGGGCGCGCCTCCCACGACACCCACCGCCCGTGAGGCGGGCCGCCCCGAAGCCGCGACAGCCCTGAACGAGCGCTACACCTTCGACCGCTACGTGATCGGCGGAAACAACGAGCTGGCTTCCGCCGCGTGTCAGCGTGTGGCCTCCACGCCGGCGGCGGCCTACAACCCGCTCTTCATCTGGGGGGGCACGGGGCTCGGGAAGACGCACCTGATGCATGCTGTCGGGCACGCGATCCTCCAGACGTTCCCGGGACGCGAAGTCGCCTACGTCCCCTCGGAGCAGTTCACGAACGAGATGATCGCCGCCATCCAGGGCGGACGTACGGCGGAGTTCCGAGCGCGGTATCGGCGGATCGACGTTCTCCTGGTCGACGATGTTCACTTCATCGGGAACAAGGAAGGGACACAGGAGGAGTTCTTCCACACCTTCAACGCCCTCTACGACGCCCACAAGCAGATCGTCATCACGAGCGACCGCCCCCCGCAGGACATCCCCGGTCTACAGGAACGCCTGGTTTCGCGATTCGAGTGGGGGCTCGTCACCGACATTCAGCCGCCGGATCTCGAGACCCGGTCGGCCATCCTTCGCAAGAAGGCCGAAGAGGACGGAATCCAGATCGGCGATGACGTCATCGAGTACGTGGCCCGCAACCGCAGGACCTCCGTGCGACAACTGGAGGGAGCACTCATCAAGCTCCTCGCGTTCTCCTCGCTTACTCGTCGCGAGATTTCGCTCGAGATGGCGAGCGACGCCCTGGGGCCCGAGCAATCGAACGTCCTCGAACCGATCATGGTCGTCTCGCCAGAACAGGTCCGGTCGCGCACGGCCGAGGTCTGGGGTGTTTCGGTCGAAGCTCTCATGTCGAAACGCCGCAACCGGACCGTGACGATTCCGCGTCAGGTAGCGATGTACCTGATCAAGACGAACCTGGATCTGCCATACTCGGACATCGGCGGGCTATTCGGCGGGCGTGATCACTCGACCGTGATCCACTCGGTGAACAAGGTCGAGGCGGACATGGCGGCCGACACCATATTCCGTAGTCGCGTCCGTCAACTTCAGGAGGAGCTGTTCCAGCGCTGAGCCGCGTCCGGGCGATCGGGGTCGGGCCCGTGGGTGCGGAAGACGCCTTCAGATTCTCCTTGGCATCGTGGAGAACCCGTGGATCAACAAGCCGTTGTTCACACCACCTTCGATCGGGGGACCGAGCCTTCCCCGAACCGTCGACCGCCGCCCCGGTTTTTCCACGCGGCCGATGCTCGGATCGCCGCACGGATTGGACCGATCAGGGGCTTTCCCACATTCCCCCCGGCCCTACTACTACGACGATGATATGTATATCATAAACCCCCCCAGTACATCCCTGGGGGAAAAGCGGAAACTCCGCCGGCGCGGCCGGCGATCCCGGTTCACGTTCACGGAGTGGAAATGAAATTCTCGATCACGCGGGAGGCGCTTCAGTCGGGGCTCGGAGCGGTCGCATCGGCGATCCCGACGCGCACCACCCTCCCGGTCCTGTCCAACATCCTGATGCGCGCAGAAGACGGAGCCGTCCAGCTGAGCGGAACCGACCTGGATATCTCCGTCTCGCTCTCCGTCCCCGCGGACGTGTCCGAACCAGGCGCCGTGACCGTCCCCGCGAAGAAGCTGGTCGAGATCGCGCGCGTGCTCGAAGACGCGCCCGTCAAGGTCACCACGGATGGGGCGCAGGTTTCGCTCGAGTGCGGGAAGAGTCGGTTCAAGCTCTACGGGCTCGCCGAAGATGAGTTCCCCGCGTTCCCGGAGGTCGACTTCAGTCAATCCTGGACGATGAAGGCGTCCGACGTCCAGGAGTTGATCCAGCGGACCAGCTTCGCGGTGTCGAACGAGGAGAGCAGGCCGATCCTGAACGGCGTCCTCTGGCAGCTCGAAGCCGGGAGCTCGGTGATGGTGGCCACGAACGGACACCGCCTCGCCAAGATGCGCCAAACGCTCGAGGGCGCGGGCGCCCCCGAGGCCGACCTCATCATCCCTCCGAAGGCGCTCCAGCAAGTCGAAAAGCTGTACTCTGCGGATGATGATCTTCAGATCGCCCGTTCGGAGAATCACCTCGGCTTCCGATCGGAAGACCGGATGGTCTTCACCCGGCTGATCGAAGGACCGTACCCGAACTACGACCAGGTGATTCCGAAGGACAACGACAAGGAGGCGGTCGCGAGCCGCGCTGCGCTCGAAGCCTCGATCAAGCGGATGGCCGTCGTCGCGAGTGACCAGACGCACCGGGTCCGACTGAGCTTCGAGAAGGGTGCTCTTCGGTTTCGTGTGCAAACACCGGATCTTGGCGAGGCGGAGGACGAGCTGGCGCTCGACTACGACGGCGAGACGCTGGAGATCGGCTTCAACGCCACCTATCTGCTCGAAATCCTGCGCTTCATGCCGGACGAGGATGTGCGGATCACGTTCAAGGCTCCGGAGCGGGCCGCAACCTTCTCGCCCGCGGGCGGCGATCCGGACTACCTCTGTCTCGTCATGCCGCTGAGACTTCTGGACTGAGGTTCGCGACAAAGCCGTGGCCATCTGTTCGCACTGCGGGTACGAAGCGCCTTCGTTCGCCACCTGTCCCCTGTGCGGCGGGACGGGCCCCGCCGACGCGGGCCCCGGTGGGGTGGACGCTCCTGGAGCGATCGCCCCCGCGTGGGAGAGAGACGGGACGGCGTTTCCGAGAAACCTGATCGATACGTGGGTGGAGAGCTTGTTCCGCCCCGATCGCTTCTTTCGCGGTGTCTCCTGGGACGAAGCCGCGGCCCGACCCATCCTTTACTACCTGATCATCGCGATCATCGGGGCGATCTTCTCTCTCTGGTGGAGCGCCGCGTTCACCGCGATCGGGTTCCCGCTGGGATTCCAGGATCCTGACCCGCTGCTGGCGCTTTCTCCCGCGGCCAGCGCCCTGATCAACTTCTTCGCCGCACCCTTCGTCGCGATCATCGGTCTCGTGCTGTGGTCCGGGTTGGTTCATCTCCTGGTCATCGTCTTTGGGCGCGACCGAAGAGGATTTCGGGCGACGATGCGGGCGGTGTGTTACGGTGCCGGTCCGTCGATATTCGCGGTCGTCCCCGTCCTCGGCGCGATCGTCGGGTTCTTCTGGACACTCGCCCTCACCGGCATCGGGCTTCGCCACGCCCACAGGATGACGACCGGGGCCGCGGTGGCCGTGATCCTCCTCGCGTTGATGATTCCGCTCGCCCTTCTCTTCGGTTTAATGGTCATCGTGTTTGCCTCTGTGGCCGCGATCGCGTGACGGAGCCGAGCGAAGAGAGCATTCAGGGCCGAATCGAACGCGAGGAGTTCGCGCGTGGCCACCTCCCCGAGGGCGCAGCTCCGGCGACTCCACGTCTCGCCGCCACGACCGTCATCGCCCGACCCGGAAGTAGCGGCCTCTTCGAGCTTCTTCTCCTGAAGCGGCCCCTGGCGAGCCGGTTTGCGGCTGGCGCGTATGTGTTCCCGGGCGGCGTCGTCGATGACGCCGATGGCTCGGAATTCTGGCGATCCCGCATGCACCGACCGTCCAATCTTCCACCGGACGGCCTGCCCGCCGCGACCGCCGGCATCCGCGAGCTCTTCGAGGAGACGGGAATCTTGCTGGCGGACCAGGAGCTGAAGCGCCTAGATGCTCTGGAGGTCCTGCGCCACAAGCTGCTGGCGGAGGAAGTGACCTTCGAGGATGTGGTCCGCGATCGAAGCCTCACGTTCCTCCACGCGCCGTTGACCTACTTCGCGCGGTGGGTGACCCCCCGACGGCTCGCCCGCCGCTACGACGCGCTGTTCTTCCTGGTCGCGTTGTCGAGCCGGAGCGAGGACGTCACGATCACCGAGGAGCATGACGGCCTCACTTGGGTGACGCCGCGAGCGGCGTTGGCGGAGTTCACGGCGGGTCGGCTGCCCATGCTGTTTCCCACATGGAAGACGGTTCAGCAGTTGTCTGCCTTCGATCATCTGGACGAAGCGGTCCGAGTTCTGGGCACGTCTTCGGTCACATCGATTGAACCGTTTCTCGATGTCGACGGGAACACCGTCCGCCCGCGGATGCCGGAACGCTCGTGACGGAGGGGTCCGCGGAACAGAGCCTTTCGGCCGGGCGGACGGAAGACCTCGGGTCGGGAGTGCTATCGGTCACGGCGGAGAATCCGGGCCCGCTGACGCTCGATGGGACCCGCACGTGGATCGTCGGGACTGCCGTGGTCGCCATCGTGGACCCCGGCCCGGACGATCCCGCGCACCTCGATCGTGTCGCGCGGGCCGTGAACGGGCGGGACGTCGCTGCCGTTTGCCTGACTCACGCCCATATCGACCATTCCGCGGCGTCGGCCAGCGCGGTCGAACGCTGGGGGCGCCTGTACGCTTCCGCGGAAACACTGGCTCGGATTGGCGTCGACGGGACGCCCCTCCGGGATGGCGACGAGATCGTCCTCGACGAGCGCGCTGGCGGCCTCGTGCTCCACGCCCTCGAGACTCCGGGCCACTCGGGCGACCATCTGGCGTTCATGCTCCTTCCCACTCGGGACGTCCTCACTGGAGACCTCGTGCTCGGCCGCGGGAGCAGCATGGTCGCGCACCCAGATGGATCCGTGGGGGCATATCTGGCCAGTCTTGCGAGACTCGGCTCGCTGAGGCCCAGGAGGCTGCTCCCTGGTCACGGACCTGTGGTGGGCGACGCCGCGGCCAGGCTGGCTGAGTACGCCGCCCACCGCCGCGAGCGATCGTCGCAGGTGCAGGCCGCCCTGGAGGCGGGCGCGCGAAGCGTGTCGGAGCTGCGCGACGCGGTGTACGGCGACATCCCTCCAGGGGTGGTGCAAGCGGCCGAGCTGTCCCTGCTCGCCCACCTCGAACACCTGGAAGAGCTCGGCTACCGAGCGCCCTGGCCGAGCGACCGGAGCGGCGACCGCAGGTAGGCGGGCACTGCGAACTTCTCGAAACGGTCGGGCGTGACCCAGGCGTATCCGGTCGCCGATCCGGCCATCTGATCGTCGACCGAACCGGCTTTGCCCGATATCCATCGCGTCTCGAACAGCACCAGCTCCAGATGGAAATGGCTGAACGCGTGACGGATCCGGGCAAAGGCCTCGCCAGCCGGCTCGAGCGGGGCGATCACGATCCCGTGTGCGTCGCGAAGCTCCTCGACGAGCCCGGCGTCCCCCGGCGCCACAGGACCCTCCTCCGGCTTCGTGCCGGGGAAGTCCCACAACCCGCCGAGAAGTCCCCGCTCCGGCCTGCGGACGAAGAGCACGGCACCGTCCCGCCAGACGACCGCCGAAGCGGCGGTTCGAATCGGGCTCGATCGCGGCTCCCGTCGCGGTGGTCGCAGGGCAACCGTTCCGGCCGCCAACGCCCGGCACCCGGACGACACGGGGCAGTCCCCGCAGGCCGGTCTGCGGGGACTGCACACCGATCCGCCCAAGTCCATGATCGCCTGGTTCATCTCCGCCGGACGGTCAACGGCCGCGTCCACGAGCGAGCGGGCAAGCGTATCCAGGCGGGCCGGTGTGGACCGTTCGAGGTCGAAGAGGCGGGAGATCACCCGCCGCGCGTTTCCGTCGACGGCCGGTTCGGCCACACCGAACGCGATGCTGGCCACGGCCCCCGCCGTGTAGGGCCCGACCCCGCTCAGGGAGCGTAGCGCTTCGACGTCCGACGGAACTTCACCACCGTGCCGCTCGACGATCTGTCCCGCCGCCGCATGCAGGTGCCGAGCGCGCGCGTAGTAGCCGAGCCCCTGCCAGACATGGAGGACCTCGTCGAGGTCGGCTTCGGCCAGCGCGAAGACCGTGGGGAATCGCTCGGTGAATCTCGCGTAGTAGGACGCGACCGTGCCGACCCGGGTCTGCTGCGCCATGACCTCCGCGACCCAGATGCGGTACGGGTCCCTCTCGTGTCGCCAGGCGACGTCCCGCTCGCGCGAGTCGAACCAGTCGAGAAGTGCCCGGGCAAGAGCAGTAACGTGGGCGTCCCCGGCCCGCGGGGTCGGGCCGTCAGATGGGCTGATCTGGGAGGACGCCGTCAAAGATGTGGTCCGCGGGACCACCGAGTCGGATCAGGCCCTCCTCCAGGATGTCGACCCTCAGAACGGTACCGGATCTAGTGCGGAGCTCGACGGGCGTCTCGATCACCCCGGCATCCGCGAACGCGAAGGCCGTGGCCATACACCCGCTCCCGCAGGCCAGGGTTTCACCCTCCACGCCGCGCTCGAAGGTCCTGATCAGAAGCTCACCGTCCCCCACGGACACGAGATCGACATTCGCTCCTTCGGGTCCGATCTCGGGGTGCGAGCGCAACGGGGCGCACACCTCGTCGAACTCGTCGAGCTCGACGTCCTCCACTTCGACGACCAGGTGTGGAGTCCCCATCCACACCAGCCAGGCCGGCCGGGGCGACCCGTCGACCTCTAGCTCCAGCCGCATCTCGATCTTCGCATCGAGCGCGTAGTCGAGGTCGACCTGACTCCCGGCCACGCGCGCCCTGACTTCTCCATCGTCGGTGTGGATCATGAGTTCCGGACCCGTGAGCCCTCGATCGTGGGAATACCGGGCCGCGCAGCGCGTCCCGTTCCCGCAGGTGCCGAATTCCGACCCGTCCGGGTTGAAGAAGCGGATTCGGATGAACTCCTCGCTGAGGCTACGAACGAGGATCAGGCCGTCCACCCCGACCCCCCATCTGCGTGAGCAAATGCGTCGCGCCAGAGCGGTCGCATCGCGCAGGCCGACCTCCTCACCGCGCACGATGACGAAATCGTTCCCCGCTCCGCTGTACTTGCTGAAAAGCGCCATGGACGTTTCCCGCTGAGGACACACCCGCATAAACGAATCGGCCGCAGGCTCGAAAGCCTGCGACCGACCGTTTTTCAGCTGGACCTGACTCGACGCGATGCCTCTAACACCGCAGGCTCAGGGCCGGCGTTACGACTACTTCAACGCCACCGGGTGTACCCGGTTACGCCACGCTGAGGCGATCGCTTGCCCGTGCCGAGTCAGACCCGGTTCTACTTCCTGCTGACACTAGATCACCTCCTTCCAAGAGTGAACAGATGGGGCACCATGTACGACTTCATGTTGTATAACCCAGGCGTCGCGGGCAAGCTCCCCCGTCGAATCGGCGGCTTGCTCGGGTCCCGCGCCTGCCCGAGAATCATCCCACGATGACAGACCTCCCCGTCCAGCCGATTCCGCCGAGTGAGCGGCAGAAGACCGTCGACCGGCTCTGCGCCCATTTCGCGGCCGATCACCTGGAAACAGACGAGTTCGAACGGCGTCTGGATCTGGCGTACGCCGCCCAAGCGCGGAACGAGCTCGTGGCTCTCGAGCAGGATCTGCCCGAACTCCGCCGGGGAGCGGAGGCCGAGGCCGTCGACAGCACGCTCCCGGCCCCGGCGCCCAGCGCCTCGGTGGACACGTCGAGGCCCGTCCAGGAGCGCGACTTCATGGCGGCCGTCATGGGGGGCACGGAGCGCGGCGGCAACTGGATCCCCGCGAAGCACACGACCGTGCTCACCCTAATGGGGAGCGCCAGTCTCGACTTTCGGGAGGCGACCTACACGTCGCAGGAGATCTCGGTGACCCTCTTCTCCATCATGGGAGGAGCGGAGATCATCGTTCCGCCCGGGGTCCACGTCGAGTCGAACGGAATCGCGATCATGGGGGGCTGGGGCAAGCCCGTCGATCGGACGCCCGCGGACCCGAACGCCCCGGTCATCCGAATCAACGGACTGGTCCTGATGGGCGGCGTGGACATCAAGGAGCGACAGCGCGGGGAAACGGAGCGCGACGCCAGGAAGCGGCTCAAGGCGGAAAAGAAGGCGGCGCGCAGAGGGTCGCTCCCGCCCGGTTCAGACACCTGACCGGAAGCGACGCCGGTCGTCCCCGCCAGCGCCCCGACCTTTCTTGACGCTCGGCTCGCGGCTCGGGTATTCTCCCCCCCCGAAACCCGCATCGACCACGTCCGCGAGGAACCGATGTCCGACATTCCCGACAGCCTCCAGTACACCGAAGAACACGAGTACGTGAAAGAGACGGAGGGGGAGAACGAAGTTCTGATCGGCATCACGGATTACGCGCAGGGCGAGCTCGGTGATGTCGTCTTCGTCGAGCTGCCCCGGGCGGGCGACAGCTTCGGACAGGGCGAAGCCTTCGGTACGATCGAGGCGGTCAAGGCCGTCTCGGAGCTCTACTGCCCCGTCGCCGGCGAGATCGTCGAGGTGAACGACGTCCTCGAGGCGGATCCGGCGTTGGTGAACAGCGATCCCTACGGGGAGGGTTGGATGATTCGTCTCCGAATCGACCCCGGTGCGGCGCTCGATGAACTTCTCACGCCCGACCAGTACGGCAGTTTGATCGGTGAGAACGGGGAAGGCTGAGAAACATACCCGATACCTACCGGGAGGCCCGTGACCGTTCGTATGCCCCGTCCTCCCGCCTGACCCTCTGAAGGTTCGACAACATGCAGTTTGAGATGGAACCCTCGGGCGAGTTCGCCCACCGTCATATCGGTCCCTCCCGCAGCGATGTCGAAGAGATGCTCGAGACCGTGGGGCTGGACTCGCTCGGAGAGTTGATCGATGAGGCCATTCCCGAAGCGATTCGGCTCGAAGGAGACCTCGACATCCCCGATGCGGTGACGGAACGTCGCCTGCTCGAGAGGGCCCGCGAGCTCGCGGGTCGCAATCGCGTGCTTCGGTCGTATCTGGGGCTCGGGTACCACGGGACGCTCACGCCCGGCGTGATCCTCCGAAACATCATGGAGAACCCCGGCTGGTACACGCAGTACACGCCGTACCAGGCGGAGATCTCGCAGGGGCGCCTCGAGGCGCTCCTCAACTTTCAGACCACGGTCATCGACCTGACCGGTCTGCCGATCGCGAACGCGTCTCTGCTCGACGAGAGCACGGCGGCCGCGGAGGCGATGTCGATGCTAGTGGGGGCGCGTGGACGCGGGCGGAACGTCTTCCTGGTCTCCGAGGCCTGCCACCCACAGACCATCGAGGTCGTGAAGGGTCGCGCCGAGCCGCTGGGGATCGAAGTTCGGGTCGGGTCGCACGAGGCGTTTGGCACGGAGGACGATGCGGACCAGGTGTTCGGCGCCCTGCTCCAGTACCCGACGACCGACGGTGCGGTGATCGACTATGCCGACGTGTGCTCCCGCTTGCGGGAGGCCGGCGCCGGGGTCGTCGTCGCTGCGGATCTGCTTTCGCTGGCGCTCCTCACGCCGCCAGGCGAGTTCGGCGCCGACATCGCGGTCGGCAACTCGCAGCGGTTCGGCGTACCGATGGGCTACGGCGGGCCGCACGCCGCGTTTCTGGCCGCCACGGACGAGTTCAAGCGGCGGCTGCCGGGGAGGATCATCGGGGTGTCGATCGATGCGGATGGTGACCCCGCCCTTCGGATGGCGCTCCAGACGCGTGAGCAGCACATCCGACGCGAGCGTGCGACGTCGAACATCTGCACCGCCCAGGTGCTGTTGGCGATCATGGCCGGCATGTACGCCGTGTACCACGGACCCTCCGGAATACGGGCGATCGCGGACCGGGTCCGTCGCATGACCGCTGTTCTGGCCGCAGGGATCTCCCGCGCCGGGCACGGGCTCGCGCACGAGGTCTTCTTCGACACGCTCCGCGTCATCCCGTCGGGGACCACTGCTGACGAGCTCGTCGAGCGCGCCCTCGAGCTGGGCATCAACCTGCGTGCGTTCGAGGACGGCACCGTGGGCGTCGCGCTGGACGAGACGGTTCGCGAGGAAGATATCGATGACCTCCTCGCGATCTTCGGCAACACGGAGCCGCTCGCCGGCGCCGCCGCGGGGATCGCGGCCGCCCTCGACGAACCCGGGTACCCGGCGGGCCTCGCTCGTTCGAGCGGGTATCTGGAGCACCCGGTGTTCAACTCGTACCACTCCGAAACAGAGATGCTGCGTTACATCCACCGGCTCGAAGTGAAGGACCTGTCGCTCAACACGGCGATGATCCCGCTCGGCTCGTGCACGATGAAGCTCAATGCCACGTCCGAGATGATCCCGGTGACCTGGCCCGAATTCGGCGCTCTACACCCGTTCGCGCCCACCGACCAGGCCGCCGGGTATCGGCAGATCTTCGACGATCTCGAGACGTGGCTTTCGGAGATCACGGGATTCGCGGCGACCTCCCTACAGCCGAATTCGGGCGCGCAGGGCGAGTACACGGGCCTGCTGGTCATCGCGGCGCGCCACCGCGACAGCGGCGAGGGGCACCGAAACGTCTGCCTGATCCCGTCGTCGGCACATGGAACGAATCCCGCGAGCGCCGTGATGGCGGGGATGGACGTCGTCGTCGTCAAGTGCGATGAGAACGGGAATATCGACGTGGACGACGTGCGCGCGAAGGCGGAGGAGCACTCCGAAAACCTCGCCGCGATCATGGTCACCTATCCGTCGACGCACGGAGTGTTCGAGTCGGCGATCAAGGAGATCACCGGGATCGTCCACGAGCACGGCGGGCTCGTCTACCTCGACGGAGCGAACCTGAATGCCCAGGTCGGCCTGACCCGCCCCGGCGACTACGGGGCCGACGTCTGCCACATCAACCTTCACAAGACGTTCGCGATCCCGCATGGAGGAGGAGGACCCGGCATGGGACCGATCTCCGTCACGGAGGAGCTGGCGCCCTATCTGCCCGGCCACCCCCTGACGGAGACCGGGGGCGAGCGAGGCGTCCTCCCCGTATCCTCCGCGCCGTGGGGAAGCTCCTCGATCCTGCTCATTTCGTGGGCGTACATCGCCATGCTCGGCCGCGACGGCACGAAGGCCGCGACCGAGGGCGCGATCCTGAACGCCAACTACATGGCCTGTCGTTTGGCGGAACACTTCGAAGTGCTCTACAAGGGCGAGCAGGGGCGCGTCGGACATGAGTTCATCCTGGACCTCCGTCCGCTCAAGAAGGAGAGCGGGGTCACGGACGAGGACGTCGCCAAGCGGCTGATGGACTACGGGTTCCACGCACCTACGATGTCGTTCCCGGTGGCGGGGACGATCATGGTCGAGCCCACGGAGAGCGAATCGAAGTACGAGCTCGATCGGCTGTGCGACGCGCTCATCTCGATCCGCGCCGAGATCCAGCAGATCGAGATGGGCCTGTCCGACCGGGAGGACAATCCGCTCAAGAACGCACCGCACACCGCGGCGATGGTGACCGCCGACGAGTGGGATCACGCATACCCGCGTGAGAAGGCCGCCTATCCTGCACCGTGGACCCGCGAGTCGAAGTTCTGGCCGCCCGTGCGACGGGTGAACAACGCGCACGGCGATCGGAACCTGGTATGCGCGTGTCCCCCGATCGAGGAATACGAAACGGTTTGAGGGTCTCGCCCACACGCTACAGGAGCCTGGTATGGCGACACTGACATTTCACGGACACAGCTGTTTCGAGATCGTGGCCGCCGACGGCACCCGCATTCTCATAGACCCGTTCCTGACCGGAAACGGGACGGCGGATGTCGGCCCGGAGCACTTCGACGATCGCCTCGACTATCTGATCCTCACGCACGGGCATGGGGACCATATCGGCGACGCGTTCGACATCCTCAGACAGACCGGCGCGACACTCATCGCGACCTACGAGCTGGCCAGTTACGCTGGCGAAGTGCAGGGAATCGAAAAGGTCCACCCCATGCACATCGGAGGCGGCTGGGACTTCCCCTTCGGCCGCGTGAAGCTCACGGTGGCCCTGCATGGCGGGAAGATCGACGCGGACGGCGCTGAGGCCTACACGACGAACCCGGCGGGTGTGGTGGTCACCGTCGACGGGACGCGGATCTACCACGCGGGCGATACCGCCCTGACGATGGACATGGAGCTGCTCCAGGGGGAGGTCGATGTCGCCATCCTCCCGATCGGAGACAATTTCACGATGGGTCCGGAAGACGCCGGGCGG
Source organism: Gemmatimonadota bacterium (assembly GCA_029861425.1). Lineage (GTDB taxonomy): Bacteria > Gemmatimonadota > Gemmatimonadetes > Palauibacterales > Palauibacteraceae > Palauibacter. Next base: position 31,578 of record JAOTZH010000023.1, read on the forward strand.
GCCGTGGGCATGATCAGGCCACGCATGGCGATCCCCATGCACTTCGCCACCTTCGACCTGATCGACGTGGACCCCGAGAGATTCGTCGAGGCCACGGCGGGCGCGGCTCCGATCACCGTCATGTCGCCGGGCGAGGCGATCGACGTCTGATCCCGACGCCGTGGCCGGACCCACGGGCCCGTCCCCAGTCGTCGTGCGGACGCTGGACCTCTG
>JAOTZH010000174.1 GCA_029861425.1 Gemmatimonadota bacterium
GAGCTCGAACGTGAACGTCGCGAGGTGCGGTCCGTTCGAGAACAGCTCCTCGGCCGAGGGCGCTTTGACCGAGCGGGCGCCGTTCAGGACGAACGAGAGGCCCTCTGCCGCATCGATGACCGCGCCGAGCGAGGCCGAGATACCGTTGAACTCGCGAGACACGCTCTCTTCGGCGTTGTCGGTCTGCTGGTTCTCGAACCGGCCTCCGACCTGCAGCCCGACGGCCTCTCCGAGATCGAACTGCTCGAAGAGGAAGACGGCGTACTGGGTGGTCTTGGTCGGCGGCACGAACGCCTCCTCCCCGATCGCCTCGAAGTCCCGGTCGATGACCTGCACGCCGAGCGAGCCGTTCGATGTGCCGCCGAAGCTGTGCTGAGCCTCCAGTCGGCCTTCCCACTCGTTGTTGAAGAACCGAGTCTCGATCTCCCGCTCCCCGCCGTCCTCGGGCACGATCACCTCGAAATGCCGGTAGTCGGCGAGCCCGAAGCGGCCGGTAATCCCCTTGAGAAAGGTGCTGCCGAAGCGCCAGCCGGTCTCGACGTCGAAGCGGCGCTGCATGAGATCGATCGCGACGTCCCCTTCTTCACCCTCGCCGCCGCCCTCGACAGCCGCCGGGTCGCCGGGGACGCCGTATTCGGAATCGTATCCTGAGAACGAGCCGCCGATGAACCCGTTGTCCCCGACATATGAGAGCCCGGCCGCGAACCGGGCGTTTTCCAGTGCCGAATTGGCGAGGGTCCCCTCGACCCCATCGCCGGGCTGAATGCCCGCGAACCCCGGTATCGAGTAGTCATCGGTCTTTCGATACAGGCCGCTCGCGTGGTACGCGACCTTGCCTGTCGATCCATCGAGCCGACCCGCGACGTTGCGCTCGTTCGAGGCCGATCCGCCCCGCACGATCAGGGAGCCGGTGACGGGGTGCGCCGGCAGCTCCCCGGGCACCCGGCCATCCTCCACATTCACCACCCCTCCGATCGCCGAGCTGCCGTAAAGGAGAGTCGCCGGGCCGCGGATGATCTCGATCCTGTCCGCGGTCATCGATTCCACCCCTGGCGCGTGATCGGCGCTGGTGCTGGACGCATCTCCGGTCCCGACTCCGGACTCCAGGATGCGCACCCGGTCACCGCCCAACCCGCGGATGATCGGGCGCGAGCTGCCCGGCCCGTGATACGTAGAGGAGATTCCGGGCTCGCCCGCGAGGGTCTCGCCCAGGCTCGCCTGTGCCGAGGCGCGCAGATCGATGCCCTGAACGACGTTCGTGGGGCTGTAAAGCTCCGATTGCCGGCCCTCCGTGCCCACTGAGACGACGAGATCATCTCCGTGGAAGAAGAGCGAGACTTCAATCACGATTTCGGTGACCGACCTGGCGGTCACCTCCACGCGCTGGATCCCCCGACCCGAGCGAAGGCTCTCCGCTTCGATCAGATAGGTGCCGGCCGGGACGTTCTCGAAACGAGCCTCCTCGCCTGACTCGAGGTGACTCACCCGGCCGAGACCGACGATTCTGACGTCGACCTCTTCGATCGGCTCCCCCTGCGTGTCGACGACCCGGACACGAAGCTCTCCGGCCTGCTGCGCCGTGGCTGGCCCTGCCGACAGACACAGGATCGCGAGCGCGGCGCAGACGGGGCCGACCCGGGCGCGACTTCCAATCGTCATCAATTTTGGATCCTCTTGATGTCGTTCACCGGGGACAACGTTCGCGACCGACCGATCGTGCCCCTTCGACCAAAGCGCACCCGGGAGGCGCGCCCGAGAAGCTAGAAACGCCCGTCGCGCCGAGCAAACTGGCTGTGGCGCGGCAGCGGCCGCTCTGTCATGATCCACGCTCGCTCGAACGTGGTCGCAAACGAGAGCAGAAATGACGCACTCAGTACAGGAGGCGGAGACGCCCACCGACGAGGAGCTCGATGCCCACATCCTCGCGCGCCTGGACCTGCTCGGGGTCGACCTGTCGGTCCTCCCGGAGGACGACGCGGACGCCCCGGCCGACCGACGGAGGATCCTTCGCTCCGCGCGACAGTTCCTGAGATCTACACCTGGAGCGATCGCGGACTTCGAGTTCGACCCTGCCGGCCCGCCACCCTCGATGTACCCCTCGGAGCAGTTCGCGTGGACGCGTGAGTAACGGGCTGCCCGGGCTGCCGACCGATGCGACGGTCGACCGTCGGGCGTTCCTCGAGCGCATGACGGCGCTCACGGCGACGGCGGCCCTTACGCCCGTCGCGCTCGTGTCCTCCCGGCCGGGGCCCGCAGCCGCGGGCGACACACCTGCCCTGCGTTCCGAGCTGCCGAAGGCCGGCATGATCCAGGCGACGGAGCCGGCCGACCTCACCGTGGTGGAGGCTGCGCAGCTCATCAGGGAGCGCGATCTGTCGGCCGAAGAGCTCGTCCAGAGCTGTCTCGACAGAATCGATCGGTGGGATGGTGACTATCGCGCGTTCAATCTCGTCCTGGATGAGGAAGCGCTTGCGAGCGCACGACGCACGGCGGCCGCCCCAGGCGGGGCCCGGACGCCGCTCGCCGGAGTTCCGCTCGCGATCAAGGACAACTTCTACACGGCGGGAGTGCCGACCACCGCGAACTCGTACCTGTTTGAGGACTTCGTTCCGGCGTTCGACGCGACGGCCTGGGCCCGGCTCCGGGACGCCGGCGCGATCCTCCTCGGCAAGACCCAGATGGGGCCGCTGGCCACCACCGCGGCGACGACCCCTGACGGCGAGCGGACGACCGTAAACGCGTGGTCACCGTTCGACGACGACGTCAGTCCGGGCGGTTCGTCCAGCGGGACAGCCACCTCGGTCGCCGCCCGGATGGCCGCGTGCGGGACCGGGACGCAAACCGGGGGGTCGATCACGAATCCCTCCAACGCCCAGGGCCTGACAGGAATCAAGCCGACGATGGGCAGGGTATCGCTGCAGGGGATCCTGCCCCTGACGTACACCCGCGACCACGTGGGTCCGCTCGCCCGGGATGCGAGGGATGCGGCGCTCATGCTCCAGATCATGGCCGGACCCGACGCGGCGGACCCTCGCTCTCTCGGCTTGCCGCCGGTGCCCGACTACGTCGCCGCGACCGAGCCCCCACGCGGATCGCGGGAGCTTCGCTGGCCGACGCGGATCGGCGTCTGGCCGGGGTACCTCGACGATCCGACTCCGCCGCCCGCGCGCGATCGCGAACAGCAGCAGGGCGACCGGGTGGGGAGCACTCCGCCGCGTGCCGAGCGCGGGCAGGAGGCGTTCGCGCGACGACAGGTGGAGGTGGAGGCGCGGCGCGAGATGCTCACCACGCTCGAAGCCATGGGGGCCGAGCTCATCGAGATCGATGAGCCCTCGCACTGGAGCACCCTGACGGGCTGGCCGTTCAATAACGTGCGCCTGCCCGAGCGGTCGGAGATCTTCCTCGAGCACCTTCGCCGGGACGTCCGCGGTTTCGGAGTCTCTCTCTCTCCCTGGATCAACGGGCTTTTGCTCCCGGGGGCCGAGTACGTGCGAGGTCAACGGGCCAGGCTCGTGCTTCTCAAGTCGATCCTGGACGACGTGTTCTCGCGGTGCGATGTCGTCGTTCAGACGGCCCCGTTTCCGTTCGACATGGTCGGGCTGCCGCTCATCGCCTTCCCCATCGGGTTCGAGGCCGCGTCTACAGCCGGCCCGCGCCCGATCGGCGCGCTATTCGGAGGCCTCCCTTATGCGGAGGATCGGCTCCTGGCACTCGCCGCCGGATACCAGCGCGCCACCGATTGGCACCGTCGACAGCCAGCGGAACCGGATTCGTTCGAGCGTCCGCCGTCGGGCCGGAGACGCAGTCGCATCGATGCGATGGACGTCATGGAGCTCGCCGAGTAGCCGGCAGGTCTCCGCTAGAGCGTTTCATGCGGAACGAGAATCAGCACGACCACCATCACGGCGAGACCCAGCCCGAAGGCGAGTGTGTTCTTCCCCGGCGCCGAGGCCTGACCCTCGGGCAGCAAATCGGCCGCTCCGACGTAGAGGAAAGAGCCTCCGGCCGCCGCGACGATCGACCCGATCACCGGAGTGCTCGCGTTCTGCAGCAACGCGTAGCTGGCGATCACCGAGATCGGGGTAATGAGCGCCACGAACACGCTGGCGCGCACGGCCTGCGCCTTCTCGGCTCCGCCGTGGTACAGGACGCCCATCGAGGCGATCCCGACGGGAAGCTTGTGCGACACGACCAGCGCCACGATGACGCTCCCCGTGAGGTAGCTTTCGGAAAATCCGGCGCCCACCGCGACGCCATCCAGCACGGAGTGGAGGCCGAGCCCGGCGACGGCTGTCCAGCCATATCCGTTCGGCGCGTGTGCGTGATGGTGACCGCAATCCTCTTCCGTCCGCGCGTGAGGGTGGGGAAGAAAGTGGTTCTCGGAAACGTAAAGGACCACGAACGCGACCAGTGCCCAGATCATGGCCGTCGAGGCGCCCGCCATCTCCCCCGCACGTGTCAGCAGGTGGAGCAGCGATCCGGCGACGAGAAGCCCGCTCGCGAACGTGATGAGCTCGGACGTGTGCTTCCGCGCCCACGTCTCATGACGGGCCATGAGCCACACGCCCACGAGGCCGGCGCCTCCCGCGAGGAGGGCGAACAATGTGACTGCGGGCCACACGGGCATGGTGGTCAGAAACCGCGCGTTCGAGGTGAGGAGCCGGGGGATCCGGCGGGCAAACTGCCGGGCATCCGAGTGTTCCGGATCGCTTCGTCAGGCTACGTTTCACGCGATGAATCAGCAACCGATTCGGCCCGACCCTCCCGAGCCGGAGCCCCCCCCGCGGGCGATCGGTTCCGACAAAGCGCTCGGCACGCGCCGGGCAATCCGTGGCGCATTCCCCGTCGGTATTCCCTCGCTGCTGTGTCTGATCCTGGCCCTGGGGCCGGCCCTTGCGGCCCCCCGGGTCGCGCAGGCCCAGGAGACCCGGGCGGATTCGCTGGAGGCTCGGATGCGTCGACTCGAGGCCGTGGTGGACAGCCTCCTGGGCGTAATCGCGGACAGGGAGGCGGCGGGGGCGCCGGAGGATGAGCTCGAGGCGTTACGGCGCGCCGCCCGCGAAGCCGCCGAGGCCGCGGCCGGCACCGATGAATCGGAACAGGACGAGAGTCGAACCGGGGATCTCAGCATTCTCAACCCGGAGATCAGCGTGACCGGGGACATCGTCGGGGCCTGGCTGGCACCCGAAGAGGGGGGAAGCGAGGCCACGGCCGTGCCCAGGGAGTTCGAGCTCTCGCTTCAGGCGGCGCTCGATCCGTACACCCGCACCAAGATCTTCTTCACCCGCGAAGAGGAGGTGCCGATCGCGGGACGGAACGAGGTCCTGGAGGGGAGTGGTCCGGACGGCGAAGAGGAACACGGCACGGGCATCGAGCTCGAGGAGGGCTACCTGACCTGGGTCGGCCTGCCCGGATCGCTCGGGCTCAAGGCCGGGAAGTTCCGGCAGGAGCTGGGCCTCTACAACCGGACGCACACGCATGCGCTCCTCGAGGTCGAACGCCCGCTGGCCCCGGCGGCGTTCATCGGCGACGACGGGCTGATCCAGACCGGGGCGTCGCTGGTGCTGCCGAGCGTGGGCACCGGGCCCGGCACTCAGACGGTGACGTTCGAAGCGACGGCGGCATCCAATCCGCTCTTCGAAGGAGGGACCGGCTTCTCTTACCTCGGCCGGCTTCAGAGCTTCTGGGACCTCAGCCCCAGCACCTACCTTCAGTTCGGTGTTAACGGCGTGACGGGACGGAATGGCGACCTGGACCTGTCGTCCGGGCTGCTCGGCGTGGATGTGTCTTTTCGCTGGGCGCCGCCGTCTCAGTCACGGTATCGCGAGCTCACGCTGAAGGGGGAATGGTATTGGGCACGGCGCGACATTGGGGAGGACCGTTCGACCGGCGACGGTGGATACGGGCAGGCGAGCGTGCGCTGGAGTCGCCGCTGGATCACGGGCCTGAGGGCGGACTGGCTCGACGGGTACGGGGCGGCCCCGACGGCGTTTCAACTGGTGCCGACGGTAAGCTGGTGGCAGAGCGAGTGGGTGAGACTCCGTCTCCAGTACAACTTCCTGAAGCGGTCGGGAGTCGAGGCAGACCACACCGTCCTCCTTCAGATCGTGTGGGCCGTGGGCCCGCACCGGCACGAGACATACTGAGTCCATGAGAATCACGAGCTGCACCCTGGCCGCTCCCGCGATCATTCGGGCGCTCGTCATCGCTGCGGCATGTGCGGCGATGAGCGCAGGCGCGGGTCTCGCCCAGGAGCGCCTGCGGGTCGTCACCACGCTGCCGACGTATGCGGCGATCGCCCGTGAGATCGCTGGAGACATGGCGGAGGTGACCGCGATCGCGCGGGGAGACGAAGACGTTCACTTCGTGAACCCGCGCCCAAGCTTCGCGAGGCTGCTCCAGAGCGCGGACCTCTTCGTCTCGACCGGACTCGACCTGGAGCTCTGGGTGCCGGGCCTCATGGAACGGGCGAACAACCCCCGCGTGGTGGAAGGGGCCGACGGGCATGTGGTCGCATACGCGGGGATCGATCTGTTGGACATCCCCGAGTCGGCATCGCGGGTGGGCGGGGACGTCCACGTGTTCGGGAACCCGCATGTCCACACGGACCCCATCAACGGGATCCAGATCGGACGGAACATCCTGGCCGGGCTCAAACGAGTGGATCCGCAAAACGGCCCTCGATACGAGATTCGAATGGTCGACTTCGAGGACCGGCTGCTGGCGCGCGTATTCGGAGACCGGCTCGTCGAGATGCTTGGGAAGGAGGTCCTGCTCTCGCTGGCTCGATCCCGCGGGTTCTGGTCCTTCGCCGGGGGTCAAACGTTCGACGGTAGGCAACTCACGGAGTATGTGGGTGGGTGGCTGGAACTGGGGCTGCCGTTTCGTGGGAAGCGGATGGCGTGCTACCACAAGAACTGGGCGTATTTCAGTGCCCGGTTCGACGTCGAGTGCGCGATCTACGTGGAGCGGAAGCCCGGCATTCCACCGTCGCCGGGGCACGTCGGCGAGGTGATCGCTTTTATCGAGGACAACGGGATTCCCGTCCTGTTCGCTGCCAACTACTTCCCTCGCAGGCAGGTAGAGCAGGTCGCTACCAGGGCCGGCGCTCGGGCGCTGATCGTGCCCGAACACGTCGATGGGGCGCCCGAGGTGGCGACCTACTTCGAACTCATCGACTCGTGGGTATCCTGTCTCGCCGCAGCCTTCGGCGGCAATGTGCCGCCCTGTAGGCGATGATCGATCTGATGTTGGCGCCGCTCGTGGCGGCGCTGATCCTGGTCGGCATCCACGGATACCTCGGAATCCACATCATCGCGCGCGGTGTGATCTTCGTCGATCTGGCGCTCGCTCAGGTCGCCGCGCTCGGGTTCACGGCCGCCACGCTGCTCGGGTACGCGCCCGGGTCGGCCGCCGCCTACGGCATCAGCGTGGGGGCCACGCTCGTCGGCGCATTCATGCTCAGCGTTTCCCGTGTAGAGCACGAGTACGTCACCCAGGAGGCCCTCATCGGCGTCGTGTACGTAGCGGCCTCCGCCGGGACCATTCTCCTTGCCGCCCAGGCCCCGCGTGGCTCCGAGCACGTTGAGGAGCTTCTTACGGGCACGATCCTCTGGGTGACCTGGTCCGAGATCTGGAGGACCGGCCTCGTCTATGCGGCTGTCGGCGCCATCCACTGGGTGCTCCACAAGAAGTTCTTCACGATTTCGCTCGAGCCGGACAAGGCGGCCGCGGAGGGTTGGCGTCTCCGCTGGTGGGACTTCGTGTTCTATGGCTTGTTCGGGATCGTGGTGACCTCGTCCGTCGGAATCGCCGGCGTGCTCGTGGTGTTCTCATTCCTCGTCATTCCGGCGGTAGTCGCCTTCATGTGGGTCTCCAGTCCCGCGCGGCTTCTGGCGGTGGCGTGGACCGTAGGCGCCCTCGCGGCGCTCGCCGGACTGCTGATCTCATTCCAGTTCGACCTGCCTACGGGGCCGGTAATCGTGGTCACTTTTGCCGCGGTTCTGGTTTCGGCCTTCGCCCTGAAGCGACTGGCTCCGGGGAGTACGACCTGATGGCTTTCGAGGACAGCATGGAACGGCCCCGGCTTCACTTACCGATCGTGCTCGTGGCCTTCGCGACCGCGTGCACCGGAGTGGTCCCCGGCGCAACGGGGACCGATGCCGGTCCCTCGGGGACGCTGATCGTCGCGAACATGTCCGACCACACCGCGACCCTCGTCGATCTGGATCGCGGAACGGTGATCGCGACGCTTCCGACAGGCGTGGCCCCGCACGAGATCGCCGTGACCGGGGATGGCAGAACCGCTGTGATCACCAACTACGGAGACCGCGGCGCCCCGGGTCGGACGCTCACCATCGTCGACATTCCGTCGGCGAGCGTGAGCGAAACGGTGGACCTCAGTGTGTACGAGCGTCCGCACGGGGTGGCGGTTCTTCCGGGTGACACCCTCGTCGCCGTGACCGCCGAGCGTCAGGGCGAGGTCGTGATCGTGGATCTCCGATCCGGCGAGGTGATCGACGGCATACCCACGAACGGCCGCGCATCACACATGCTCGCGATGGACGCGGGCGGCCGTCGCATCTTCGTCACGAACATCGTCGACGGGACTCTCAGCGAGATCGATCCCATCCGAGGCGCCCTCGTCCGTACGATCGAGGTAGCCCCGAT
>JAOTZH010000173.1 GCA_029861425.1 Gemmatimonadota bacterium
GATCGCAAGTGTCACGACACCGCGAAAGAGGACGATCTCCTGAGAGGGGAGCGTTTGCCCGACGAGCTTCACGAAGAGACTCATCAGGCTGAAAAAGAACGCGGAGCCGACCATGTATCGAACCCCCCGGGAGAGATCCGCTCCCGGGGTCGGGCCCGAGGTCGCGGTGGTCGCGCTCACGGCCTGCGTACGTCGGGGCGGTCGTCGAGCAGTTGGCGCAGACGTGTACGAAGCCGGCTCGCTGCCTCCTGCCCTCCGGGCTCGGCGAGGAGACTCCGGGTCGCCCAGGGGTCGCCTGAAAGGTCGTAGAGCTCCTCGCCTCCACCCACGTCGACCACGTAATGCGCATCCCCCTCGATCAGCGAGAAGAGTGGCCCTCGGGACACCGGCCAGCGGGAGAACTCGAGCTGCCAGTCTGCCGGAGTCGCTTGCGAGAGAGCGGGGCTGAGTCCGGCGGGAGGGGGCACCGAATCGCCCCCGGCCGCCAGAAGAAGCGAAAGCAGCGACGTCCCGGGCAGGGAGGGTCCGTCACGGCCTCCCGCGTCCACGATGTCCAGTATGGTGGCCGGCACGTCGACGTGACTCACGGCGGCGCTCCGACGCGTACCCCCGCCGAATCGTCGCGGGAAGCGGAAGACGAGTGGGACGTTCAACACCTCGTAGTAGACGTACTTGCTGTGTCCGATCAGATCCGGACCATGCTCCCCGAGCGTCTCGCCGTGATCCGAGGTGACGATTACCAGCGTGTTTTCGAGCACGCCCCGGGACGCGAGCTCGTCGAGCAGCTCCGCCAGTCGGAAGTCGAGATGGTAGATCGCCGCGTCGTAGGCCTCCCGGAGCTCCTCGAGATCCGTCCGACTGATCGTGTCGGGACGGGTGTAGTCCCACCAGAACCGTGGCTCGCCGTCCGAAAACAGGAAGCCCGTGGGCTCGCGCCCCGAGTACGGCTCGTGCGCGTCATACAGGTTCATGAAGGCGAAGAACGGTCTCCCGGAACCGATCCGGTCGACCCATTCGAGAACGGCTTCGTTCACAGCCCCCGCGGAGACGTTCTGAATCCGCCGACGCCGGCGGGCCTGACTTCCCGTCGCGCGGTACACGGCGTTGGAGATCCACCACGATCGGGCCACTGCCTCGAAGACCGGCGAGAGACCGTCGCCGGTGTCCTCGAACCAGGAGTCCTCGTACCAGTGGAAGCCGCGGTGGAGCCCGAACGGGCGCCCGAGCCAGTACGTGTTGGCCGCAAAGCCCCCCGTTCGATATCCGCGCGCCCCCAGCGCCTCCGCCAGAGTCGGGACGTCTTCGCCGAGCGGTGAATCCCGGGTCGCGCCGTGCCCATGCTCGTATAGTCCCGTGAAGAGCGTCGCGTGCGAGGGCAGCGTCCACGGCGCCGAGGAGACCGCTCGATCGAACACGACGGACGAGCCGGCCAGGCGGTCGAGCGTCGGCGTCGTCTCTCGCTCGTATCCATGAAGCGAGAGGCTGAGCGCACGGACCGTGTCCCATACGATCAGAAGGACGTTCGGCGCGTCTGCTTTCGCCGCCGGCAGGGCCGACAGCGCACGCGTTTCGGCGAGCCGGCGCGACTGCGGGATCCATATTGCCCAGGCCACAGCCGCCACGGTCCCCAGGACCGCCATCCTCCGTGCTATGCCCCGCCACGTATCGTGCCGCCGAACGACCGCGCGCCCCAGAACCGTGCCGACCCCTGCGGAGAGGACCGCGATCGCGAGCGGATGAAGTCCCAGGGACAGAGAGAGCGCGAAGCCGAACACGCAGACACCGACGAACAGCCCGGGCGCGATGGTCCGGCCCTCGGGACGGCCCGCGATCCGGGACGCCAGGACCACGAGGACGCCGAGCAGGAGGAGGGCGACGCACGCCGCGGCCGGCGCCATCCAGAACACCTCCGGCGCCACGACTTCGCCCGCCGCGCGGTGGGTCCAGACGATCGCTCCCACGGCCCGGACGGCTTCAGCGAAGCCTCCGAGCAGGCCGAAGAAGATCGCATAGGCGACGACGTCCCGACCATCGGGCGCGGTCGTCGTCACCGCGGGTGCGTCAGCCGCGCTCTCCCCGCCCATCCCTCATCCTCGTCACTCTCCTCCCCCCGGGACTTCGTCGGTTCAGGCGGCGATCCCGTGTCTGGCCGCGTGGATCATGGCCTCGACGAAGCGGTCCAGCTCTTCGAGCGTCGTGTAGATCGACGGCGATACCCGCAGCCCGTTGAACTCGGCATGGTTGATCGCGACGGTGAAGATCTTGTGCTCCCGCCACAACCAGTTGCGCAGCTCGCTCGTATTCAGGTCCGTGACCTGGACGTTGGCGATCCCGGCCGCGAAGCCCGGCTCGAGGCTCGTGTTCAGGTGCACGTTTTCGAGCTCGAGAAGCGGCTCCGCCCAGTAGTTCCGGAGGTAGACCAGCCGCGCTTCCTTTCTCGCCGCGCCGATGAGCTGGTGGAACGTCAACGCCTCGCCGATCGCCAGGAAGTTGGCCTCCGGGTGGGTCCCGACTTCCTCGAACTTCCGGATGTCATCGTTCCGCGACTCCGCCGCAGCCATCAGAGGCCAGATGTCGGGGATCATATCGCGTCGGACGTAGAGGAGGCCGTTTCCGATCGGCGTGTGCAGCCATTTGTGCAGCGACGTCGAATAGTTGTCGCACTCGAGGTCCGAGATCTTGAACTCGAAGTGTGCGAGGGCGTGTGCTCCGTCGATGATGACGGGGATGTCGTACTTCCTCGCCATCGCCACGACGTCGCGGACCGGAAGAATCTGCCCCGTGATGTTGATCATGTGGCACATCAGAATCAGCCGCGTACGGTCCGTGATCCCGGCCTCGAATCGACGGACCACCTCGGCGTCATCCTCGGCAGGAATCGGGATCTGGATCTGCTTCATCACGATCCCCTCGCGGCGCTCTCGCTGGTCGAACGTCGTGATCATCCGCCCGTAGTCCTGAGTCGTCGTGAGAACCTCATCGCCGGCCTGCAGGTCGTGACCGAGCTGCAGGATCTGCAGGCTCTCGGACGCGTTACGGGTGATCGCCACTTCCTCCGCGTCGACTCCCCACTCGCGCGCGAGCCGGGCACGCACGCCCTCCCGCTGGGGCTCGAGGATCTGCCACCCGTTGTAGACGGGCAGCTGGTTCGCGAAGTCGAGGTCCCGCTTCATCGCCTCGAGGACGTGGGCCGGTGTCGGACTCACGCCGCCGTTATTGAGGTTCACGAGCGAGCGATCCGTCGTGAACGCCTGCTGGATCTCTCCCCAGAACTCCTCATCTTCCGCCATGGACCGAGGCGAGCCGGGCGTTTCGGACATCTCCCGAGCGGCGGCCACCGCATGGTTCCAGCGGATCGGGGCGGCGCTGAGCACTCCCGCCGCTGCGGCGGGCCCGCTGATGGTTCCCAGGAAACGACGACGGCTTTGCATTTCGGCCTCCGCTGATGCGCGACTCGACTACCACGGGCTACTATCGCAAATAGATCCGTGAACCATGAAACAGCAAGGGCCCGTCACACCGAGCCGGGAGAATGTCATGGGCCGAAGCACCATCGTTTGTCTCGCCGCGGTCGTCGCCGGTTCGGCCTGTCAGGGCTCTCCGCCGATGGAGACGGTGCGCACCGGCACGATCCTGCGCGAGGAGCTCGTGGGCACGTTCGACGCCACCGCGTTCACGATGACAGTGGGGGAGAACGTGACCGACCTGCTCGCGGGCGGTGCATCCTTCACCATCACGCTGGAGGGGAGCGCCCAGTCCTCCGGACGGCTGGTGGCGCCTGGGATCGGGATCGGCGGCGCCGACGTGGACGCCGATCTCGACGGGGCGTGGACGTTCGAACCGGTGACCCGGACCGTGCGATTCTCGCAGCAGGCCGAGACCTTCGTGGGGGACGCGGTGTTCCGGCCGTCGCGAACGGAGGACTTTTCGTCGATTCTCCTCGCCACGAGCGTGGCGGGAGACCAGTTCCTGGGCACGCCGGGCCTGGACGTCGTTCTATTGCGGCGCTGATCGCGCCAGACCGGAGCACCTGCATGAGCTCGAGAAGGGGTTTTCTGAGAGATGTCGCCGCCGGGTCGATCGCCGCGGGCGGCTGGCCGTCCTTGCTGAGCGCCGCAGACCGGCGCGAGGCGTCGACAGAGCGTCTCTCCGGACGGAGACGCGTCGCCGCTACCGACCGGATCGGGCTGGCCGTGATCGGGGCGGGCGGAATGGGCATGGCCGATGTCTCCACCGCCCTCCGCATCCCGGGCGTCGAGCTCGTCGGCGCATGTGACGTCTTCGATGGGAGGCTCGACGCCGCCCGTGACCGCTACGGCGACATCCGGACGACGCGTCACTACGAGGATATTCTGGCGCGTGACGACGTCGACGCGGTGATCGTCGGCACGCCGGACCACTGGCACCAGAAGATCTCGATCGACGCGATGAGGGCGGGGAAAGCCGTCTACTGCGAGAAGCCCATGGTGCACCGTATCGAACAGGGACTCGATCTGGTGCGGGCCCAGGCGGAGACCGGGATGACGTTTCAGGTCGGCAGTCAGGGAATGAGCTCGCTCGGGAACGAGAAGGCGAAGGAGCTTTACGAGGCCGGGGCGATCGGCGAACTCAATTACGCTGAGGGGTTCTGGGCCCGAAACGATCCGATCGGCGCCTGGCAGTACCCGATACCGGAGGACGCGTCGGAGGAGACGGTCGATTGGACCCGCTTCCTCGGCGACGCCGCGTCGCGGCCCTACGACCCCTTGAGGATCTTCCGCTGGCGGAACTATCGGGATTACGGGACCGGAGTTTCGGGGGACCTCTTCGTCCACCTGTTCTCCAGCCTGCATTTCGTGGTGAGCTCGACGGGCCCGAACCGCATCCAGGCGACGGGCGGTCTCCGGTACTGGGAGGACGGGCGGGAAGTGCCCGACGTCCTGCTCGGTATGTTCGACTACCCCGAGACGGAGGCGCACCCCGGCTTCAACCTCTCGCTTCGAGTCAACTTCGTCGACGGGACGTCAGGCAGCACGTTTCTCAGGTTGGTGGGCAGCGAAGGCGCCATGGACGTGACCTGGACGGAAGTCGTCCTTCGAAAGAACGTCGCCGTCGACCCGATGGACGCGTTCTCGCAAGAGAAGATGGCGGAGGCTGCGGGCGGCGGAGACGCGCTTCCGCCCCGCGTTCGGATGCTCCCGCCCGCCGAAACACGCTACGTCGTCGACGACGGGTACCGCGGTGCACATGTTGACCACTTCTTCAACTTCTTCGAGGGAGTTCGAAACGGGACGCCAGTGGCCGAAGACGCTGTGTTCGGGCTGCGGGCCGCGGCTCCGGCGCTGGCCTGCAACGACAGCTACTTCGAGGACAGGATCGTCCGTTGGGACCCAGACGAAATGAGGCGGCTTTGATCGCAACCGGAGGAGTGACGTCGGGTGTCAGCCGGCGGGTGGCGGTCATCGCGACCGCCTTCCCGCTCGCCGCTCTCGTAGCGTGTGCCGGCGCCGAAGAGGCTTCGACAGACTCCGAGTCGGGGGCCTCCGAAGTCGCTTCGGCGGAACGCGCGCCGAACACGCTCACCGCCGAAGAGGTCGAGGCGGGCTGGCGGCTCCTGTTCGACGGTGAGACCAGTGCGGGTTGGCGCGCCTACAACGGTACCGCCTTCCCCGACACCGGTTGGGCCGTGCTAGACGGCTCGCTCGTCGTCGGAGCCACATCCACCGATCCAGACGTCCCCATCGGGGGCGACATCGTCACGATCGAGGAGTTCACCGATTTCGATCTGCGCTTCGAGTTCAGGCTTTCCCCCGTGGCGAACAGCGGGGTGCTCTATCGGGTGATCGAGCAGCCCGGTTCGGCCATCTGGCACAACGCCCCCGAGTACCAGGTCCTCGACGACCAGGCGTACATCGACATGGGCACGATGGACATGAACACGCACCTGACTGGCGACAACTACGACCTTCACTCTGCGGTCGACCGGCCCCTGAACCCCCTGGGGGAGTGGAACGAAGGCCGAATCGTCGTGCAGGGAAATCGGGTCCAGCACTGGCTGAACGGGGTCAGGACCGTCGAATACGAGTTGCTGTCGCCGGAGTGGGAGGCGCTCGTCGCGGCCAGCAAGTTCGCCCCGTACCCGGAACACGGTCGGGCGCCTGTCGGACCCATCGGTCTCCAGGATCACGGTCGCCTCGTGTGGTACCGCAACATCCGCATTCTGACCCCGCCCGGTGGGGCCGGCGCGACGAGCCTCTTCAACGGACAAGACCTCGACGGATGGCGGATTCACGGCACGGAACGCTGGTACGTCGAAGACGGAGAGCTCGTCTGCGAGAGCGGTCCCGACGAGCAGTACGGGTACCTGGTGACCGAGCGCGCGTTCACGGACTTCGACCTCGAGCTCGAGTTCCTCCAGGAGGCGGACGGGAATAGCGGGGTGTTCTTTCGGTCGAGCGTGGAGGGGACGACCGTCAGCGGCTGGCAGGCAGAGGTCGCCCCGCCCGGACTGTGGACGGGAGGGATCTACGAGTCCTACGGTCGCGGCTGGCTGATCCGACCCGACTCGATCTCGCCCGACGACGTCCGGATGGGCGAGTGGAACCGTCTGCGGGTCCGGGCGGTCGGCGACACCGTCACCACGTGGCTCAACGGCGTGGAGAAGGTCACGCTCGTGGACGAGGCCATAGGGGCGGCGGAGGGGTCGATCGCGCTCCAGATCCACGACGGCGGCGGGATCCGCGTTCGGTGGCGTGAGCTTTCCATCACTGACCTGAGCTACTAACCCGCTCGCCCGCCCGAAAAGCCGTCGTCCTGGTCGCCCCCGGGGGGGCGTTGCCGCTCTTCCCGAGTCAACGGAGATTGGCGCCGGGGTGTTACCCCGGGTGCCGTTTTGTCCCGTTTTGCCATTCCATCGGAAGGACGCAGCCGCAGATGAGTCGAGCTATCAGGGGCTCTCTGCTCGGACTGCTGGCGCTGGGCGCCTCGACGCCCGTCTTCGCCCAGTACATGCCGAGCCAGACGCCGAAGCCCCCGCCATTCTTCGCGATCGAGAACGTCCGGGTCGTCACCGGAACGGGATCGAACCTCGACGGCGCGACCGTCGTCATCGCCAACGGCCTGATCGAGAGCGTGGGAACGAACGTGACCGTTCCCGCCGACGCCTGGATCATCGACGGATCGGGGCTGACGGTCTACCCGGGGTTGTTCGACGGACTGAGTCAGGTCGGGCTCGAGAGCGACGGCCCGACCGCAGGCGGTGGAGGCGGAGGGGGAGGCAATCCTTTCGCGCAGCTCGCGTCCGGACCGAGATCCGACGGACCTGAGGACCGCCCCGCCACGACCCCCTGGCTCGACGCCGCCGATCTGCTGGACGCGGACTCGGACGCCGTCGAGTCCTGGAGAGAGGGCGGCTTCACCGGGGCTCTCGTGGCTCCCGATGAGGGAATCGTCACGGGGAAGGGCGCCGTGATCAATCTCGGCGGCGACGCCCAGGAGATGGTGGTGAAGACGCCCGCCGCGCTCCGCGTCACGATGAACGGGGTCGGCTTCATCTCCTATCCGGGCTCCCTGATGGGTGTCATATCATACATTAGACAACTGTATTTAGATGCTGGCCACCAAAACACTTACGGTGCAGCATACGAAGCCGCACCCCGGGGCCAGCCCCGTCCGACGTACGACCGAGCTCTCGGCCCGATCCAGGACGCGATCGCGGGTGGCTGGCCGACGATCATGCCGGCGGTCGAGGTCAAGGAGATGCGCAGGGTCATCAAGCTCGGACGGGACACCGGGGCGAGTCCGGTCATCGCCGGGGCGCACGACGCCTACGAGATCGCCGCCGAGATCGCGGCCGCCGGGGTTGCGGTCCTCGTGAATCTGGATTGGCCCGAGGCGAACCGTAATGCGGATCCCGAGGCCGATGAGTCGCTGACCTCGCTCAAGCGGCGGGCCTACGCTCCGACGACGCCGGCCCGACTCGAGGAAGCCGGCGTGGTCTGGGCCTTCTACTCTGGCGGCGCCGGGAGCCCGACACGGGTGAAGAGCAAGGTTCGCGACGCGATCGACAACGGCCTCGCCGAAGAGGCCGCGCTCAGAGCGCTCACGATCTCGCCCGCCCGCATCTATGGTGTGGATCAGGTCCTCGGAACCGTCGAGACCGGCAAGATCGCCAACCTCGTGGTCACCGACGGGCCGATCTTCGACGAAGGCACGAAGGTCCGCATGGTGTTCGTCGATGGCCACCGGTTCGAAGAGTCGGTCGAAGAGCGCCCGACGACACCGCCCGCGGTCGACATGACCGGGACGTGGGTGCTGTCGCTCAACAACGACTCGCAGGAAGCCACCGCAGAGCTCGAAATGACCGAGGACGGGACGCTGGGCGGTCGGATTCTCGGCGAGCGTGGCGAGCAGCAGATCACCAGCGGGTGGGTGAGCGGCAACGAGTTCTCGATCACGGCCACGGCTTCGATGGGGCCGGCCGGCCAGGTCGAAATCGTCTACACGGGAACGGTGGACGGAAACGAGATCGAGGGCACCGCCAGCTTCGGTGGTCGTGGGTCGATGGACTTCCGCGGTCAACGGCCCGGAGGCGGCGGATGACTCGGGTCGTCCGCGCGTCGACGCTCGGCGCGGCGACTCTGCTGGCGCTCGTCGGGAGCGCCCGCCTGGTCGAGGCGACGCTGGGCGCCA
>JAOTZH010000024.1 GCA_029861425.1 Gemmatimonadota bacterium
GGGTGGGTCGGCGCACGCCTCGGCGAGCCAGGCCGCATCTGACGCCTCGCCCGCGGAGGCGCCTCCGATGAGCACGGTCCGCAAGCCGAAATCGGCCGACGCAACATCGAGTACCCTGGCGTAACGGGCGAGGGTCCAGTCCTTGTCACGCCTGGACGAGCGGGTCGACACGGCGAGCACCGGCCGGCCGGCATGCGCTTCCCGCCAGCGGTTCCTTTCCGAAACCTCGTCCGGGGTGAAGTGGAAGTCCCATTCGGCGATCACGGGAACGCCGAGATACTCGAGGAACTCGAAGTACTGATCCTGGACGTGCCGCGGCGCCCGGGCCGGGATCCGTCGGTTCGTGGCCAGCCAGCTGAGGTCCCTGGCCCGATGCCGATCGTACCCCACGCGGACCGGGGCCCGGAGCATCCGGGTCACGATGCCGGCCTTCAGGTAAGGGTGCAGATTCACCACGAGGTCGAAGCGACGGTCGGCCAGCCCCGTCTGGAAGTCACGATAGGCGCGCCACCCGCGTTTCCGATGGAAGAGAAGGAACTCGTCCACATCCGGGCGTCCCCGCATGAGCTCGTGAGGCACCGGCTGGATCACCCACGTAAGGTGGCAGTCGGGCCAGGCGCGCCTGATCGAAGCGGCGACCGGCACGGCATGCACCGTGTCCCCGATCGCGCTGAGGCGCACCATCGCGACGCGTTTCGGCGGTCGTTCCGCCCACGGCATCGTCGGGCCTGGTGGTGCGTCGTCAGGGATGGGGGGACCTCGGGGGCGGGTTCGCGGTAGATTGTCGAAGCTTCACGAGTGGCTGACAAAAAGGGACAGGGGCCGTACTCTCGATTCGATGAGGATCCTCACTCGTTATCTGTTGCGTCTTCACATCGCGCCGTTCTTGTTCGCGGCGACGGGCTTGACGCTGCTTCTTCTGCTCGATCAGGTCAGCCGCCGTTTCGGCGACCTTATCGGCAAAGACCTCCACTGGTCGGTGATCGTGGAGGTCTTCGTGTATTCGGTTCCGTTCATCCTGGCCCAGACGCTCCCGATGGCGGTACTCATCGCCGTCCTCTATACGTTCAACCGCCTCGCGGGCGACTACGAGATCACCGCCATCCGCGCGAGCGGGGTGCCCCTGGCTCGAATCATGGCGCCGTTGCTCCTCGCCGCGACGCTTCTGGCCGGGGGGATGACCTGGTTCAACAACACTGTTCTGCCCGAGTCGAACCACCACCTCCAGGTGCTTCTGACGAGTATCGGCCGCAAGAAGCCGACATTCTACCTTCGCGAGCGCACGATCAACGAGGTACTCCCCTCGCGGCTATACGTGCAACCCGGCCCGATCGACCGTGAGCGCAGCGCCTTCGAGGATGCGGTCATCTACGACGAGCGAGGGGGAAAGAGCCGGACCATCTACGCGGACAGCGGCCGGATGGCTTTCGGTGCCGAGCAGGAGAACCTCTATCTGACCCTCCTGGACGGCAGCCTCCAGGAGCGGGTGGATGACAGCCCTCATTCGTTCCAGCGCATCCGGTTCTCCAGAATGGTCATGAAAGTAGAGGGCGTCGCGAACGTCCTCGAGCGAGACACCCTGAGTTCCTATCGCAGCGATCGCGAGATGAACATCCAGGACATGTATCAGGTGGTTGTCGAGGGCGAGCGGCGAGTGGAGCGGGCCCGCGCGGAGTCCCAGGCGTTCGCGATGGCGCTGTCGCAGCGCCTGGCGGACTTTCCCGAAGCACTCGAGAGCGGCGGCGCCCGGATCGGGGGCACGGAGCAGGACACGGTCGGCACCGAGGAGCCTCCGGGCGGTGCGCCCCGCCTCGATCCCGCGCGTGGCGGGGTCCGGTCCCCGACGCCTTCCGATGACGCGGGTACACGGGAGCTGGTCGAGCAGGCGCTCCCCTCGCAGGACTCGCTGCTCGTGCTCGCGCGCGCCACGGTGGATCGGTTCACGTCCGCCGCCGCCGCTTCCAATCAGCTCGATATGTACCAGCAGCGGGTCCTCGACGGACTGGCACAGATCAACAAGTACTGGGTGGAGATCCACAAGAAGGGCTCGATTCCAGCAGCGTGTATCGTCTTCGTGCTGATCGGCGCCCCGATCGCGGTGAGATACCCGCGGGCCGGCGTGGCCCTGGTCGTGGGCGTCAGCCTGGTCTTCTTCGGGGCCTACTACGTATCACTCGTCGGCGGCGAGGAGCTCGCCGATCGAAGGATCGTCTCCCCCCTCTGGGCCATGTGGGCGCCCAACGTGCTGTTCGGACTGATTGGACTGGCGGCCCTCATCCAGGCACGTCGGGTGACTCGCTGATGGCCGGACACCCGGACCGCCGATGAGGATTCTCGATCGGTATGTCGGGATGCAGTTCTCGAGGATCTTCGCGGTCTGCGTCCTGGGGGTGCCCTTCCTTTTTATCGTGATCGACCTGACGGACAACCTCCACCTGTTCATCGATGAGGGGGCGACGCGTGGCCAGCTGCTCGTCCACTATCTCTATCAATTCCCCTATCAGTCGTTGCTCGCCTTCCCGATCGCGGCGCTGCTGGCGTCGGTCTTCACGATCTCGGCGATGACCCGGCGTTTCGAGATCACCGCGATCAAGGCGGGCGGCATGTCTTTCTACCGGCTGACGGCTCCCCTCCTCATCGGAGCCGTGCTCCTGAGCGGAGTGGCGCTGCTGCTCACGGAGATCGTTCCGGTGACCAATCGGCGTTCGGTGCAGGCGCTCGAGCGAGAGGAAACGCGCAGCCGCGACATACGCATGTCGTTCATCTTCCGCGCCGACGAGAGCCTCGTGTACAAGGTCCGGCGGCTCGACACGCGCGAGGGGCGGATGGACGACGTGCAGATCGAGCGCGAAGGAACGGGGCCGGAATACCCCACGATGAACGTGTCCGCCAATACCGCCCGTTGGGACTCGGTGTCGAATCGGTGGGTGGCGAACTTCGGGTGGCTCCGGCGTTTCGCGTCGCACGACTCCGAGCGGGCGTACCAGTTCAGCGAGCTACACATGCGGGCGTTCGACGAGACGCCGGCCGAGCTCCGGGCCGAACCGAAGGAGCCTGACGAGATGCAGTACGAGGAGCTCGGTCAGTTCATCGACGCGATCGAAAGATCCGGCGGTACGCCGCGGCAGCTCCGCACGGCCAGGGCGCAACGCCTGGCGTTCCCGTTCGCTTGCCTGGTGATCGTCCTGTTCGGCATGCCGCTCGCGCATTCGAACCGGCGCGGTGGGGCACCGCAATCGATCGGGATCGCCCTGGCCACGACGATCGTCTTCCTGATCTTCGTCCGGATCTCCGAGGCGCTTGGAGCGGGAGGCGCGATGGAGCCTTCGCTCGCCGCCTGGCTGCCGAATCTGGTCTTTCTGGCCGCCGGGGTCGTGCTGTTCGCGAAAGTCCGAACCTGAGCCGCGGGGCGGCTCAGTCCCGGGCGTTCGCCCGCCGGTACCAGTCGACGAACCCTGGAATCCCCACATCGATCGGCGTCTCGGGCGCGTAGCCCAGCAGCCGACGGGCGTGTGAGATGTCGGCGTACGTCTGCTCCACGTCGCCCGGCTGGGGCGGCAGGACCTCGATCCGCGGCTCGACTCCGAGCGCACTCGAAATCAGCCCGATGAGCCTCGAGAGCTCGACAGTCTGGCTCTCGCCCAGATTCACGATGTCGAACGCTCCGGGGTGTCCGGCGGTGTACTCGATCGCCGCCTCGACACCCTGGAGGATGTCCTCGATATGCGTGTAGTCGCGCTTTGTCGTCCCGTCGCCGAACTGTTGGATCGTCTCCCCGGCCGACAGGAGTCGGGTAAACTTGTGGATCGCCAGGTCCGGTCGCTGTCTCGGACCGTACACCGTGAAGAACCTCAGGCACAGGCAGCCGAGCCCGAACAGATGGCTGTACGTGTGGCACAGCAGCTCCCCCGCTCGCTTCGTCGCGGCATAGGGCGAGATCGGGTGGTCCACGGGATCGGATTCCGAGAACGGGATCTTCCGGTTGTTGCCGTAGACGGACGAGGACGACCCGAAGACGAATTCGTCGACGCCTCGGCGTCGTGCCACCTCCAGCAGCTGCTGTGTGCCCGTGACGTTCACGTCCTGATAGAGGATCGGCTGCTCGATCGAAGGCCGGACGCCGGCTCGAGCCGCAAGGTGTACGATCGAGGTCCAGCCGTCGGGCAGGGCGTCGAGCGCCTCCGCGTCGCGGATGTCGCCTTCGACGAGCTCGAACGCCGCGTGGTCCAGCGCGGCCTCGAGGTTGCTCCGCTTGACGGTCGGGTCGTAGAAATCGTCGAAGTTGTCCAGACCGACCACCTCGAGTCCCCGGTCGAGAAGCCGTTCGACGAGGTGGCTGCCGATGAAGCCGGCGGCACCGGTCACGAGGATCCGCTTCACGTGCCGGCCCCTCCGGACAGCAGAGCCAGATCCGATCGCACCATCATCCGGATCAGCTCGTCGAACTTTACCCGTGGCTCCCAACCCAACAGGTCGCGAGCCTTGCTCGCGTCGGCACAGAGGTGCTCCACCTCCGCCGGGCGGATCAACGAGGGATCCAGGTCGACATGCTCCTTCCAGTCGCGACCGATCTCATCGAACGCGATTTCGAGCAGATCCTGCACGGAGTGCATGACACCCGTGCCGACCACGAAGTCCTCGGGCTCGTCCTGCTGAAGCATCAGCCACATCGCCTCGACATAGTCGGCCGCGTAGCCCCAGTCCCGTTGGGCCTCGAGGTTCCCGATCGACAGCCGCTCCGAAAGACCGAGCTTAATCCTCGCGGCGTTCCAGGAGACTTTTCGAGTCACGAACTCGAGGCCGCGCCGGGGGCTCTCGTGGTTGAACAGGATCCCGCTCACCGCATACAGGTCGTAGCTCTCGCGATAGTTCACCGTGATGAAATGGCCGTAGACCTTCGCCACCCCGTATGGGCTCCGTGGGTAGAAGGGAGTCAGCTCGTTCTGCGGCGTCTCCCGCACGCTTCCGAACATCTCGGAAGACGAAGCCTGGTAGAAACGGATCTCGGGATCGACGGCCCGGACCGCCTCCAGCACTCTCGTCACGCCGAGCGCGGTGAACTCGCCCGTTAACAGGGGCTGCTTCCACGACGTCGGAACGAAGGACTGCGCGGCGAGATTGTAGACTTCGTTAGGCCGAACCTCGCGGATCGCATCGATCAGCGAGAGCTGATCCAGAAGATCCGCCTGGTGCAGGGTGATCCGATCGGTGAGGTGCGCGATGCGGTCGAACTTCTCGACGGACGAACGGCGTACGATTCCGTGTACGTCGTACCCCTTTTCGAGCAGGAGCTCGGCCAGATACGATCCGTCCTGGCCGGTGAGTCCGGTTATGAGTGCGATCATGTATTGGTGTGGGTTCGGGTCCGGGTTTGCCACTCAGGCAGTGCAAATATTGCGCCTATGATCGCTGGCCGCATGTAGATACGCTGCTTGCTCGCATCCGCCCGCGAGCCACAAGTTGGGCGAGGCGGTCCGGTTTCGGATCGCTCGCGCGTTTATGCCCCCGGGGAGGCGGTGGTGTGGTGAGTGGAGGAAGCGGTTTGGATACCTCTCGGCAGCTGCTCGGTCCCGAGCGGATGCTCATGATGGCGATCGAGCTCGATCATGCACCGGATTCGGTCTGGGGTGCGATCGACGAGCTCGCCGAACACAGGATCGAGAACCTGCTCGAGATCCTGCGCCTGGCGCCGCCTCAGTCGTGGGTGGCGGCGGATGCGTGGCACCGTGCCATCACGGCGGACCGGCTTCGTGCCCTCGTCGACTCCCAGTCCCCGAATCTCGAAACGCTCGAGCGGGTGCTCGAACGGATCGAGGCTGTCGACGCCGGCGTGCTGCTCGATCTGCTGACCGAGTCCGAGTCGCTCGCGACGAGGAAGCGACTATTTACCCGGCTCGTCGAGCTCGCACCGGAAATCGCTCCCGACATCGTACGACGTCTGAGTGACGACAGGTGGTTTGCCCGCCGCAACATGCTCGCGCTGATGGGCGAACTGGCCGAGTGGCCGGCGAAGTGGACGCCGGGCTCGCACGCCGCCGACCCGAACCCGGTCGTTCGCCGCGAGGCCTACAAACTGATGCTCAAAGCGCCCGACTATAGGGACAAGGCGGTGTGCGGACTCCTCGCGGACTCCGACCGAAAGGCCCGCAGTCTGGGTCTCGCGGCCGCGGTGGAGGCTTGCCCGCCCGAGGCGGTGGACAAGCTTGCGGCGATCGTGAACGACGGCTCGGTGTCTCCCGAGCTCCGCCTCATGGGTGTGCGCGCACTCGGACGGACGGGGGACAAGCGGGCGGTGGGGCCCCTCACGGAGCTGGTCCGACGCGGCCCGGGCCTGGGAAAACACAAGTTGGCCGAGAAGTCTCCCGTCCTCATCGCGGCGCTGCAGGCGCTCTCGACGATCCCGGACGGCACTGTCGACAGCCGCAAGCTCGTCGCCCGCGCCGCGAAATCGTCGGACCCCGACGTTCGAGCAGCGGTTGGTGGCTCGGGGCCCGTCGCATGAGGGAGGCCGCACGCTTCTTGGAAACGCTCTCCGACATCCTGGATGTCGTCACGCGCGAGGGGATGGAGTCCGGGGAGTTGGCCCTCCTCCTCGAGGCCGCCCGAAAAGACGTGGAGACGGTGCGTCTCGCGGATCCGTCCGCAAAATTCGAGATCGGCGAAGGCGACGTGTTCTGGAGGGGCCGACCGCTCGCCGGGACCGTCGAGTGGTCGTGGCGCCAGGCACTGCTTGATGCCGGGGTCGAGCGGCTCGCTCCGCCCGACGAGGAGGCGGCGTTTCGATCCTGGGTCGGCAGGATCTCCGGGAAGCTGACGCCCGATGAACGGGCGGCCGACGTGGATCCACCGCCAGAGTCCACCGCGGACGCGGCACCGGCGATAGAGCAGGACTCACCTCCCGCTCCCGCCGGCGACCCGCCCACGGTGGTCGAGATCGCACCCGCAGCGGACGAAGAGGTGAGGATCGAGGCGCCGGAGCGGGCAGCCGTCGCGCCGCAGCCTCCATCCGACGCGCTCCCGCTCGATGAGGAGGCGGAGCGGGTGTGGTGGCTCTACGGAGAAGCCGCCAATCGGGGGCAGGTGCCCAGGCGGGAGAGCGAAGACCTGATCGAGCTGCTCGTTCGGGTGCTGTCGCGCGGCCCGGCCAGGGCGGTCGGTCGCGCGCTGGACGATTCGGGCGAGTTGACGACACCGCACCTGGTGAACGTCATGCTGCTCGCGATGGGCGTCGGCAAACACCTCGCGTTTGACGATGCCGAGGTCCGCGCTCTCGGATTGGGCGCCCTCTATCACGATGTGGGCCGTGTGCGTCTGGACGCCCGTCGCGCGGATGGCGGAGCCGACTCGAACGGCGGGCACGTTCGGGAGCACCCGGCAGCCGGGGCCCGTGTCCTCATGGACTCGGGAAGCTGGTTCGCCGTCGCCGCGGTCGTCGCCTACGAGCACCACCTCACCTGGCGCGGCACCGGCGGCTACCCGACGATCCATTTCAACCGGCCACCGCACCAGTTCAGCCGGATCGTCACCGTGTGCGATATCTACGACGCGCTCCGAACAGAGCGTCCGTACCGTGAGGCTCTGACGGCGGACGCTGCCTCCGAGTACCTCCGGATGCTCGCGGGCAAGACGCTGGATCCGGAGATCGTGACGGGCGTCGTCGGGTATGCCGGCGGCGGCTTCACGCGCATCGAGCATCCCAGGTCGCGACCCGAAGCCGGGTTGGCCGAGCTCCGCTGGCTGCCGGATTCCGGGTTCGATCCGGATCAAGAACCCCGCCCCATCTCGATTTGAGAAGAGTGGCGCGCGCGACCCCCGTGCCCGAGTGGGTGCCTGCTGATCTCCCGACGTCTCCCGGCGTGTACGCGTTCCGGGATGCGTCCGGGCACCCGCTGTACGTCGGGAAGAGCGTCAACCTGCGTCGCCGCGTGCGCGGCTACTTCTATGGAGGCGGACCGGACAACGCCCGCCTCGCGGAGATGCTTCGGATCGCGTGTGTGGTCACGACCACGCCGACAGGCAGCGATCTCGAGGCCCGACTGGAGGAGGCGGACCGGATCATCCAGCAACGTCCTCCCTACAACAAGGCGCTCAAGCGACGGGGGGCCGGGTACTATCTCGAGCTCAGGTGGAGCGAGCCCTTCCCCCGGCTCCGTGTAGTCCGACGTCCCCGACGCACGGGGGCCCGCTACGTCGGCCCCTTCTGGGGGCGGCGAACGCCCGAGCGGGTGAAGCGCCTGGTCGAGAAGATCGTGAAGCTCCGCAGCTGTTTCGAGCCCGTTCGACCCGACTCGGCCCTGACGCCATGCATCCAGCACGATCTCGGTCTTTGCACCGCGCCGTGCGCACGACGCGTGGGGCTCGACCGCTATCGAACCCAGGCCGAAGCTGCGGCCCGGTTGCTGACCGATGCCACCTTCTCATGGGACCTGCAGGACCGGGTCACGCAGCGGAGAGACGCCGCGTCCGCGAAGCTGGACTTCGAAGGTGCCGCCGTTCAGCAGGCGCGTCTCGACTGGCTCGAGGAGCTGGAGCAGTACCGCTTCGTCCTCGAGGACGAAGGAGGGGATCGCTCCTGGCTGATCGCGCTGCCCGGTGCCGTCGACGGCACCCGCGTGCTCCAACCCGTAGCTCGAGGGCAGGTACTTGGCCGGAGGGTCATCAGCTGGGACTCCGGGTGGCCGGACGCGGTCGAAGACGCCTGCTACGCGATCCGGGTGGCCGAGCTCAGGGTGCCGACGGTTCTCTCACCCGTTCAGTCGGTGCCGAGCCTGATGGTGAAACGCTGGCTCGAGGAAGGGTCACCGGACGGAGTTTCGATCGACCTCACGCGGTTCGACACGGAAGAGACGATCAGACACCTCGACCGCTCGTTCAACTGACGGCCGGATCGGGGTCGATCGTCCCACCGCCGGGCGGCTCGACGCCCGCGGTGGCCCGGTCGAGCTCCCGCTTCGCGACTCGCGTCACCAGACCGACGACGACGATCGTAGCCACGAGCCCCGCGAGGAGCAGAACCGTCTCGCCCACCGAGGCGGCGCCGCCCGCCGCCTGCGCGACGCCGGCCCCCGCTACACCGAAATACACGTAGAGCAGCGTCCCCGGGAGCATCCCGACCAACGACGCGAAGGCGTACCCGCCGAACGAGACCCCCGTCAGGCCATAGAAGTAGTTCTGGACGTTGAAGGGGAACACGGGCGACAGTCTGGTGAGCGCGACGACACGCCAGCCCTGTTCCTCGACGGCTCGATCGACCGCGCTCAGCTTCTCGCGCCCCGAGAGCCAGCGCTCCACTCGGGAGCGGAGAAAATACCGGGCGATCAGGAACGCGAGCGCCGCGCCCACGTTCGCTCCGAGGAAGACGACGACGAAGCCGAGACCGAAGCCAAACGAGAAGCCGGCCCCCAGCGTCAGGGCAGACCCGGGCACGAGCAAGACCACGAACAGCGCGTATCCGATCCCGTACACGACGGGAGCGAGTGGCCCGAATCCGGCGACCCAGTCCTGAAAGCGCGCGAGGAAGCCGGCTAACCCTCCGGCCTGCGGGACGTCGCCAGCGGTGCGAACCGCCGCCGCGCCGGCCCCGTCCACCGGGGGGGGAGTGATCGCGTTGAGCTCCCAGTCGTAGTCGTTGAAGGCGAGCGTGATGTCGGGATCGGCCTCGACCGCGACCCGGACCTCGTCGGTCGAGTACTCCGCGATGAATGCGGCGATCGACTCGGCCCTCGGTTCCCAGCCCTCCGCCGTGAAGTCCGCGCCGTACCAGTCGAAGTAGCGGGATACCGCGAGCCCCCCGTCCACGACACGCACGTTCGCCTCGTCGGTCAGGAAAGCACGACTACGCTCCTCGAGCTGCGCTTCCAGATCGGCTCCCGTGTAGGCCCAGCGCGGGAGCGGAGCGCACGAGTGTGACGCACAGTTCACCGCGAAGTGGATCCGCGGGTCCCTGAAGAACGGCCTGAGCAGGTTGTGCTCGAGGTTGTCGAGGGTGAGAAGATGCCCGCCGACCTCCCACGCGACGTCGGTCCAGACGCCGTCGATCTCACGGATCGAGCTCACGGTCGGGTTCTCGAGGATCGACAGCACCGTGAGCGCGTTATAGGCGTTGATGAGGAGCGCTTTCGACTCATCGGCCGCGAGCCCCGCCAGGTCGACGGAACCGACGGCAGCCAGGTACTCACTCAGCTCCTCGATCCGCGAGGCCATGTATGCGTAATCGACGAAGCCGTCCCGCGCCCCGTTCTCGAGGAGGTCGTGCCATATGGAGTGGTCGAACGTCCCCGCCCCGGAGGCGAGCGAGCGTTCGACTTCCGCCGCGACCGCACCAGTCGCGCGTTCGCTAGCCGGAGCGCCGCACCCGACGAGCGCCGTCAACAAGATGGCGAAACCGCGCCTCCCTCGACTCGAACCCGGGTCTCGCATCGCGTTCTGACGCCTCCTGCGGCTGTGGCTCATCCGGGCGGCGGGTCTCCCGTCACCCATTTGATCGTCCGTCCCGGCTCGATCGGCTCGTCGAGATCGACGCCGTTCAGAATCGCCAGCTCCTCCGGCGTTACCGGCGTCTCACGACCCTCCACCATTCGTCTGAGAGTCGTGCTCCGTTGCACCGTGACGAGCTCGATCTCGAGGGGCTGCACGTCCAGAGCCGCCCGCTCCGTCAATCGATCGAACGAAGCAATCGTCTGGGCAAAGCCGCTTCGGTACGTGGTGCGCTTGCCTTCGACCGTATACCCCAGAATCCGGTACGTGCGTCCATCGAAATCGAGGAACGCGGCCATCCCCTCCAGGGTTCCGTCGTCGGTCCGAACCTCGAAATCGCCCGTCGTCGCGGGCGCTCCATTGATCGACGTCGCCCGAACATCGCGCTCCCGCACTCCGTCCTGAGCGAAGAACTCGCTCGCCGCGGCGGCGTGCCCGCCCGAGGAAAGGGTAAGCTCCAGGATCGCGTCCTCATCGGGGCCTCTGGCGAGGACAGCCTGCGTCAGGTTGGCGACCGGCCACTCGGCCGGGAATCGAAGCGTGAACGCCAGATCCGGGTGCAGGAACGTCTGCCCGCGGAAGAACCCGTGCCGCGGGTTCACACCGAATACGGCGCCGTCGATCTTCTCGAGGAACTCGTCGCGCGAGATTCGCGTGCGGGCGAGCGTCGCGTTTGGAATCGTGTCCACCTGGGCCCGGATCCGATCGACGCGGTCCACCGAACTGGGGTGCGTCGAGAGCCACGAGGGCACGCCCGACCCGCCGCGCGTGGAAGTCTGACGACCCAGCATGACGTGTACGTTCACAGCCTCGCGGGGATCGTAGCTATCCCTGAGCGAATACCGGACGCCGAGCATGTCCGCCTCGTGCTCGTCGTTGCGACCGTAGGACAGGAAGAGCACGGCCATCCCGGTCTGTGCCACGCCCCCGAATCTCCGCACGTCCTCGCTCAGGATCGACCCGACCCCGAGCGCGAGCGTGCCGAGCTGCGCACGGCTGATCTGCTCGACCGAATGGCGGGCGGTCACGTGCCCGATCTCGTGGCCGATCACCGAAGCGAGCTCGGCCTCGGAGTTGAAGTGCGTCAGGATACCCCGCGTGACGTAGATGTACCCGCCCGGAAGCGCGAACGCGTTCACGACCGGATCGTCGACCACCTTGAAGCTCCAGGGCAGACCGGGGCGCTCGGACGTCGCTGCGAGGCGCTGTCCGATGTCGTTCACGTACGACTGGAGCGCAGGGTCGTCATACAGGGCCATCGTCGACTCGACCTGCTGCGAATACGCCTGACCCATCTCGATTTCCTGTCCCTCGCTCACGAGGGACAGCATGCGGCGCCCGGTCGCCGGGTTGGTAGCGCACGCGGCAAGCGTGCAGATCAGAACAAATGTTCCCAACCGGCCGAACCGAACCGTCACCCTTCGTACTTCTCGCGACACCCCTCACCTCCTCCAGTCGTGACCCGCCAACCGAATGCGAAACTGCCAGTTCCGCCCGCCGGTCGCACGTCCTGGCGATCCCGCGCCACTTGCCGGGCATACGCGCGTCCACCGGCGCCCCGACACCGTGCCTACCGTGAACCCGCATCATCGGCGAGTTTCAGGCCATGCAGACGATGCTCGCGCAGGCCGCCGCCGAATACGTGGGAGTCACGCTGAGGACCGCCATGCGGTCGGTCGGGACCGGTATGCAGTCCACCGCCAACTACATGCGTGACAACCCCGTCGTCATGGCCGTGGCGATTCTCGGACTCCTCATCCTCGTGCGTCTTATGACACGCAAGCGACGCTAGGGGTCACCCGCCGACGATCACGACCCCGGTCATGAACGGGTGCGGGATGCAGTAGAACGAGTACGCGCCGGATTCGTCGAAGCGCTGTTCGAACACCTCGCCCGGGCCGATGAGCGCCGACCCCCACGATCCGTCGTCAGCCGTCACGGTGTGACCGATCGGGTCCCGGTTGATCCAGCGGACGACGGTGCCCGGCGGGACCCGTATCTCCGACTCCCGATAGGCGACCTGAGCGATATCGACCTCCACGACGCGGACGCCCGCGGGCGCCGCGGCGATCTCCTCCACCGGATCGCCCGGGCTGAAGATTCGGCCCCAGCGTGCGAACCCGCTGAACGGGACCGTCACCTCGAACCCCCAGTAGACCGGGGCCGAGAATCCGTCCGGCAAGAACGTGCCGGCTCCCGCGGACGACCCGGAGAGCGTCCCGCTCGCGACATTCGTCGCCATGATCGAGAAGGTGTGCGGCGTGAAGGGGATGCCGACATGCAGACCGGCGCTCCAGGCCGCGTCCGCGTCGGGCCCCGCTACGATGCCCGCCACGTCCCCCGCGAGCGTGATGTACCGGTTGATCCGCACACCCGCGCCCCCGGCCAGGGCGAGCGCCCCGTCCGACTCGCCCTCCTCGACTTCGAACACGCTCGTGAAGGCACGGGCCGCGCCGGAGAACAGCATCGGGCCAGCCCTCGACTCGACCGCCACCTCGCCATCGAGGCTCTTCTTTGCGCTGTTCCATGCGCCCGTGAGCGCCATGGAGAGCGCCCCGTCCGTGACGCCACGGAGCGGCGCGACCTTGAGATACGGCTGCCACTCGTTCGCCTTCGCCGCCCCCGGCGAGTTGCTGGAGTAGCGCACACCGGCCATCCCGCCCGAGAACAGACCGAGGGCCAGATCGAACGTCGGGTAGTTGACGATCTCGGCGTCATCGAAGATGTCCCCGATGTCGGCATCCTCGCCGACCGTCTGGAACCGGTGCGCGAACTGGAAGTGCAGGTTGCCGGGCGAGGTCACCCACGCGCCGGCCAGATTCGGCGTCCGCTCGGTGAGCGGCTGCGCATCGGCCGCCGTCGGCAGGACCGCCGACCCGAGCCCCGCGAACGCGATGCCAGCCAGCAGCAGGATGAAGCTGCGCGGCCGGCTACCGCCTGAGACCACCGTCACGGCGAGGACTCGGCCTCGGACGCCGGCACCTGGCGGCTCCCGGGAAGCTCACGCAGATGCAGGTCGAGGAACTCGCGGATCTTCCTGTACCCGTCGAGCTGGTTCTCCTTTTTGCGGAATCCGTGTCCTTCGTCCGGGAAGAGCACGTACTCGACCGGCACGCCGTTCGCGCGCACGGCCTCGACGATCTCGTCCGACTCGACCTGGAGCACGCGCGGGTCGTTCGCGCCCTGGAGCACCATCAGCGGTCGGACGATCTGATCGGCGTGGAAAATCGGCGACTTGGCCCGGAAGAACTCGTCGTCGTCGAAGTCGCCCATCTCGCGCTCGAGCGCATCCTTCTGGGCACCCCACCAGGGCGGGATGTTGTTGACTGTGCGGTGCCAGTTGGAGATGCCGAAGATGTCCACGCCGACGGCGAACTCCTCCGGCCGGAACGTGAGGGCGGCCAGCGTCATGTACCCGCCGTAGCTCCCTCCGATGATCCCGATGCGCTCCGCGTCGACCCAGCCGGTGTCGATCAGCATCTGCTTGCTGGCCACCACGTCGTCGAGATCGGCGTCCCCGTGCTTCCGGTCATCCAGCCCGAAGAACGTCTTCCCGTATCCGGAGCTCCCGCGGTTGTTGATCGCGTAGACCGCGTATCCGTGGTTCACCAGGTACTGGATCAGCCCGTTGTAGCCGATCCGAGACTGACCACCCGGTCCGCCGTGGACCCACACCATCGCCGGGACGGGCGTAGACGGGGACGCCTGGTGCGGCTTGTACAGGATCCCCGGCACGTCCAAACCGTCGTACGACGCAAACCGCGCCACCTCTCCGTCGACCAGGTTCCTGTCGTCGATCGCGCGGTTCAATGAGCTGGTCAGTTGCAGGGGCGCCGGGCCGCCGAGCTCGTAGACGTAGAGGTTGCCAGGGGTTCGCGAGGACGCGGCGTACATCGCGAGCATCGTCTCGTCGTCCGACACGCGCACCGAGTTGACGTTCAGTCCACCCATGTCAGGCAACTCGATCTCCGTCATGTCGGGCATCTCGAACATGCGGATCGCGTTGCGCCCATCCTCGTTGACCCCGACGACCATGTACCGGTCGTTCTTCGAGAACGACGCGAACATCACGTCCCAGTCGGTCTCGAGCAGCGTCTCCGTCTCCCCGCCCTCGAGATCCATGAGCGCCAGCCGTGAGAACTCGCTCCCCTCGTTCGTCGTGACGTAGAGCCCCGAGTTGTCCGGCGTGAACGACAGCGCACCGAAGGACGCGTCGCCTTCGTGCGGCGTGAGGTGCCGCTGTGCGCCGGTCTCACGGTCGTATAGATAGAGGTCGCCGTCCGACGTCGTGTTGGTCTTGGAGAGGATCAGCCATCGGTGATCGTCGGAGATCTCGGACAGGTTGTAGCCCTCGTCATTCTGATAGAAGAGCGCGCGCTCGTACCCGTCCACTTCGACCTCGTAGACGTCGAAGAACTGTGGGTTGCGCTCGTTCGAAGCGACGAAGAAGGACTCCTCGTCTTCGGCCCAGCCGGCGAAGTTCGCGATCAGGTTCTCGCCCGGCGTGAGGTCGGTGACCGACCCGTCCAGCTCGCGGACGTACACGTGCGACAGCTCGTTTCCGCCCTGATCCGAGCCGTAGATGAACCGCTCGTCGTCCGGGAAGTAGCTCGAAGCCATGACGGCGTCCGTCTCGGATTCCGTGAGTGGCTCGGGCGGAGACCCATCTACGGGCACCGAGTACGCGTTGAAGATCCCGCTCTCGTCGCTGCTGACGAGGATCTTCGAGCCGTCCGGTGAGAAGCTGCTCCCGAAGACGCTCGTCGTACCGAGGAACTGCTCGATCGTGTACTGCGTGAAGTCGGACGGGACCGCATACGCCTCGCCGTCCGCCATCGAGTCCGACCCCGTCGAGCACGCGACGGTCGTCGCGAGAAGTGCCAGAACTGGGAGCAGGGATCGTGAATGACGCATGTCGCTTCTCCTCTCGGCCGCCGGAGCGGCGGTATGCCTACCTCTCGATCAGACGTCCGTGCCGGCGGAGAATCCGCTGGACCTCGGCCTCGGGCAGCTCGTCGATCCTGTGATCGTCCCGACCGATCATCGTCTTGGCAGCCACCATCGCGTTCGTGATCGCTTCCTCGGTGGCCAGGCCGGCAGCCTGGAGCAGCGGCGAGATCGCATCGTTCGACACCATCTCGACGTTGGTATTCGCCTCCCGGTTCCACGCGCCTTCGTTCGCGGTGGAGAACGCGACAAAGATATCTCCCGAGCTGTTGCTGCCGTATCCGCCCATACGGCCGATCCCGACCGGGACGCGCCTTGCCATCCGCTTGAGCTGGTGCGGCAGCAGCGGGGCGTCGGTCGCGAGCACGACGATGATCGAGCCGACGTCTTCAGGGGGGGCCGGGCTCGCGGCGAGGGCCTCCGCTCCCGCGCGGTCGGCCCCGTCCTCATCGCCACCGGACGCGCCATCCCAGTCGGCTAGCTCGGCGCCCACCGGGACGCCGGCGATCAACAGATCGGGACGACGGCCGTAATTGCACTGGACGAGCACCCCGACCGTGTAGTCGCCAACCACGCGCGAGGAGGTTCCGATCCCGCCCTTGAACCCGTTGCAAACCATCCCGGTCCCGCCGCCGACGGCGCCTTCTTCGACACGGCCGCCGGAGGCGGCGTCGAGGGCGGCGAAGGTGTGCTCCTTCGTGACGTGGAACCCGTTGATGTCGTTCAGCCAGCCGTCCCACGTCTCGCCCACCACCGGCAGACTCCACCAGATGCCGGGGGAGATCGGGTGGTTCGCGCGGTGGTCGCGCGACCATTCGATCACCGCGTCGTGGACGATGCCCACGCTGTGCGTGTTCGTGATCATCACCGGCCCCTCGAGAAATCCCGATTC
Organism: Gemmatimonadota bacterium; assembly: GCA_029861425.1. Lineage (GTDB taxonomy): Bacteria > Gemmatimonadota > Gemmatimonadetes > Palauibacterales > Palauibacteraceae > Palauibacter. The sequence continues at coordinate 16,316 of JAOTZH010000024.1, forward strand.
CTCGATCCACGTCGTGCCCGTCATCTCGCCGTTTCCGTTCAGCGAGTACCAGCCTCCGAACACCGGCTCATAACTCCCGGTGCGAGGGAGAATGGCCGTCACGCCGGTCCGCACCGGGCCTTCGCCGACGACGAGCGCTCCGTCGCCCTCGATGATCGTGGTGTGACCGACCTGCACGCCCGCCACGTCCGTGATCGCGTTCAGCGGTCCCGGATCCCCCTGGAACGGTATGCCCAGATCGCGGGCCCTCGACTGGCCGGCAACCGAGGAGACCGCGCATGGGAGCATGGCCACGGCGACCGTTAGCGTGCGTAAATCCATTGATCGTAGGGCCTTACGGATCATCGGAACCTCTGCGTGGGGAGACGGATCTCGAACAACCGGATCGGGGGGCCAACGCACCTTCGCGGGGGGGCCTCGACCCGGCAAGAGCGCGCCGGCCGAGCCGCCGACGTGCTCTCTCGCGTTATCTGAGCGTAGGATGGGACGTTGAGGGGCCCGGACGCCGCGGCGAGCGGGGTCAGGCAGGCTGCGAGATTCTGGACAGCCCGTCCATCGTCTGGCTAACTTCGGCGTCGACAGCCAATGCCAGGGGCCGTCGTCTGGAGGACAAAGCGCATGAAGACCCTGAGTCTCGTCTTCGGAATCACCGCGACCGCGGTCGTGGCGTCGGCGTGCAGCCCGCACATCGTGTACGACACGAGCATGCAGCCGGTTCGCGACCCCCTTGTCACCGCGAACGTCGAGAACGGATGGATGGTCGTCGACTCGACCGACGCCGGCATCCGCGCGGTACTCGAGCTCGAAATGGAGGCCCCGGCGGCCACGGCCGAGTTCGTGACGCTGCATGTCCCGCGTCTCCATTGCACGATCTCCGGCGAGCACCTGCCCGCCAAGGTCATGCGAGAGGCTCCGCGCTGTCCGACAGCTCCCGCACAGGCGCTTCGGTGTCCCACCGATTTCACGCCCGAGGAGTGCGATCGGTATCGCGAGGAAGAGACGCCGTACTGCACGTATACGGTCCGCGCGGAGTTCTTCTTCGCCCAGATGCCGCATCTCGACGAGAACACCCATTACTTCACGTTCGCGCAGTCCGACACCCCCGTTCAGTGGGTGAAGGCGAAGAGCGACCGCTGACGGTTCTCGATGCGGCGTAGCCGCCAGGATCAATACGACGTCATCGTCGTGGGCTCCGGTGCTGGCGGCGGCATGGCGGCCTACGTCCTCGCCTGCCACGGGGTGAGGGTGCTGATGCTCGAGGCCGGTCGGCACTACGACCCGGTCACCGAGACCCCGATGTTCAACCTGCCGAAGGACGCTCCCCTGCGGGCGGCGGGCACCGTCCACAAGCCGTTCGGGTTCTACGACGCGACCGTCGACGGCGGCTGGCAGGTGCCGGGTGAGCCGTACACGAACGCCGACGGCGTCAACTTCATGTGGTGGCGCTCCCGCATGCTTGGCGGGCGCACGAACCACTGGGGACGCATCTCGCTCCGCATGGGCGAGTACGACTTCAAGCCCTACAGCCGCGACGGGCTCGGCTTCGACTGGCCGATGACCTACGACGATCTCGCCCCCTGGTATGACAAGACCGAAGCGCTCGTCGGCGTCTACGGGTCGAACGAGGGGCTCGAGAACACGCCGAACTCCTCGGACGGAGTTCTCCAGCCGCCTCCGGCGCCGCGCGCGTACGAGCTCCTGACGAAGAAGACATGCGATCCGCTGGGCATCCCGGTGATCCCGGCCCACCTCGCGATCCTCACGCAGCAGCAGGACGCCGACAGGCTGTCGCGGTTCCTCTGGCCGAACAACGACCTCGCGCAGCGTGTGACCCGCGAGTCGATGCGGTCCCGCGCTGCCTGCTTCTGGGCGACTCCGTGCGGTCGTGGGTGCTCGATCAAGGCGAACTTCCAGTCGCCGACCGTGTGTTTCCCGCCCGCGCTCGCCACCGGCAACCTGACGGTCGTGACGGACGCGATGGTCCGCGAGGTGACGGTCGACGCTCAGGGGCGGGCGAACGGTGTCCATTACATCGATCGAACGACCCGGCTCGATGAACGGGCAGAGGCCCCGGTCGTCATCCTCGCCGCGAGCGCCTGTGAGTCCGCGCGGATCCTCCTGAACTCGAAGAGCTCGGCCTTCCCCAACGGGCTGGCCAACGGGAGCGGACTCGTCGGCAAGTATCTCATGGACACGGTCGGGGCCGGCGTATCCGCCCAAATCCCCGCGCTCGAGGACCTGCCGCGGCACGCCGAGGAAGGTGCCTCTGCGATGCACATGTACATGCCGTGGTGGCTGTACCAGGAGCAAGCGGCCGGTCAGCTCGACTTCGCGCGCGGCTACCACGTCGAGTTCGGCGGCGGCCAGCGGATGCCGGGGTACGGGGCCTTCAATGGCCTCGAGCCACTCACCGAGGGCGCGTACGGCGCCCGGTTCAAGGAAGAGTGCCGGCGGTACTACGGCTCGTTCATGTACTTCGACGGCCGCGGCGAGATGATCCCGAACGAGGACAGCTACTGCGAGATCGACCCCGACACCGTCGATCAGTGGGGGATCCCCGTGCTGAGATTCCACTGGAAGTGGTCGGAGCACGAGCTGAACCAGGCGCGTCACATGCAGCGGACGTTCGCGGGGATCGTCGAGGAGATGGGCGGGAACGTGCTCTCGACGGTCCAGACGGACGGCGCGCGCGCGATCGCGGCCCCGGGGCAGATCATCCACGAGGTCGGGACAGTCCAGATGGGAGACGACCCGTCCAACTCGGTGCTCAACCAGTACTGCCAGTCGTGGGAGGTGCCGAACCTGTTCGTGATGGACGGCGGCCCGTTCGTCTCGAACGCCGACAAGAACCCGACGCTCTCGATCATGGCGATCGCGTGGCGGTCGTCGGAGTACCTGGTCGACCAGCTGCGTCAGGGGAGTCTCTGATGACGACGGATGACACGAGGTCCGGCGGAAACGTCCCGGAGGACGACGCGACCGTGATTCCGGCCGATGGGCGGTCGGACGACACCGCCGCATTCGGACAGAGCGACGCGGCTCCCGGACCCGGCGTGACGCGTCGGCGAGCACTCCAGGTGCTCGCTGCGAGCGCGGCTGCCGCGGCGGCGCTTCCGGCGGCGGCATGCGCTCCCGGCGAAGAGAGTGTCGGCGGGCGTCCCGAAGGAGCGAGCGTCACATCCGGATCGGAAGATGCTCCCCGAGCGGGCGCCAACCCGCTCGCCCGCAACACGCCCACCGACCCGGACCTCCTGGCGCCTATCATCGACTGGGAACTCGTACTTACCGAGGAGGAGCTCGAGAAGCTCGCCGTGCTATGCGACGTCATCGTCCCGGCGGACGAGCACTCCCCTTCGGCGTCCGCGGTCGGCGCGCACGAGTTCATCAACGAGTGGGTAAGCGCCCCATACGAGGGGAACGAGCGGGACCTGACCCGGGTCCGGGGCGGGCTCGTTTGGTTAGACCGCGAATCGCGATCGCGGTTCGACTCGCCGTTCGCCGATCTGACCGACGCTCAGAAGACGCAGATCTGCGATGACATCTGTTACGAGCCGAACGCGTCCGAGGAGCTCAAGTCGGCCGCGCGGTTCTTCGACAGGGTCCGCGACCTGACGTCCACGGCGTTCTGGACGACGGAGGAGGGGATGGCGGACCTGGGCTTCGTGGGGAACGTGCCCATGGGAGCCTTCGAGGGACCGCCGCGGGAAGTCCTGGAGCGACTGGGACTCGTCTGACCAGACGTACCTGACTTCCGCCGGCATGGGCTAGCTGACACGGGCCAGCCCATGCAACGCCCCACGTAGGCACCGAGGACCTGCCACACCGCACGGCGGTGTGTTTCCTGGAAGAAGTCGCTCAGTCCGGGCATGGGCGTGAAGCCAGGGTCCGTCTCGGTCGCGTGCGAGAAATCCCGGGCATACTCTGTCCCCACAGGTTTGACGCCAGAAGAGGACTCGATTCATGCCACCGTCGGCTCCGAATACGCCGTTTTCGCGCAGAGGATTCGTCCAGGCCGCCGCAGTCGCGGGCGCGGGTATCGCGATCGTCCCCCGGCATGTGCTCGGAGGGCCGCGTCACCGGGCCCCGAGTGACACGCTGAACGTCGCCCACATCGGGGTCGGTGGTATGGGCGGCGGCGACGTCCGGGGGATCGCGAATCAGGGCGAGAACATCTACGCGCTGTGTGACGTCGACGAGAATCAGGCGGCTGGCTCGTGGTCCGCGTTCCCGCAGGCGAAGCAGTACCGGGATTTCCGCGAAATGCTCGAGCGCGAGGCGGACAACATCGATGCGGTCGTGATCTCGACACCCGATCATACGCACACCGTTGCGGGCATGATGGCGCTCTCGCTCGGGAAGCCGACGCGGATCCAGAAGCCGTTGGCGACGACGATCTGGGAGGTACGTGAGCTGATGACCGCGGCGACCGCTGCCGGCGTGGCGACCCAGATGGGCAATCAGGGCCACGCGCAGGACGGGACGCGAGAGATCCGGGAGTGGTACGAGGCGGGCGCGATCGGCACGATCCAGCGGGTCGAGTACTGGACCAACCGGCCGATCTGGCCGCAGGCGATCCGGCGGCCGACCGAGGCACACCACGTGCCGCCCTGGATGGAGTGGGACCTGTGGCTCGGTCCGGCCGCCGACCGGCCTTACCACCCGGCGTACGCCCCGTTCAACTGGCGCGGCTGGTGGGACTTCGGCACGGGCGCCCTCGGCGACATCGCCTGCCACGCGATGGACGCGGCATTCTGGGCCCTCGACCTGGGGACGCCCGAGCGGGTCTCTGCCGAGTCGACGACGCTCTTCGCCGAGACCGCTCCGGCAGCCTCCCGCATCGAATACGACTTTCCTGCCGGCGGCTCGCGTCCGGCGGTCAAGGTCGTCTGGCGTGACGGAAACTTCTCACCGCCCCGCCCGCCCGAGGTGGCGTCGGACGCGCGCTGGCCGCTCGAGGGCAGCGGTCAGCTGTGGATCGGGACCGAAGGAACGCTCTTCGCCGGCATCTACGGCGAGAACCCGCGGCTCCTCGACGCCGATCGCGACGCGGAAATCCGCGCGAACCCACCGGCCGAGAAGTACCCACGGACCGGCGGCGTCTATGCCGAGTTCGCCGAGGCCGCCAAGGGGGGCACACCAGCCGGGTCGAACTTCCCGGAGCACGCCGGACCGCTGACGGAGATGGTACTGCTGGGCAATCTGGCGGTTCGGTCAGGCAGGGAGCTCGAGCTCGACCCGACGACCGGTCAGATCACGAACGGCGTATCGATCCCGGAGCATTTTGTCCGGGCGGACTATCGCAGCGGGTGGGCCTGGTAACCGTCGCGCCGCAGTCAACCTGACGGCGGAGCCCCCGGGGCCTCCAAAGGGCTTCTCGGGGTTCCGGCACGAGGCTTCGGATCGACCACAGGCCTGTTGGGTCGGGAGCGTGGCCGAGTTCCTCGTCATCCCTCCCTGTGTCTTGCGGATGCTGATGATTCACCGGGCCAACGCCAGCCATGGCTGAACGATGACGAGGATGGCTGCGTGTGCGAGGATGGGCGCTTTGAGACTGTGACCACCGCGAATCATGGCCCACCCGAGACCGACACCCAGCCCGAGCGTCCCCAGAAGCGGAGGCAGAGCGTCACCCCACGATTGGCCTACGTATCCGATGTGGATGACGCTGAAGGCCAGGGACGAGACGAGCACCTGCGCGAAAAGCCCGTGCCCGCCGCGCGAGAGGCGGAAGATCAGGTAGCCGCGGAAGAAGACCTCTTGGGTCACCCCGTCGAGCAACGGCGCGATGGACCCCGAGAGATTGATCGCACTCGGCTCGATGGCGCGCCATCCCGTGTCGAGGATGAAGCTGTACATGACCACGGTCTCCACCCCGATGATGGTGAGGGCGATGAACCACCCCTCCGCTCTCGAGGGAGTTCGGATCGCCGCGAAAGACCGCGCGAGGTCGACCGGGCGAAACAGGAGCCAGATGAGAGCGACAGCGACGATCTGACTTATCGCCCCCGCGATGAACCCCGAGACTACCTGTGCCTCTTCGGGCGCAAGCCAGTCAAGCGCGGACGAGACGTCGATAAGGCGCAGTCCGCCGAACGCGATCAACACGTAGACGGCGGTGACGGCTGCACACTCCGCTACGGCCAGCCACTTGGCGGCGCTCGCCCCGTGGGTCGCGTGAGGTTCGGACAAACGAGTCTCCTTACGGGCAGGCGTACCAAGACGCGGGGTCGCCACGAACTCTGCCGGCAGCCCGAGTGCCAGCGCCGAGGTGCGGCATCCTCATTGTAGGCGGGTCGAACGGCTCGAGCCGATCGAGAGCAGACCGAGGCTGTCTCCCGCCCGGACGGGTCTTTCCGACCCAGGCTCGGTTAGGGTGAGCCCGAGTAGCGCCGCCTGAGCCGGTCCGGCGGCTCCTCCACCTCGTCTTCTTCCCCACACACCTCGAACGCGTCGCCCCGCGCGGCGTCGTTCAGGCAGTACCGCGTAAGGCGCCAGGTGCTCTCCATGTCGTCGCCTTCGAAGACCGGCTCGGATTGCCAGATCGTGACCGTCCGCCAGTCGTCGGCCACCTCGATCTCGATGTCGCGGAATTCGGGCTCGGCGAGGCCGCCAAACCGGAGGATCGGGGTGATTCGGCCCGTCCGTTGGGCGATGTGGAAGAAGTCGAGGTTGACGCGTGGGCAGGCGCCGCACTGGCCGGAGCCAAAGTAGCTCCACGCCACTCGGACACCGCTCTTCACGAGCAGGTCGCCGTTGTCGAGCCGCCGGTAGTCGAGTTCCCGCGGGTCGACCTGGAGGCCGAACCAGTCGCCCTCGCCTGTCTCGGTCCAGTCGGGCGGGCCGGCCCGCTCTCCACCCTGCGCGTAGGCCAGTACGGGGGTGCACAGGCGTTCACCACGCCCGACGTCGAGCACCTCGAACGTCGGCTCGAAGGCGGCGGGCGACCACGTCTCGCCGGTCGGCTCGTACAGGTATCCCGCCGCGTGGTTGTCCAGCACGATCAGGCTCCTCAGGTCGCCCGCGCCCTCAGGGATCATATACGGAATTGCGTGCTCCGACGCGGGACGCGAGAACCGGTTCTCTCCTCCGGGTATCAACAGGCCGTTCAACCCGTACCGGCAAGGCGTGATCACGTGGTCGAGCGCGTTCTGTAGCGGCCGGGTGCCGGTCCGCGTGATCCAGCCTTCGCCGCTGTCCGTCGAGTCGCCGAGCCACTCGAACGCGAGGTGGACTTCTTCGAGCCTCGGCGCCTTCACGGGCGGAAACGCGGACCACGGGATCAGGAACTCGACACCAACTCCGCCTTCGGTTCCGAGGATCGGGCGCGTCTTCGCAAGCGGCCGGCCGCGCGGCTCGAGCGGGCCGATCGCGCCCTGAATCAGATCGGGCAGGCGGTCGAACGCCTCCGACGCCCGTGCCTCGAGGATCTCATCCGGAGTCGTGAGCCTGAGCCGCCACTCTCTCTCGAAGAGGGGCGGAAGCGCGTCGCGGTAGTCCACCTGCCTCTGGAACCACGCCTCGCATGCCGCAGAATTCTCCTCGCCCAACTCCCGTCCTGTGCAGCCGGAGGGGTCTTCGAGCAGGACGAACCCGAATTGATGACCCCAGCCGATGGGTGGCATTGCCAGGTCCCCGGCCCCGCGCAGCCCGATCCGGAGCGTCGCGTCCTCGTCCGGCTCAACCCCGCTCCGGATCTCGGCGGCCACGACCACGCCGTCTTCGACCTGGCCTACCCACACCAGCGCCTGCGGGATGCGTCCGACCGCCGGGAGGATCCGGTCGATCGGGCGGGCCCGCCACTCGCCGACGTTCCCGTCGTGCCGGAACGACTCGACGTGCGGGATCACGGTCCCCGCCTCCTGCGCCACGACCGCGCGTGGCATCAGGGTACACCCGACGGCGACGAGCGCAGCAAGAGCTACAGCCCGATGTCTTCCACTGGTCCCGGAAGAGTCTCGCACCTGAATCCGCGGGTTGATGTTCGAGGTCGTGTGGTCGAGGAGCACTACAATAAAGAAGCTATCCGGGTTCCGCCCGTAACGGTACAATGGGCCGATGTCAGTCTCCCTCGCCATTCTCGCGGCGGGCCGGTCGAGCCGATTCGGCCGCCCCAAGCAGCTGGAGCCCGTCGGACCGAGCGGCGAGGCTCTCTTCGAATACGCGGTCTACGACGCCATCCGCGCCGGCTGCGACCGTGTGATCTTCGTCACGTCGCCCGAGGACGAGATCGCATTTCGCGCGCAGGCGCAGGCCCGTCTCGGCATGTCGATCGCCGCCGAGATCGTCACTCAGCGTCTCGACGATCTGCCGCCGGGGTTCCGCGCGCCCGAAGACCGCGTCTCGCCATGGGGGACCGGGCACGCGGTGCTCGCGCTCAGCCGGGTGATCCGCGACTCGTTCATCGTCCTGAACGCGGACGACTTCTACGGCCCGCGTGTGATCGACCGGCTGGTCCGGCGACTCCGCGACGCGCGGATGACGGGCGACCCCCGGCACTTCCTGGCGGGCTATCAGTTGGGCGAGACCCCGATCTCGTCGAGCGGCGGCGTGAATCGGGCGATCTGCTCGGTGGACGCCTCGCTCCAGCTCGAGCACCTCGAGGAGGTCCTGGAGATCCGTCCTTCCGACGGCGAGTTCGTCGGGCTCGCCTCGGGCCAGGAGATCGGTCTGAAGCCGGAGGTCCTGTGCTCGATGAACCTGTGGGCGTTCCAACCGACGATCTTCGAGCAACTCTTCGGCGCGTTCCACCGGTTCCACGCGCGGCTCAAGGACCCCATGACGGATGAGTTTCTGCTGAGCGACGCAGTGGGCGGGCTCGTCGGGACCGGGCGCACTCGGGTGAGGGTCGTTCCTGCCGAGGAGAAGGCGTTCGGCATGACGTTCGAGGAGGACGTCGCCGCCGTCGCCTCGGGCGTCGCGATGTCCGTTGCGGTCGGCGACTACCCGACCGATCTGGGCGAGTGGTTCGACTCGCGCCGCAGCCACATCCCGGGGTGACCGCGTGCAGCTGAACGGACTCGACTGGTCGGTTCTCGGGCTCTACGGTCTCGTGGCTGTCACGGTCGGCCTCATATTCGCGCGCCGAGCGGGCTCGGGGACACAGGAGTTCTTCCTCGGCGGCCGTAAGCTCCCGTGGTGGCTGCTCGGCACATCGATGGTCGCGACGACGTTCTCGACCGACACGCCGAATCTCGTCACGGACTTCGTTCGAAACGGAGGGGTGAGCCAGAACTGGCTCTGGTGGGCGCAGCTGATCACCGGCATGTGCACGGCGTTCTTCTACGCGAAGCTGTGGCGGCGCTCGGGCGTCTTCACCGACGTCGGGTTCTACGAGCTTCGCTACAGCGGGAGGCCCGCGGCATTTCTGCGGGGGTTCCGGGCGATCTACCTGGGCGTCTTCTTCAACGTCATGATCATGGCCACGGTCACCCTGGCCGCCATAAAGATCGCCGGCGTGCTGCTCGGGGCGGACAAATTCGTCACCGTCGTCGTCGCGGGGACCGTGACCGCGATCTACTCCGCGACCTCGGGGCTATGGGGCGTGGTCGTGACGGACCTCCTGCTCTTCGCGATCGCCATGATCGGGGCGCTCGCGGCCGCGCACTTCGCCGTGACGCACGAGGCCGTCGGCGGCGTCGCCGGGCTCATCTCGAACCCCGCGATCTCTGACCGGCTCGCGCTTCTGCCCGACTTCTCGGATTGGCAGACCGCCGCGACCGTCTTCCTGATCCCGGTCGCCGTCCAGTGGTGGTCGACCTGGTACCCGGGCTCCGAGCCGGGCGGCGGAGGCTACGCGGCGCAGCGGATGCTCGCGGCACGCACCGAACGCGACTCGATGCGCGCCGTGTTGTGGTTCAACATCGCTCATTACGCGCTCAGGCCGTGGCCGTGGATCCTCGTCGCGCTAGCATCGCTCGTCGTCTACCCGACGCTCGACTCGATCGCGGTCGCGTTCCCGAACCTCGACCCGTCGATCATCAACCACGACCTCGCGTACCCGGCGATGCTCGTGTTCCTTCCGCACGGGCTGCTCGGGCTGGTCGTCGCGTCGCTCGCGGCGGCGTTCATGTCCACGATCTCCACGCACCTCAACTGGGGATCATCGTATGTCGTGGACGACGTGTACCGGCGGTTCTACGCGCCCGACAAGAGCGAACGCCATTACGTCCTGATCGGACGTCTCTCGACGATCGTGCTCGTCGTGCTCGCGTCGGCGGTCGCGCTGTGGCTCGAGAGCGCGATGCAGTCGTTCCAGATCCTTCTTCAAATCGGCGCCGGGACCGGGTTGATCTTCCTGCTCCGCTGGTTCTGGTGGCGCATCAACGCGTGGAGCGAAATCTCGGCGATGATGATGTCGTTCGCCGTGGCGCTGTGGTTCCAGTTCGGGCACATGCAGGCGGGGTTCGCACCGCTCGATCCGTCCGGGCAGCTCCTGGTCGGCGTCGGGATCACGACGGTGGTCTGGCTCGCGGTGACGTTCATGACTCCCGCGGACGACACACGGACGCTCCAGGCGTTCTACGACAAGATTCGCCCCTTCCCGCGCGGCTGGCGTGCGGCGGTCGACACGACCGACCGGGCACCGGGGAGCGCGAGCGCGGCGTTCATGGCGTGGGGACTCGGCTGCCTCACCGTCTATTCCGCGCTCTTCGGGACGGGGATGGCGCTCTACGGTCGCGGAGCGCAGGCGATCGGGTTCTTCGTCGCGGCAGCGGCGGCCGGGTACGGGCTGTTCAGGACCCTTCCGAAGATCGGGTTCGAATGAGGCTGCGCGCATGAAGGCGCACGTCCTGCTGGCATTCGTGACCGCAGCTATCGCGCACATGACGCCGATCGGCCAGACACCCACCCGGGGCGACCGGTACACCGACCGAATTCCGGGGACGTCCGTCTCCTTCGAGATGACATATGTCGGGGGCGGATCGTTCCTCTTCGGCAGTCCGGCGCAGGAGGAGGGGCGGGGGGAAGACGAGGGACCGCGCTTCCAGGTCGAGGTCTCGCCGTTCTGGGTCGGCGTCCACGAAGTCACCGCCGACGAGTACGCGGTATTCCGGAACCCGCTCCTGGACAGCGACTCGACCGCGATCCCGGGTCACACGGTCGCGGTCGACGCGGTGTCACGTCCGAGCCCTCCCTACGAGGACCCGGGGCACGGGCTGGACGAGGGACGTCATCCGGCGGTCGGAATGACGCAGCTCGGCGCGCTCCGCTACGCGCGCTGGCTCTCGGAGAAGACGGGGCGGCTCTACCGTCTTCCGACCGAGGCGGAGTGGGAATACGCCTGCCGCGCTGGATCCATGGACCCGCTCGGGTCGATCGACCCTGCGGCCCTGCCCGAGCACGCGTGGTTCGCGGAGAACAGCGATGAGACTCACCAGCCGGTCGGGGCGCGGGAGCCCAACGCCTGGGGCGTCCACGACATGCTAGGGAACGTCGCGGAGTGGACGCTCGACGAGTACCGCGCGGACTTCTACGGAACGCTGGAGGACGGCGCCGAGGACCCGTGGGCACAGCCGACCTCGGTGCACCCGCGAACGGTCCGGGGTGGGGCGTTCGACGACCAGGCCGCTCAGCTTCGGTGCGCGGACCGGCTCGAGAGCACGCTCCGCTGGAAACGGCGTGACCCGCAGATCCCGAAGAGCCGCTGGTGGAACACCGACTCGCCGCACGTCGGCTTCCGGCTGGTGGCCCCGGCGGGCGACTGGACGCTCGAGTCGATTCGGGCGTACTGGGCGGACGTCCTGCCGGACGGCGACTGACGACGGCGGCGGGTCCGCTTGCGCCGCCGGCTCGCGACTCTGAACGTTCGGGGCAGCCCACTCAAAAGGACTTTGAAATGCGCTCTCGACCCTCCGCACTTCCCACGCCGGCGTTTGATCGCCGCGACTTCGTGAAGGCCTCCGCGGCGGCGCTCGGCTCGCTGGCCGTCACGCCGCTCGCCGCCACGGCGTCGGCGCCCGCCCTGTCCCGTCTTCCCGAAGGACGCATCGTGCCCAAACAGCCAGGCAGCGCGCCGATCCGGGTGGGGCTCATCGGCTGCGGAGGACGCGGGACGGGAGCCGCCGTCCAGGCCCTATCGTCTGGCCAGGACGTCCAGCTCGTCGCGATGGCGGACGCCTTCTCAGACAAGGTCGACAGCTGCTACGGCCACATCACCGGCGAGGACCTCGCCTCGGATCTCGGACCCGACGGAGACATCAGGGGCCTCATCGACGTGCCCGAGTCGCGGCGGTTTGCCGGGTTCGACGCCTACAAGCAGGTCATCCCGTTGGCCGACGTCGTGATCCTCACGACGCCCCCCGGGTTCCGTCCCATGCACTTCGAGGCGGCGATCGACGCGGGCAAGCAGGTGTTCATGGAGAAACCCGTCGCGACGGACGCGCCGGGGATCCGGAAGGTCCTCGAGGTCCACCAGAAGGCGGTCGAAAAGAAGCTCAACGTCGTCGTGGGCCTCCAGCGGCACTATCAGAAGGTGTATCGGGGGTGGGTCGATCGGATTCACGCCGGCATGATCGGGGATCTCGTGCTCGGACGCGTCTACTGGAACTCCGGCGGCGTGTGGGTCCGGCCGCGCGAAGAGGGCCAGACCGAGATGGAGTACCAGATGCGGAACTGGTACTACTTCAACTGGCTCTGCGGCGACCATATCGTCGAGCAGCACATCCACAACCTCGACGTCGGCAACTGGGTGATGGACGGACACCCGGTCCGCGCACAGGGCCAGGGGGGCCGGCAGGTGCGAGACGGGATCGATCACGGCGAGATCTACGACCACCACTCCGTCGAGCTCGAGTACGAGGGCGGTGCGCGCGTGCTGAGCCAGTGCCGGCACATGCCCGACTGCATGAACCGCGTGTCCGAGGGCTTCCACGGGACGAACGGGACGGCGCCGCGGCCCGGGTTGATTCTCTCGTCATCCGGATCGGTGCTGTGGGAGCATGACGATTCGGACGACCCGAACCCGTATCAGGTCGAGCACGACGAGCTGTTCGAGGCGATCGCGAGCGGAGAATATCACTACTCCGACGCGAAGATGGGCGCGGTCGCGACGATGACCGCCATCCTCGGCCGCATGGCGACGTACTCGGGGCGCGTAGTGGAGTGGGACGAGGCGCTCGCGAGCGACCTGGACATCATGCCGGCCACCTACGCGTGGGACGCGCCGCCACCGGTCCTGCCGGACGCTCACGGCCGGTATGCGATCCCGCGCCCCGGCCTGACCCGCGCGCTCTGATCTGACCCCCGGTCGGCCGGTGTTGTCCATTCTCCCGATCGCGCTCGCGGCGAGCCTCGTCTCGCTGGGGCCGACGGCAGGCGGAGAGTCGTCCGCGGCCGCGCCGCAGGCCGAGGGGTTCGAGTTCGAGCACCCCGCGATGGGGACGCTCTTTCGGATCGTTCTCATGGGGACGGACGCCGAAGCGGCGCGGATCGCGGCTTTCGCCGCATTCGAGCGGGTCGATGCCCTCGACGCGGCGCTCAGCGACTATCGCTCCGACAGCGAGCTTCGGCGTCTCGAGCGGACGCCTGTCGGCGAACCCGTCCGGGTCTCGGACGATCTGTGGGACGTGCTCGAAGAGGCCAAGCTGGTCGCTTCCGCTACGGACTGGGCCTTCGATGTCACGGTCGGGGCCCTCACCCGACTGTGGCGCTGGGCCGAGCGGCGGCAGATCGAGCCGGCCGGAGATCGGCTCGAGGCGGCCAGAGCGACCGTCGGCCGGGACGGGTTCGAGCTGGACCCGGAGGCGCGGTCGGTCGTGATCTGCCGGGAGGGTGTGCAGTTCGACCTCGGCGGGATCGCGAAGGGGTACGCGGTGGACGAGGCGTTCGAGAGCCTCGAGGCCGCGGGCTTCGCTTCGGCGCTGGTCGATGGGGGCGGCGATCTTCGCGTCGGAAAGGCGCCCCCGGGGACGAACGGCTGGGCGATCTCAGTGCCCGCCAAAGACCAGCGCCGCCGGGACCCCATGGCTCGCGTCCCGCGCTGGACGAGGATCATGGTCACGGAGGTGGCGATCGCGACCTCCGGGGCCACATATCGCTCGATCGGCGAAGACGGCCGGTCGCATGTGCTCGATCCGCGAACCGGGCTCGGAGTTCGCGGCGATCGGGTCGTCACCGTCCTTGCGAGCACCGCATCCCGGGCGGACGCCCTCGCTTCGGCGCTCACCGTGCTGGGGTCAGACGGGGTCGAGGCGGCTCGGAGGCTCGGCGCGCTGGACGCGACCGTGATCGACTACGAAGACCACTCGCGGGATTCAGGGGGAACGGATGGATCGTAGGACGTTCGTCGCAGGAGCGGGCTCGGCCGCCGTGCTCGGCCTTACCGGCCCCGCCGCCGTTGCGGGAACCACGCTCGCGGGTGACGCGAGGCCCGACGACGGGGGCACCGGCGACCGACTCGTGGAGCCGTTCACACTCGACTTCGCTCCACACTTCGGGATGTTCCGCCACCTCGCCGGCGAGGATCCGATAGATCAGCTGCGGTTCATGGCCGATCAGGGGTTTCGATCGCTTGAAGACAACGAGATGCGAAATCGGCCGGTCGCGCTCCAGGAGCGGGTCGCCGTCGAAACGGCACGGCTCGGGATGCGAATGGGCGTCTTCGTGGCCCACACCATCTACTGGACGGAACCCAACCTCGCGAGCGGACGACAGGAGTGGCGAGACGAGTTCCTTTCCGAGATTCGGGCCTCCGTTGACGTCGCACGACGGGTCAACGCCACCTGGATGACGGTCGTCCCCGGCCACGTCGATCTTCGGCTGGACATGGGCTACCAGACCGCGAACGTCGTCGAGTCGCTCCGGCGCGCCGCGGAGATCCTCGAGCCGCACGGTCTCGTCATGGTCCTCGAACCCCTGAACCCGCGGAACCACCCGGGGCTCTTCCTCAAGAAGATCTCTCACGCGTACGAGATCTGCCGCGCCGTCGACAGCCCGGCCTGCAAGATCCTGAACGACCTCTATCATCAGCAGATCACCGAGGGGAACCTGATCACCAATATCGACGCA
>JAOTZH010000025.1 GCA_029861425.1 Gemmatimonadota bacterium
ATCCGAGGACGAAGGCGTGGGTCGACGGCATCCTGTTCTGGGGCGGTTTCGCCGCGATCAGCGGCATGCTCGGGAGCCTGATCGGGATCATCGTGGCCTTTCAGAACATCGAGAGAGCCGGCGAGGTGACGCCGACGCTCGTGGCCGGCGGGGTCAAGGTCGGGCTCCTCAGCACGAGTCTCGGTCTCGTCATTCTGGGCTTCGCCGCCCTGGCCTGGTTCCCGCTGCAGCTCCGATGGCGCTTTCTGCTCGACAGATAAGCGAGGGGGCCGACGGGACGGGACCCGGCTCGAAGAGCCGCGCCCCATCCTGTCATGGAGCCGTCCTAGTTGTGGCGCTCCGCGTGCGAGCCGACTGCGGCCAGCAGGCGCGCGTGACCCCAGCGGGCGAAGGTCCGGCCGCTCTGGGCGAACATCGAGTGGGGCATCCAGCCGACCCCTATCGGATGCCAGGTCGATCCATGAAGCGTCCCGAGCGATCCCTCACCGATTCCCTGGTGGTGGATCAGGTGCGCCGCCTCGACCCGCAGCCGCATCGGCTCGGGCGAAGGAGCGGGGCGGCTTCCCGGGGGAGTGCGGGTCGAGAGGAAATGGGGCATGCCGGACAGGTCGGAGTTCATCGCGAACAACGTCTCGGCCAGCGGACCATGCCGCTCGGCGAGCCGCGTTCGAACGTGATCGATGAACGCCGTGACGTGCTCGGCGTCATAGTCATCGGCGGTGGAGGTCCACCGGGCCTGGGCCTCGAGGCCGGTCGGGGCGCCGAAGAACAATGCGGTCATGGTTCCCACCAGCGCTGCCAGGGACGCGCGCGAGCGCAAACCGTGAAGGTCGGTCGGACGGGACAGATACGACATTCGAAGCCTCCTTGAGACGTCAGGGGACAGACGTCATGCGCACGTCGGGGAGGCGGCGTCAAGACCCGTTCTACGGGGTCTTCCGCGATCCGCAGCCGCGGGCGCGACGCCGGCGAGCATAGGTACTGGTCTGCCCGCTGGTTACAGGGGCGGGGTCGCCTCGCGCAGGGCAGCCCTCTGCGCCGGAACTCGCGTTGGCCGTCGCCGCTCGCACACGACGATCCGCCACAACGGGGTGTCGGCTCGAGCCGCGACCAGGTACCCGTGCCCCCGGATCTCGGACCGGGATTCCGACAACTCTATGCAAGGGAATGATTTCGGGGCCTGGCGCCCCCGGCCGGGCCCCGCCGGGCGCTTGTCGGGCACTTGCGGTCCCCGCCTCACTGCGGGAGCGTCAGCGGAGATTCTGCTCCGGAGAACACAATGAACCGCAGACCGAGTTGGCCCATCGTCGCCGGGCTCGTCTTCATGCTCGCCCTGGGCGTTGCTGCCTGCGGCACGGGCCCCGAAACGGGCAGCGTGCAGGTCGTGATGACCCGGACCGCGTCGACCGCAGCGTCCGTTTCCCCCGCGTTCTCGCTCGATTCTGGCACTGGAGACGTCGCCCTGGAGGACGTCGAGTCCATCCGTCTGACCCTGGTTCGCGTCGATCTGAAGCCTTCGGCGAGCCCCGAAGATGACTCGGAGGCTGACGACGAGTCCGACGCCGACGAAAGCGGCGAGTGGATTCGCCTCGACGTGCCGGTTGGCACGACGATCGACCTGCTGGCCCTTCCCTCGGTCGGAGGCCAGGGTGTCGCGGAAGGTGAGGTGACGGCCACGACCTTCAAGGAGGTGCGCCTCGTGTGCGGCGGGCCCGCGATGATGAGATTGAGAACGCCCGTTGTGGTCAACGGAGGCCAGATCATCGGCGATGACGAGTCCCTCGAGCAGCCGCTGCGAATCCCGAGCTGTGAGTCTTCAGGATTGAAGATCAAGGGGGCCACGTTCCGCGTGCCCGCAGACGGTGAAGCGGTCGCGACCATCGAGCTTTCCACTGACGCCGCCATCAGAAGCATCGAATGGAATGCCCAGGGGTTCCGGATGAACCCCGTGATGAGACTGAAGCGGAACTAGCCATGCACCCGCTTGGCCGGGGTGGCGCCGGGGACCGCTAGCCGCCGAGACACCTTCGGCAGCGCTGCAGATCGTGTGCGTGTTTGGATCTGCATGCGAACCGTCCTGAAGCGCCTTGGTCCGCTGGTCGTACCCGTCCTCCTGGCGACAGACCTGGTCGCACAGCAGACGGAGGGGACGGGTCCCGAGCGGCGCGCCGTGGCAGCCGCCATCGGCGAGCTCGCGCCGCCCCTGCTGGATGGCGTGCTGGACGACGACGCCTGGCTGTCCGCAGCCATCATCGACGGCTTCGTCCAACGCGAGCCGGTCGAGGGCCGTCCAGTCTCGGAGCGAACAGAGGTTCGGATCCTCTACGACGACGAGGCTCTCTACGTCGGCGCCTGGAACTTCCTGTCCGATCCATCCACGATCGTCTTCGGGGAGACCCGTCGGGACGCGTCGGTCGACAACACCGATGCCTTCCTCCTGATCCTCGACACGTATCTCGACCGGCAAAACGGGTTCGTTTTCGGGACCACACCTGCCGGCATCGAGTACGATGGCCAGGTGACCAACGAGGGACAGGGCGCCGGAGGGGGGGCGCAACGACAGCAGCGCGGGTCGGGAGGCGGGTTCAACCTCAACTGGGACGGGAGCTGGGAAGTCGCGACGTCCATCGACGACGACGGCTGGTACGCGGAGATCCGCATCCCCTTCTCGACGCTCCGGTACCCCTCGGGCGGTCCCCAGAGGTGGGGCGTGAACTTCGCCCGGAACATTCGCGACCGGAACGAACAGTCCGTCTGGACCCCGATCCCGCGCCAGTTCAACCTCTACCGCGTGTCGCTCGCCGGAGAGCTCACCGGCTTCGAGGCTCCTAGCAAGCGGGTGTTCACGATCACGCCCTATGTGCTCGGCGATGTCTCTCGGGAGTACTCGATCCCCGGCTCCTCGACCGAGTGGGACGGCGCGATCGGCGGCGATGTGAAGATCGGGCTCAATCAGAGCCTCACGCTCGACCTCACCGTGAACACCGACTTCGCCCAGGTCGAAGTGGACGACGTCCAGGTCAACCTGACGAGGTTTCCGCTCTTCTTCCCCGAGAAGCGTCCGTTCTTCCTCGAGAACGCGGGAACATTTGCCGTGGGCTCACCCCAGGCGGCGGAGCTCTTCTTCAGCCGCAGGATCGGGCTGTCCGAAGGCGCCGAGGTTCCGATCCTGGGCGGCGCGCGTCTGACCGGTAAGGTCGGCGGGATGCAGGTGGGCTTCCTCAACGTCCAGACGCGCGATCTCAGCCTGTTCGACGAAGAGCTTGGCGAGGACGCCGAGGTAGAGCCGAATACGAACTTCGGCGTGGTCCGGCTATTCCAGGAGTTCGATAATCGGACGCGAGTCGGCGGCCTCTTCGTGTCGCGGATCAACACCGACAACAGCGACGACTACAACCTGACCTACGGTGTGGACGGCAGGCTCGGGATCGGTGAGGCGCTGACCCTCGACGCCTGGGTGGCCGGGACACAAACGCCCGACGTCGGGGGGGATGAGTACGGACTCAACTTCGGGAGCCGGTACGAGACGCGGGATTGGCGGATCACGGCGGGGTATCGGGAGATCTCCGACGAGTTCAACCCCGAGGTCGGCTTCCTGCCTCGCAGCGAGTACCGTCACGCGAACGCACGGGTTCTGCGCGCGATCCGGTTTCCCGAGGTCAGCTGGTTCCGCGAGCTCCGTCCGCACGTCTCCTGGAGCCAGTTCTGGGACTTCACGGGCTTCAGCGAGTCCTACATCTTCCACATGGACAGCCACTTCGAGTTCGAGAGCGGCCAGTTCTTCCAGTTTCCGGGACTGAACTTCACCGGGGAGGGGCTTCAGGAGCCGTTCGAGATCCGCGAGGGGATCATCATTCCGGCGGGGAGCTACAACAACATCGACTGGGAGTTCAGGTCTCGAACCAACCTCGCCGCCCCGCTGTCACTGCGGTTGAACATCGATGCGGGCGGCTTCTACAACGGGACGCGCTTCGGCACCAACAGCACCCTGGCGTACCGCTTCGAGGACAAGTTCGTGACGTCGCTTCGGCTGAGCTGGTTCGACGTGAACCTCGAGCAGGGCGACTTCGTGACCTCGGTGCTGGCGCTGAAGGGGTCGTACTCGTTCACGCCGAGAATCTTCCTCCAGGGAACCCTACAGTACAACAACGAAACCGAGAACTTCGGGAGCAACGTCCGGTTCGGGTGGCTCGATACCGCAGGGACCGGGCTCTACGTTGTGTTCAACGACCTGGAGCATTTCGGGTCGCTCGACCGCACCGGTATCGAGCGCGGGCCCCAGCGACGTCAGCTGATCATCAAATACACGAAGCAGTTCAATATCGGCGGGTAGAGTCGAGAGAGAGAGCGTGGAGCACGTGATTCATCGATGGGCCCGCTTTGCCGCCGCGCTGATCCTGGTGGCCGGTACACTGGCATGTGGGAGAGCGGCGAGCAGCACGGCCAGTCCGAGGCGGGCGGCGAGCATCGCTCCTCCGAGGGCGAGGGCGAGCACGGCGGTCGTGAAGCACGGGGCGAGCACAGCGAAGGCGGTGAGCACGAGGGCGAGGAGGGAAGCCACGACGAAGGGGGCGAAGAGTCAGGCGTCTATCTCGCGAACGATGCCACGTGGGATGCGGTCCGCTCTGCGCCGTGCGCGTAGAGGTACATCTCGACACGCCGATGGAGCTCGGACCGACGCCGCGAACGGATCTGGCGGCCGGCGAGACGATGGATGTGCGTTTGTCCACCGAGGGTCAGGCGTTCGAGTCCTGGACGGCGCACCCCGAGCAGTCGACCTGCGGTGGTCGGTAGGCATCTGACCCAACGTCATCAGAAGCGGAGCGAGCGGAGGTGACCGGGGACGCGGACACCGGGACTCCCCGGCCGGGCGGCGAGGCCCGGGAGGCCGTGGGTACTCTCTTCGAGGAGCAGGGCGACCGGATCTATGGTCTCGGATTGAGGATCTGCGGGACTCCGGACGCGGCGGAGGATCTGGTGCAGGAGACCTTTCTGCGGGCGCTGCGGTCGTGGGACGGGTTCGACGGGCGCTCGAAGCCCTCGACCTGGCTGTATACCATCGCGTCCCGCGCCTGTGGACGGATGCACCGGCTGCGAGCCGGACAGCCGCCGTACATGGAGTCGATCGACAGCCTGCTCCCTTCTGGAGACGAGGGCATCATCCAGTTGCCTTCCAGGGACGACCCCGAGGCCGACATCGTGCTTCGCGAAGCCTCCGATGCGGTCGTCGCCGTCGTGCGGGAGTTGCCGCTCGACTTCCGTCTTCCGTTCGTGCTCAAGGAGATGGCGGGGCTGAGCGTCCAGGAGATCGCGACGGCCCTCGGCCTCAACGACTCGACTGTGAAGACGAGGCTGCATCGAGCCCGACTCAGGGTGCGCAAAGTCGTGGCGGAAGGACTCCCGGCTCGGCCGGGCGAGCCGCCCAGTCGTCGTCGAGAGGAGTGTCTCGCGCTCCTCAAGGCCAAGCAGGAGGCCATGGACAGAGACGCCGATTTCCCTCTCACGCAGGGGCATGTCTGTGAGCGCTGCCGGTCGGTGTTTCGAACGCTCGACTTCACGCGGGACGCCTGCCAGACCATGAGCGCCGGCGAGATGCCCGACGATCTCCGCCGCTCGCTGGAGGTCGCGCTGGCCGGCTGACCGTGTCGGCGGCCCGCGACGGGAACCACTCATACAATCCGTGTCACCCAAGTGGTGGATACGACCGGACGAAGGAGGCTCCATGCCGTTTCTGGAGTGGATTTCACAGCCCTGGCCATGGTATGTGGCCGGGCCCTTGATCGGCCTGGTGGTGCCGGCTCTGCTTCTGGTGAGCGGTCGGCCATTCGGGCTCTCGACGAGCTTCGAGGACATGTGCGCCGCGACGCTGCCGGCAAAGCCGGAGCTGCTGCGTCGCGACTGGAAGCAGGGTTCGTGGCGGCTTTCCCTCGTGGCGGGCATCGCGCTCGGCGGTCTGCTGACTGCCCTGGCGATCCCGAATCCGGAAGCCGAGGTCGCGATCTCTGCGGCCACGAGGGCGGACCTCGAGGGCCTCGGCCTCACGACCTTCAGTGGCCTGGCGCCGACCCAGATCTTCTCGTGGGAATCGCTGGGCACCGTCGCGGGCTTCGTGATCATCGTCCTCGGTGGTTACATGGTGGGCTTCGGCTCCCGATATGCGTCGGGGTGTACGTCGGGCCACGCGATCATGGGCCTGGCGAACCTGCAAGTCCCCTCGCTCCTCGCCGTTCTCGGGTTCTTCGCAGGCGGCCTGACTGCCACCTGGCTTATCCTGCCGGCCCTCCTGTGATGGGTGCGGCGGAGGTGGGCGCAGAGGGCCGTCCGGGCCGCGAGACACTCTGGAAGTTCGTCCTGGTCGGGATCTTCCTCGGCGTGGTGTTCACGAAGGCCGAGGTCATCTCGTGGTTCCGGATACAGGAGATGTTCCGGTTCCAGAGCTTCCACATGTACGGGATCATCGGCTCGGCCGTGTTCGTCGGGGCAATCTCGATCCTTCTTATCCGAAGGCTCGAGGCTCGGACCGTCTACGGCGACCCGATTCGCCTCGCGGACAAGGAATCGCGGGGGCGGAACTACCGGTATTGGATCGGCGGCGGGTTGTTCGGGCTCGGTTGGGGTCTGCTGGGCGCGTGCCCCGGGCCGATCTTCGCCCTCATCGGAAACGGAGTCACGGTGCTGCTCGTGTCGCTCGCGGCCGCCCTGGTCGGCACCTGGAGTTATGGCTGGCTCAGGCCACACCTGCCACACCACTGAGGGAGATGTTCTTCGCAGATCGCCGACCAGGGATTCGGAACCTGCTCGGGGCCTGAGGCTGCCGAATCTGAAGCGGGTCAATCGCCGTGCGCGCCGCATTCTGCCAAATCGGCGACGTCGACCCAAAGAGGTGGGTTTGCGTCTCTTACGTCGCCTGGACCCCTCTCCAGCAGGACGCCCCCCCAGCCAGGACACGCATCCGTGGCGGCCTCCCGACGGGGGCCGGGTGTCGCAGTCTGCGTCATCCTGACGGGGACCTGCGCGCAGGGCACGCTACATGCCCGTCTGAGCCCCAAGTCTCTGTTTTTCATGCTGCTAGAAGACACTGAGAGTCATGCGAACGACCGGGAGATCCTTTTCGCGCGCGGAACCGCCATTCCGACGGACGTCCTCGACGTTCTCGGGGGCGCTCCTACCTGCGGTGGCAGTACCTATTGGCGTCTGGCAGGTCACGAGTGCGGTAGCGGTCGTGACCCTCGCCGTGTTTGCGTGGGTTCTCGCGCGGACAGTGAGGAAGCTGCGAGACCGAGAGACCCTGGCCGAGGAGCGGGAGCGCTTCTCGGCGCTGTTCGAGGACGGGGGGTCCCCCATGGTCGTCGTGGACCACGACGGCCGAATGGAGTCCGCGAATCCGGCGTTCATGGAAAGACACGCGACCCTCGCGGAAGGACTCAGGGGTCGGGCGATCACGAGCATCTTCTCCGGTTCTTCACGCTCTTCCGTATTGGGAGCGGTGCGGACGGCGCTCAACGGCAGCGCTCGCAAATCCGAAGCGACGTTCGTCAACGGTGAGAGCCGGCTTGACGTGGAGCTTACGACAGTGCCCCTGAGGCATGAGGGCGAGATCGTGGGCTCGTGTGTCTATATCAGGGACATCACGAACCGCAAGCAGCTCGAGCAGGAGCTCCACAGCCGCGCCCTGCACGACTATCTGACGGGTCTGCCCAATCGGGCGCTCTTTCAGGACCGGCTGGAACACGCGCTCCATCGCGTGGAGAGGTCCGGCGAATCCGTCACCCTCCTCTATATGGATCTCGACCGCTTCAAGCCTGTCAACGACCGCCTCGGCCACGAGGTCGGGGATCGCGTGCTCGAAAAGGTGGCCGTACGGCTCAAGGCCCTTGTTCGAGGCGGGGACACCGTGGCGCGCGTGGGGGGAGACGAGTTCGCGATCCTCATCGAGACAGCCTGCGAGCCAGATGAGGCGCTCGCCTCCGCGAATCGCGCCGTGGCTGCCGTCCGAGAGGAATTCGAGATCGAGGACGAGCTGATCACCATTGGAGCGAGCGTGGGCATCGCGATAAGCGATGCCGAAGTCGCCTCGCCGGCGGACCTCGTTCGCCGGGCCGACCTGGCCATGTATGAGGCGAAGAAGCGCGGAGGTTTTCAGGTCTATGCGTACCACCCCGAGCTCGAGGAGGAGCACGACGGATTCGGGGAGCGCATCGAGTCCGAGCTCAGGAAGGCGCTGAAGCTCGGCGAGCTTCACGTCGTGTACCAGCCGATCGTGGATGTCGACGGAGAGAGTCTTTGGGGCCTCGAGGCGCTCGTACGCTGGAACCACGCGGAGTTCGGCCAGGTCTATCCATCACAGTTCATCCCGATCGCCGAGGAGTCCTCGTTGATCGCCACTCTGGACCGTTGGGTTCTCGAGACGGCCTGTCGGGAGATCAAGGAGCTGTTTGCCGACTGGGACCAGAAGGTCATGCTGAGCGTGAACCTCTCGGCGCGGCACTTCTCGGAATCCGACTTCATATCGGCCGTCTCGGACATCATCCTGGACACCGGGTTCGATCCCGATCGGCTCCAGCTCGAGATCACCGAGACCGCGGCCGGCGGAGACGCGGATCGCGTCAGACGCTTGAAGGCTCTCGGCGTAAAGGTCGCGATCGACGACTTCGGCTCCGGGTACTCCTCGCTGGGCTATCTGCGCGAGCTGGATGTGGATGTCCTGAAGGTCGATCGCTCTTTCGTGCTCGCGCTGGGTGCCGATCCGTCATCCGTAGCGATCGTCCGGACGATCATCACGCTGGCGGAGATCCTCGATCTGGAAGTGATCATCGAGGGCATCGAGGACAACGTTCAACTCGGCTATCTGGAGGAGCTCGGCGGTCGCTACGTACAGGGCTACCTCTGGGGCCGGCCTCTGAAGATCGACGCCCTGCCGGAGATCTTCCGCGACGGAGTGCGACGTCTCGACTCGGTGGACTCGGATTCCGACTCGGATGGTGCGGGACTTCAGGAGAGTCGCCCCTATCTCGCACCCGTAGGGGGACGAGCGAATGACGACGGCGTGGCCGATCTCAATCGGGTGCGGGTCCGGTGACACTACCGCCGGGGCAGCCGGTGCGGCCGGCCAGCCCCGGGGAGCGGGACTGACCGGATACCAGCTCGATCGGACAGGCGTCCAACCGACTACCGCGACGCTGTGTGGCCGTCGTGGAGAGACCGCCCACGACCATTAGATGCACCAGCACCCCGAAACCTTACGACCATTGCTCCCGACCTTCCCCAGCCCGAGAATGCGCCATGTCATTCTCGACGATTGTCGCCGGCATCGCAGGGCTCATCCTGCTCAACCTGACCTGGGACCACCTGGCGTCGGTTCGCGCGCTTCGCCGTCGCCCCCTGGGCCGGCCGCCCGGGATCGACAGCTACCCCTCCGTCACGGTGATCCGGCCCGTGAAGGGCACCGACTCCGGTCAGGCCGAGAACTTCCGCGCGGCGCTCGACACAGGGTACGGCGGCGAAGTCGAGACCATCTTCGTGTTCGAGGATGAGGCGGACCCCGGCCATCCGCTCGCGGTCGCCGCAGTGGAAGAGCACACGCGGGCCGGTAGGCACGGCGGGGCCCGCGTGGTCCTGTCGGGCTCGCCGCGGCCGGGCTTCACGGGGAAGATCCACAACATGATCGCCGGGGTCCAGGAGGCGCACGGATCGCTCATCGCCTTCGGGGACTCCGATACGCGTCCCGATGACGAAGTGCTCGGCAACCTGGTCGCGCACCTCCTGGCCGATCCCAAAGCAGGGGCCGCGTTCGCGCCCCCCGTTGCCGCCACGCCACCGCGGACGGCGGGCGACGTGGGCCACCACATCGTCCTCAACGCCTACCTGACCGCCGGCATGGAGGTCCAGCTCGGGCCCGATCGCGAGCTTCCGTTCCTGATGGGTCAGCTCATGCTGTTCCGGCGAGAGGCGCTCGAGGCCATCGGCGGTGTCGAGTCGGCAGAGGGGCAGCTGGTCGACGACATGTTCCTGGGCGGTCGCCTGGTGGATGAGGGGTATCGGAACGTTGTCGGGACGCATGTCCTTCGGATCATGGACGAGGGTCTTCGCTTCACCGATTTCCTTCGCCTGTGGCGAAGGTGGTTGTTTTGCGGCCGGGGCGGGATTCCGCTCAGCTTCGTGTGGGCCTTCGCCATCCGGGCGACCAGCTTCTTCGTCGGGCTCGGGCTCATGATCGCGGCCGCGGTCGCCGGACCGGCCTGGGTCGTCATTCCGCCGCTGACCGTCGTGACGCTCGAAGGCCTTCACTACCTGCGGTTGCACCGCATACACGGAGGCGCGCCGGTCCCCGCACGTTGGCTCTGGATGGTCTGGATGCCTTACCTGGCGGCGCTCCCGCTGATCGTCTCGATGCTGATCAGGCCCGAGCTGGAGTGGCGAGGGCACACGTACCGCGTCGACCGAAAGGCCCGACTGGCGGGGTAGCCGCGTGGTCTCTCGCCGCAGCCGCGGTCAGATGCCGCGGCGGAGCAGCCGGGCCAGCTTGAACTTGAATTCGCTCTGGGCGGGCAGGTAGGTCTCGAGCTCCTCGAGCGACGTCATCCAGACGGCCGTCGTCATCAGATACACGAAGTCGAAGATCCCCTCGAAGGCGTCCAGGCCGGTCGCGAGATAGACCGCCTCTCCATCCATGAAGAGCGAGCGGTACGCCTGATTCACGGATCCGGTCATCAGGTAGAGACCGAAGCGGGCGCGCGTCTCGGGTGGCAGGTTCTCGAGCCACGGGACGACCGCGGCATCGATCGCGGCCTCGAGGGGCTCGTACACCAGACGAACATCCGTGTAGACCCTCCGGTTAGTCTCGAGGATCTCCTGCTGCGCGCCGTACAACTCGAAGACTTCCATCATCCACGGAAGCGACAGCAGCGGCTCCCATGCTTCCGGGGTGGCGAAGTAGCTCGTCTTCAGGTGCAGCTGGGGTTTGCGGGACTCGGCGTCCTCGAAGAGGTAGTCGACCTCGAAGTCCTCGAACCGCTCGCCGGCAATCCGGAGAAGTGCGAGGAGACGCGGGTGGAACGGGAGCATCTCCTCCAGCCATGGGGTCCTCGCTCGGCCCTCGAGCACGAGTTCCACCGATGCAGGCAGGTCCGACACTTCCGCGTCGACCCGGTAGAAACCGGCCTCGAGCATTCCGCCCTCGGCCCGGATGCGGTCACCGAGCTGGTCTCGAACCACGACGAGCCGCGCGAACAGCTCGTGGGTCCGTGACATCGCGAGGGCGTTGTCGATGCCGGGCGCGTTCTCGGCGGAGGGGGCGATGATGAAGACGCGGCCGCCACTCAGGCAGTTGCCTACCAGGAGAGCTGCCCAAAACGAGCCGTTCCACAACGAATCCGGCAGGATGATCACCGACCCCGGGGGCATGAGGGTGTAGAGCACGGCCTTCGCGACGTTCAGGTCCTTCTGGCCGTGCCCCGTCGCGTTGTGAAGCTCCATCCCGCGGCCGCGAAACGGGCTGGTCAGCATCTCCTCCCGCACCCGGTCCTCGTAGTCGGAGGCGAGCTGGCGCGGGCGAAGCTGCTCCGGGATCTCCTCGGGTTCGAACCCCTGCTCGAGCATCAGTCGGTAGGCCGCCCGTTTTAGCTCGAGCAGCGCCGGTCCCTGAATCATGACCGACCGGTCTTCCCATGTCCCACCGGCGTAGTGCTCGCCTATGCCCATGCCGCTATAGAGCCCCATCCCGGAGTACGGGTCCTCCTCGGAGACGTCGTAGAAGGCGATCTTCCGGTGGTCGCGAAGCGCATCGTCGGGCCAGCCGGCGAACGGCAGGAACTGGTTCGTGGCATAGTTCGGGTCGGCCGGGTTCGTCACGCTGACGTGGACTTTCACCCTGTTCAGCAGCCACTCACCTCCGAACCTCGCCGCTTCTTCCTGCAGCCGTGCCGAGCCGGCAACCGCGTCCCGCAGGGCCCGCTGCACCGTATCGAGGGCCGCGGCGTGATCCTCGAACCCCTCCAGAAAGCCGTAGCTGGCGTTCATCGGGTCCTCGAGGATGTCGAACCAGAGGTGGCTCGCCTTGTTCTCGTAAAACAGCTGGTCGTTGAAGATCAGGAAGATCGGGAGCTTCCCTCGTTCGTCATAAGCGCGAACCGCTCGCGTCAGCGCCTCGAAATAGAAATTGACCATCCCGAAGTGGGTGACGAAATCCGGCTCTCCAGCCGCGTTCAGGGCCGCGACGTCGTGGATCCAAAGCACGTGGTAGTCGCGGGCGCGCCGCACTGTGTACCCGGTCTCCCAGAGAAACTGGGCGTTCCGGACGTACCAGAACCGGTTTCCCTCGGTCCACGGGCGTCCGACCGCGCGCTCGATCAGCTCGTTCAGCTCGGCCTGGGTGTCGTGTTCCTCGGGGATCAACCCGAGTTGGAGCGGAATCCACCCCAGTCGATCGTCGTTCCACTCCTCGGCCAGGTTGGCGCGCTCGATCTCCGCGATCTCGAGAAGCTGCTGGAACACGTACTGCACCGCCGGCTTACGATCGACGGGAATCGACGGGTCGTCGGCAACGCGGGAGGCGAAGACCGCTTCAGCCACCCTGCCGAGATTCCGAGACGTATCGTTGATCTTGCTTCGGCCCAGGAGGCGGTTGTACGGCAGGATCAGCTCGTCGAGCAGGATTCTCCGCGCAGCCGCGGTGAGCGCGAGGCCGACTCCGTCGATCTCGCCCACGGCGAGCACACTGTCCGTGATCGCCATCGAAAACGCCCGCTCGATCTCCGCGTGGAAGACCCGGATCTCTTCGTCCCGGGTCCGCCCGTTCGGATAGCGGTCGCCGGTCGAGGCCATGTGGTCCTCGAGCTCACGCAGGGACGCCTCGAAGCTCTGAAGCGCGTCCTCCTCATCGACGCCGCCTTGCTCGAAGTACGGGACCGTGAGACGCGTGATCCAGCGCGCAGCCTCGCGCGCGTTGATCAGCGCCATCCGGACCTCGTGGGTTCCGGTCGGCGCCGGACGTTGCGGGTCGGGCGTCTCGATCTTCACCCGAGCGTGCCGGGGGCGGGTGCGCCCCCGCCAGAACTGTCCGAGCGGGATGGTCAGCCCCGCGTGCCACGAGTGGTCGCGCGTCGGGAGATAATTGAGCTGCACGGTGCCACCGCGGACGGGGAAGCCCCCCCGCCGGACCGGGATCTTCGCACGCAGGATCGGATCGAGCCCGGCCCGAATCCCGTAGTCGAGCCCGAGCGAAAGGCGAAAGGTCGGACTCTCGAGGAGGAGGCGGCCGCCTGCCTCGGCGCTCTCGTCTCCCCCACGCAGGCCCATATAGGCCTCGGCGTTCCACCCGAGGATCGCGTAGACGGGGTGCATGAGATCGCGGTAGACCCCTACCTCGGCGTTCGCCATGAACCGTCGGTCGGGCTGGCTGCCGTCGGCCCCGCCCGTAAAGCCCGCGTACCACCGCCAGGCCGGTGGCTGCCCCATCGAGCGGATGAGGCCGCCTTCTTCCGGCGGGATGGTGTAGCGCGACTGCGAGGCGACGGGCGCCTCGGAGAAGAGAGCCAGCGCGAGGCCGGCGGTCGTCAGAGTGACGATCCTACTCACGTCGCTCCTCCATCTCGGGCCCATAGTAACAACCCCTCGAGGCCCGTTTTCGTTGCCCTTTTCGGGGGGGAATCGGATGGCTCGAAGGGGCCCCGAGGCCGTCGCGGACGACCGTTAACCCGCCCGCAGCTTCAGGTGTCTAATAGATGAGGGTCGACCAGGCCGATCGGAGGCGAGGTCGTGCCGTGCGGGTCCCTCACAGTGGGTGATCTCTGGATGAAAGAGGGTATAGAGATGAGGCGGATGTTGGCTGCGGTGGCGCTGACCACGATTACGATTTCGGTCCCCGCGTGGGCGGGCGTCGGGGGCTCGGGAAGGTCCGATCGTCCGACTCTTCCAGAGGTGCCGTTCGAATACGCCGGTGTCGAGCTGCCCGACCACGTGCTGTCCGGCTCACGACGAATCCCGCCGGCCGGCCGGGCCGACAACACCCCACCGGACAACCCGATCACCGACGAAGGGGCGACTCTCGGTCGCGTGCTCTTCTACGACACGCGGCTCTCCGCGAACGAGACGGTCTCCTGCGCCACATGCCACATCCAGGAGTTCGGATTCTCGGCGCCCGAGCGACTCAGCGTCGGCCTCCACGGGGAGACCACCGCCCGGCATTCCATGGCCCTCGCGAACGCTCGGTTCTACGAGCCGGGGCGTTTCTTCTGGGATGAGCGGGCCGCCACCCTGGAGGAACAGGTCCTCGTGCCGATCCAGGACCGGGTCGAGATGGGCATGGACCTGGCGCTGCTGCAGGACCGCCTGGCCGACACCGATTTCTATCCGGAGCTGTTCGAGGCGGCGTTCGGCACTCCGGCGATC
This sequence comes from Gemmatimonadota bacterium, assembly GCA_029861425.1. GTDB lineage: Bacteria > Gemmatimonadota > Gemmatimonadetes > Palauibacterales > Palauibacteraceae > Palauibacter. The sequence continues at coordinate 14,389 of JAOTZH010000025.1, forward strand.
ACGAACGAACGAATCTCGAAGGCGCTCGCGCAGTTCGTCCGATCGTTGGTCTCGTTCGGGTCGAAGTACGATCAGGCGTTCGCAGCAGGCGCCGCGAGGACGCCCGACTTCGAGGCCGTCTTCGACGACGACGAGCTGCTCGGCTTGCGGCTCTTCGAAGGCGCTCGCGGCTCGGGGGGCGCGCGCGGAAGGGGACGGATGGGTGGGATGAGCGGGATGGGGCCCGGGGTGACCTGCTCCGTGTGTCACGCAACGACAGCCCAGATCGCGAGCCGGCCGCGAAATAACGGGCTCGATTCCGGCATCGTCGATGAAGGCGCCGGAGGCGGGCGTTTCAAGGTGCCGTCACTGCGGAACGTGGCCGTTCGGGCGCCGTACATGCATGACGGTCGGTTCGAGTCCCTCCGCGAGGTTGTCCACTTCTACAACACCGACGTGCAGCGCGGTCGTGGTGTGGATCGCGCGCTCATGCACGCATCGATGCACGGGATGGGGCTGACCGACGCCGAGGTCGACGCGATCGTGGCGTTCCTCGAGACGTTGACGGACGAGGCGTTCCTGACGGACCCGAAGTTCTCGGACCCTTTCGCGGGCTGACGTCTCGGCGGCTGGCGGCGCGCGACCGTCGGCTCCACACTGAGGGCGAGCCAGCCTTACAGGAGGTGTGCCCGTGCGTCCCGTGTCCCGCAGTCTGTTCACTACCGTCCTCGTCGCTGTCCTCGCGGTCTGGCCGCTGGGAGGGCAGGAGATCCCGTGGGTCAGTCCCGAATCGGTCGGTATGTCGTCGGAACGGCTTGATCGGCTGACTGGAGTCCTACAGGAATATGTCGACGAGGATCGAGTGCCGGGCGCCGTGGCCATGGTGCTCCGGGATGGCCACGTCGTCTATGCGGAGGCGGTCGGACACAGGGACCGGGAGGCCGGTGCCCCGATGACCACCGACGCGATCTTCCGGATCGCCTCGCAGACCAAGGCGCTGATCAGCGTCGGGGTCATGATGCTGCAGGAGGAGGGGGCCCTCCTGATCTCCGACCCCGTATCGGACTTCCTGCCGGCCTTCTCCGAGACGACGGTCGCGGTCCCGCGGGACGATGCCGGTTACGATGTCGTCCCCGCGAATCGCGCGATCACCCTTCGACATCTGCTGACGCACACCGCGGGCATCGGCTACGGCTCTGGTCCAGGCGGAGACCGGTGGCGCGAGGCCGAGATCACGGGGTGGTACTTCGGGCACCGGGATGAGCCCGTCCGCGAGACCGTCGAGCGGATGCCGGCGCTGCCGTTTCCCGCCCAGCCGGGGGACGCCTGGGTGTACGGGTACAACACGGACATCCTCGGTGCGGTGATCGAGGCAGCTTCGGGTCAGCCCCTCGACGTCTTTCTGCGCGAGCGGATCTTCGAGCCCCTCGACATGCGCGACACGCACTTCTACCTGCCGGCCGCCAAGACAGACCGGCTGGCGACCGTCTACAACCTGCGGGACGGACTCGGGCGGGCCCCCGGCGGACCCGGCATGCAGACGCAGGGCCAGTACGTCGAAGGGCCGCGGCAGAGCTTCTCCGGCGGGGCCGGTCTGCTATCGACCGCCCGGGACTACGGACGCTTCCTGCAGATGATGTTGAACGGAGGGGACCTCAACGGCGTCCGCATCGTCTCGCCCGCCACCATCGCGCTCATGACCGAGAACCATGTCGGTGATCTGTTCCCGTCCCCGGGGATGGGGTTCGGTCTGGGGTTCTCGGTTCGCTCCGATGTCGGGGCGGGCGGAGTGCCGGGGTCCCCCGGCGAGTACGGATGGGGTGGCGCCTATCACTCGACGTATTGGGTCGATCCGGCAGAAGACCTCGTGGTCCTCTACTTCACGCAGGTGATCCCGGCGCCTGGTCTGGATGACCACGGGAGGCTGCGTGCGCTCGTGTACGCGGCGGTAACGGAAAGCGCGGCGGTGCCCTCTCGCTGACCCGACGTCTGGATGTGTGGCTCCGAGGCCGGGTCTTCAGTCGCTTTCCGCTACTTCTTTCAACCGGGACATCACGCGCCGGGCGTTTCGGCGCCCCATCAGCGTGAGGAGGGGCGACAGCAGTTTCAGCACGACACCGTGGGCTTCCCAGTCCGAATCGAACCGCACGTCGAGCGCTCCGTTGCTGCCGCTTACGACGTAGTGGATCGTCATGGGCCCGTCGCCGAGGCTGCCGCCCGTAAGACGAATCGAGAGTCGATCCGGTTCGTCGTATTCGATAATCTCGTTCGCATATTCGACCTCGCGGGAACCCTCTCGAATCATGATGCGGGATCGCGTTCCGACGCCCAAAGGGCCCTCGGTCAGCACCTCATCGCTGATGATGTCCGTATTCCAGCGCTTGATCGCTTCCTGGTCAGTAAGGAAAAACCAGAGTCGCTCTCGCGTCGTATCGATGGTGACCGAACGGGTGATCTTCATGGTCGTTCCGCCTCGTGTGGGGTGCCCTCGAAGTCGCATCGGGCCGAAGGCGTCGCAAGACCCGCCTTTTCCGTGAACCCGTTCCGCCACGATCGTTCGAGCACCCGACACCTGGAGGAAGAGTGAGAACGCACCCCCGGATCAGATTGCAGCAGTTCCTGCTCGCGTGCGCCATCATCGGCGTCCCCGCCGCGGTCGGGGAAGTGCGCGCACAGACGGTCGACTCCCGCATCGCCGCGTTCGAGAGGGGCCTCCGACCCGCGGCAGACGCCGACGAAGCCGCCGAGCGCTGGTCGCTGGAAGAACGGATGGTGCAGTACGGCGTCCCGGGTGTCAGCGTCGCGGTGATCGAGGATGGGAAGATCGCGTGGGCACGCGGATACGGCGTCCTGCAAGCCGGGGGGTCGGATCCCGTCGACGTGGAAACCGTGTTCTCGGTCGGATCAGTGAGCAAGATCGGGACAGCGGCCGCCACCCTGCGACTCGTCAACGCCGGGGAGCTGGACCTCGACCGCCCGGTGAATGACTACCTGACGACCTGGCAGGTGCCCGAGAACGACCTGACACGCGAGGCCCCGGTCACGCTCCGCCGGATCATGTCACACACGGCGGGTCTCACAGTGCACGGGTTCGCCGACTTCCAACCGGGGGAGGATCTGCCCACGACCGTCCAGATCCTCGAGAGCTCGGGTCCAGCGAAGAATGCGCCCGTCGTCGTCGACATCCCGCCAGGAAGCCAGTTCCGCTACTCGGGCGGCGGAGTCACGGTCGAGCAGTTGGTGATCGAAGAGACGCTGGACACCGAGTTCGACCACGCCGTCCGCCGGCTTGTGTTCGAGCCACTGGGGATGACCCGTAGCACATACGAAAACCCGATCCCGGCTTCTCACGGCAACATCGCGAAGGCCCACGACGGCCTCGGCCGCGCCCGCGCTCTGCCGCGGGGATACGAGGCGATGCCAGAATCGGGCGCCTCGGGGTTGTGGACGTCGCCCAGCGACTTCGCCCTGCTCGTAATCGCGCTCATCGAATCGCACCGTGGTGCCCCGGACGCGTTCATCAGCGCTGAGCTGGCCCACGACGCGATGACCGAAGTCTCGCCGGGGCCATACGGGCTCGGCCCGGATCTCGTCGGTCAAGGCGACATCCGACGTTTCATACACGGTGGGTCCAACAACTCCTACAAGGCGTACATGGAGGGTCACCTGGTGACGGGAGACGGGGTGGTCGTCTTCACGAACGGCGCACGCGGGGGCGATCTCATCCCCGAGATTCTCCGGTCAGTAGCTGAGGCGGAGGGATGGGACGACGCCTGGTACACGAATCGCTAGGCGGTCCCCGGTCGCAAATACGCCCTAAGTGTTACCTTAGCTTACCTCTGGACGCCCGGCGCAAGCGTCCCGACACCCATTCTGACCACCCGACGTCGGCGTACGGCGTGGTAAGGTCGTGATGTAAAATCACCGTTACTTTTTCAGGGAACTCACCAGCCGTGGGCGAGTTGCGTTGACAGATCTTCTGGATCGTCTGAACAAGGACCTGGCGGGCCGCTATGCGATCATCGGGGAGATCGCCACCGGCGGCATGGCCACCGTGTATCTGGCCGATGACCTGCGACACGAGCGAACCGTAGCTCTCAAGGTCATGCGCCCCGATCTGGCCGCATCGCTCGGGGCCGAGCGCTTCCTGCGGGAGATCCGCATCGCCGCCAATCTCTCGCACCCGCATATCCTGCCGCTGTACGACTCGGGCGAGGCCGGAGGGTCGTTCTTCTACGTCATGCCTCACCACAGGGGTGAGTCGCTGAAGGCGAAGCTCGACCGAGAGAAGCAGATGGGTCTGGAGGAGGCCCTGCGCATCGCCGGAGAAGTAGCGGACGCCCTCCATTACGCTCATGAACAGGGCGTCGTGCACCGCGACATCAAGCCAGGGAATATCCTGCTCGATTCGGGACACGCCACCGTCGCCGATTTTGGACTCGCCCTCGCGGTCCGCGCGGCGGGCTCGAGCCGGTTGACCGAGACGGGCGTCGTCATGGGGACCCCGAGCTATATGAGTCCGGAGCACGCGTCCGGCGACGAAAAGCTCGACGGGCGAAGCGACATCTACGCGCTTGGCTGCGTGCTCTACGAGATGTTGGCGGGTCAGCCTCCGTTTACCGGGCCGTCGTCCGAGAGCATCATGATCCAGCATGTGGGGGCGGACGTTCCGCAGCTCACGATGATTCGACCGAACGTTCCCGTAGAGGTCGAGACGTCCGTGAGCCGGGCGCTTCAGAAGGCGCCGGCGGACCGAATCGCCACCGCCGGCGAGTTCGCCAAGAGCCTCGAGCTGGCAGCCGCGCACGTGCGCGTGTCCGGCCCCGTGACCTCGACCATGGCGAACCGAGCCAGTGCCGAGACTCCGGGCCGGAAGCTCGGCGTGACGATTCGCCCGCTTCACGCGATCCTCGCCAGCGCGGTGGTCGTTGCCGGAATCGTGGGCATCAGTGTGTTGAGCGGCCGGTCGAACCCCGCGAGCTCCCCAACGGGCGACGCCATCCGGATGACGGTGATCCCGTTCGAGAACGTCGGGTCCGAAGATCGCGCGTACTTCGCCGCGGGGGTGGCGGATGAGATCACGGCGAGGCTGATCGCCGTGGACGGCCTGTCGATCATCGCTCGGCAGAGCGCGATCGAATACACCGCGAGCCCCAAGACGCCCCAGGAGATCGGCGACGAGCTCGGTGTCGAGTACTACCTGACGTCGACAATCACCTGGGACGAAACCGGAGACGGTCCGGGGCGGGTGAAAGTCGTTCCCCGGCTCGTACGCACGTCTGACGGCGAAAGCGCCTGGGCCGACATTTACGACGAGGACGTGACGGACGTATTCGACGTTCAGCGGAGCATCGCCGAGCAGGTCGTGTCCGCACTGGGGGTGGCCCTCCTCGAGCCGGCGCGAGAGGCGTTGGAGACCCAACCGACCGAAAACCTGGACGCGTTCGACTATTATCTGCAGGGAAACGACTACTTCGGGCGGACGGTCAGCGAGGACAACTTCCGCAATGCCGAACGGGTCTATTCCCGAGCGCTTCAGCTCGATCCTCAGTTCGCGCTGGCGGCGGCAAAGCTCTCCATGGTCCATTCGTATACCTACTTCTACTACTACGACCGCACGGAGCAGCGGCTCGAGGCCGCGAGGGAGGCCGCCGAGATCGCCCGCACAGCCGCGCCCGGGGGGCCGGATGGCCACATCGCGATGGGCGAGTACCACTATCGCGGCCACCTCGATTATGACCGCGCGTTGGAGGAGTTCGAGACCGCGCGTGAGATGAGGCCGGACGACAGCCAGCTACTGGTCAGCATCGGAGCGGTGGAGCGCCGCCGTGGAGACTGGCGTGCCGCTCTCACTCGTTTCAAACGCGCGTCGGATCTCGAACCCCGCAGCGCGAGCAACGCGGTGCAGGTCGGCCTGACACACGCGTACCTCTCTGAATTCGATGAAGCCCGGCGGTGGTTCGAGACCGCCATTTCAGTGGGGCCCTTCGAGCTTCGCCCCAGGGTCTGGAAGGCCCGGGTGCTGATCTCCGCCGCGGGCGATACGGCCGGAGCCCGCGCTGAGTTCGAGGCCGGGGATGTCCTGACCCCACGCGAGCTGGACCCGCAATCCTGGTGGCACTGGGCGGTCTTCCGGGTGATCGACGGCCCCTCGGATGAGAACCTTCGACGTCTCGGGCTGCTTCGCGGTGAGGCGGATTCGTGGTTCATTCATCTCTCGACGGCCGAGCTCCACGTCCTCCGCGGCGAGGCGGAGCGCAGCCGGGTGCACTACGACTCGGCGAGAATGGAGTTGGAGGATCTGGTTTCCGAGCTGCCGGAAGAGCCGCGGTTCAGGAGCGAGCTCGGGCTGGCGTACGCAGGGTTGGGCCGCACCGAAGAGGCGATCCGCGAAGGACGCGAGGCGACCCGGCTGATGCCGATCTCGGCGGAGGCCATCCTGGGCCCGGACTGGGTTCGGAATCTCGCGCAGATCTACACCATGGTCGGGAGACCGTCTGACGCCGTGGCTCAGCTCGAGACGCTGCTCGAGACGCCGTCGACTCTTACCGCGCACTGGCTGAGGCTCGACCCCATCTGGACGCCGCTCCAAAGCGACGCCGGCTTCCAGGCTCTCCTCACCGGACCGCAGGACTGACGACATGCCGACTACCGGCGCGCATCGCGCGCGCCCCAGGCTCCACGGTGAGTCACGTCTGGAGGAGATTCGGCGTCTCGAGCTTCCGGGATACGGGACGTTACGGGAGACGGGCGAGCGCTTCCGATTCTCCATTCGCGTTCTCGACTCGACTCGCATCGCGGACGTGGTCGCGCTCCAGAGCGAGGTGCTGACGCCGCTCGAGCCGCCGCTCCCGCTCTACGTCCGTGACCGCGCCTTCTTCGAACGCTGCATCCGGGGGGTGGGCTGTGTGGTGGGCGCCTTTCACGCCAACCGGCTGATCGCGTACGCGACGCTCAACGCCCCGGCTCGCGGGCAGGTCAATCTCGGTGTGACCCTCGGGCTCCCCGACGAGGATCTCCCCTATGTCGCTCACCTGGCGGGGTCGGCCGTCGATCCGGCGTATCGCGGGAATCGCCTGCAACCACATCTCGTCGAGCTGAGAGACGAGTTCGCCCGACAGGCGGGGTTCGAGCACCTGTGCGGCGAGGTCGTGCCCGTGAACTCGGTTAGCATCCGGAACCACCTCGCCGTTGGCTATCTGCTGAAGGCCTTCCGCATCGACGGGCTCGGCGATCCGAACTTCGTGCTCGACAAGGCTCTACAGCTCGGTCCGCCAATGATGAAGCCGTGCGAGATCCGGGAGACCCCGACGGACGACATCGAGGGTTTCCGTCGGATGATCGCGGAGGGACGTTGGGGCTTCCGAACGGCCAAACGATCTTCCGGCACGGTCATCGAGTACGGCCGCTTCGCCTGACCGACTCGGAGGCGGCCCCGCTAGGCGTCGCCTCTCTCTGATGGCGTGGGCGGGGGAAGTCGGACGATCCCAAGATCGGCCGCGATGTCGATGAGCAGGCGCTCGAGGGGGCCGAGGGCGGCTCGCTCACGGATCACCCGTCTCACGGTCGATGCCGACCCGGTATACAGATTGTCCGCGCCGCGACTGAGCATCGCCGAGATTCGGACCGGATCCTCTACCGTCCACACATGGACGTCCCGGCCAAGCCGCTGTGCCGACCGTATGAAGCCCCGCGTGGCCAAAGAGGGTGGCACGGCGTAGAAGTCGGCCTCCAGACGGAGCGCGTCGCCGAGGGTCACGGCGACCAGGACTCCCATCTCCCAGTCCGGCCGGAGCACGCTCGCCTCTGCGATGCGGGTGTGTTCGAAGGACATCAGCATCACCTGATCGGCCATGTCCAGGGCCTCGACGGTCTCGATCACCCTCGGGGCGAGCCCGCGATCAGGACCGAAGTACTTGAGCTCGATCAGAACACCGACGCGGTCCCGAGCGGTCTCCAGCGCCTCCTCGAGCGTCGGGGGCGTGACCCCCTGGAACTCCGGGCCGAACCAGCTGCCGACATCCAGGGCGAGGAGATCGGCGAGGGGCGATTCCTCCGCCCTCAGGGCCGAGCCGGACACCCGGTTGAAGTCCCGATCGTGCACGACGATCAGTTCGTTGTCCGCGGTGAGCTGAACGTCGAGCTCGATCCAGTCCGCCCCTGCCTGGATCGCCCGCTCGAATGCGGGCATCGTGTTTTCCGGTGCCTCGAACTTGGCTCCCCGGTGCGCCGTGACGTCGGCGGCCGGCTCCACGCCCGCGCGGTTCAGGAGACCGAGGGTCAGTCCGACGACTCCAACCGCCACGGAAAGGCCCAGAACCCATCCCAGGCGCGACCGGAGCGCCTGCCAGCGGACATCGTGTCTCGCTCCCAGCCGATCCAACGGTCCCTCGGGGGCGCTGGCCGGCCGCAACGGCCAGTAGAGTCGCGCGATCAAGACGGCGTACACGCTCGTGAAGAGGACTGCCGCCAGGAGCTGGGTCGCGAGCCCGACAAGCGCGACGACGCCGGTTCCGGCCGCCACCGCGACCAGCGACGCGTCGGGTCTGATCAGCGCACGGCCGACCAGCCCGATCGCTCCGGTGGAAAGCGCACCGAGCAGCACGCCGCCGACCACCCAGCCGATGTGCCAGCCGACGAGCGCGCGCACCCGGGTTCTGGAGCGGTTCGAGCTCTCCCTCAGGGCCTCGACCGGGTCTGCCTCCTCGAGCAGCAGAATCGGGATCGCGAAGGACCAGCTGACGAGTCGCCGGAGGATCAGCAGGGCTGCTCCGCCGATGATGGTCAGGATCAACACGAGCGCGACCCAGTACTCGGTGGGCCGGACGTTGAGATAGAAATAGAGGTCGTACTCGGTCAGTAGCAGCCAGTAGACCAGGCCGGCGAGACCAAGCGCGGGTGCGGCCACCGGCAGGAGCCGTAGCAGGGCGGCGAGCGCCAGACGCACGAGCGCGCGGAGCCGCGGGACGAGGATCTGCAACGCACCGACCGGCCAGATTCGTCTCTGGAGGATGTTCCCGACCGCGATGAGCTGGAGTGCACCTGTCTCTGCGAAATAGAGCGCCGCCGAGAGGGACCCCACGATCAGCAACGTCAGGACGCCCACCGGGCTGAGGAAGAACAGGACGATGGCGAAGTCGGTGACCACGCCGGTACCGCCCCCGGCCCGCAGGAACCAACCGAGCGCGATCCCCACCAGCGGCGTCGCGATCGCGAACGTGATCGCCCGAACCACCAGGTCAAGGGCAGCCAATCGCCACCATGCCCGCGCGAGGTCCCCCGCGATCGCCCGCAGGACATTGCGGATTCCCCAACGGGAAGGAATCGAATCGGTCATGGTGCCGGCGGGGCCGTCGTCTTTTCGGGGGGGGACATGGGCCGGAGCTTACGAGCGAGACCCAGGGGAGGAAACGGGACGTGGGTGGTCGCGGCGGGTCGCCCGGAACGGATCGTCGGTCTCCACCGTAGGTTGTAATGGACCCCGACTCCCGGAGAGGAATACATGCTCACGCGCTCTCGTCTCGTGGTCATTCCGGTCGCCCTGCTGCTCTTCGGCGCGGCATGCGAAACCACCGATCTGCCCTCCGCGGCCTCCCCCCCGGCCTCCGACTGGTATGCATACGGAGGAGACAGCGGCGGGTCACGCTACTCGTCCCTGACGCAGATCGACCGGACCAACGTCGACGATCTCGAGGTGGCCTGGACGTACCGAACCGGCGACTGGAGCCACGAAGACGGCTCTGAAGGCGAGGCGACGGGTTGTGCCGCCTGTCACCAGGGCGACTCCAAGTTCCAGACGACACCGATCCTCGCGGACGGACGCCTGTATGTGAGCACGCCGTTCAACCGGGCGATCGCGCTGGACCCGGAGCGGGGCGAAGAGCTCTGGCGATACGACCCGGAGATCGACATCGAGATCAACCGGAACGAGGGCTTCATCTCGCGCGGGGTGTCCTACTGGCAGGAGCCCGGCGCCGCCGCCGGCCCGTGCGCGAAGCGCGTCATCCTGCCGACGGTCGACGCTCGACTGATCTCGCTCGACGCGACCGACGGGACCCTCTGCCCGGACTTCGGGGACGCCGGCACCGTCCACCTGGACCTTGGAGTGGGAGAGGTGAGGGAGGGCAACTACGGCGTAACGTCGCCGCCGGCCATCATCGGGGATCTGGTCATCGTCGGGTCGTCGATCGGTGACAACTGGCGTGTGCGCATCGCGCACGGGACGGTGCGGGCGTACGACGTCCGCACGGGGGAGCTTCGGTGGAGCTGGGATCCGATCCCGCGCTCGGCCGACGACCCGGCATGGGACACCTGGCCGTCGGAAACGGCCGCGGTGCAGGGGACGGGCAACGCCTGGGCCCCACTCTCGGCCGATCCGGAACGCGATCTCGTGTTCGTGCCGACCGGGGCGGCGACGCCGGACTTCTACGGCGGCGCGCGGCACGGGGCGAACGAATACACGAATTCGGTCGTGGCCCTCCGCGCGTCGACGGGCGAGGTGGTCTGGCACTACCAGGTCATCCACCACGACATGTGGGACTTCGACGTCCCGGCGCAGCCCACGCTGATCACGATCCCGCGCGATGGCCGCGACATCCCGGCGGTCGCCGTCGGCACGAAGATGGGTTTCGTGTTCATCCTGGATCGCGAGACCGGAGAGCCGCTCTTCCCGGTCGAGGAGCGATCCGTTCCGCCCGGGGCGGTCCCGGGGGAGGCGGCGTGGCCGACACAGCCTGTCCCTCTGAAGCCGCCGCCGCTCCATCCGACATCTCTCAGCCCGGATGACCTCTTCGGAGTGACGCCCGAGGACCTCGAGGCGTGTCGCGCGACTGTGGCGGGGTTCCGATTCGGCGAGATCTTCACGCCGCCGAGCGTGGAGGGGACCGTCATGTACCCCGGCTACGGCGGGGGTATCAACTGGGGCGGCCTGTCGTGGGACCCGGAGCGGAATCTGCTCGTGACCAACCTGCTCAGGCTCGGGATGTGGGTGCGACTGCTGCCTCGGGAAGGGATCGAGCTCCCGGGTTCTCCCGACGCGCTCCCTTACGGGATGAGCCGTGCCGTCCTGATTGCCCCGAGTGGCGTGCCCTGTTCGCCTCCGCCCTGGGGGACGCTCGTCGGGATCGATCTCACCGATGGCGACGTCTCGTGGGAGGTCCCTCTCGGGCAGGTCCCGGGTCTGGCCGAGGTGCCGGGCTCCGAGGAGTGGGGATCTCCCAATCTCGGGGGCTCGGCGATCACGGCGGGCGGCCTGGTGTTCATCGGCGCGGCGATGGACGATGCGATCCGGGCGTTCGACGTCGAGACGGGGAACCTGTTGTGGAAGCACGACCTTCCCGCTGGCGGCAACGCGACGCCGATGACATTCGAGATGAACGGTCGACAGTACGTGGTGATCGCGGCCGGTGGTCACTCGAGCCTGGGGAGCACCCCCGGCGATCACGTCGTCGCGTTCGCCCTGCCGGACAGCTAGGGTTCGCCGGCGGAACTCCCCGTACACGAACCGACTTCCCGGAGGCCGAGCATGCAGCGAGTATCCCGACGGCCACGCCTCTCGCTCCGTCACGCGGCTCCCGTGCTGGCTCTGGCGGTCGGCGCCTGCGGCTCCGTGGAGAGCTACCCGGTCGGAGGGACTCACGCCGATCTCGTGTCGCTCTTCGACGAATGGCGCGATTTCGAGATGCCGGAGTTCGTCGATGGTGTCCCGGACTACTCGACCGACGCCATGGCCTCCCAGCACGCCGAGCTCGGCGATTGGCAGGCGCGGCTGAGAGCGCTGGCTCCGGAGGACTGGTCCGTCGAGGAGCAGATCGACTGGCACCTCGTGCGGGCCGAGATGAACGGCCTCGACTTCGACCACCGGGTGCGGCGGCCCTGGGCCCGCGATCCCGCGTTCTACGTGACGATCTATCCGGCGGAGAGCGATGTGCCGGCGCACGAGGGGACCGTGATCCACGGCTGGATCGACCTGTGGACGTACGACTACCCGTTGTCGGACGCGGACGCCGCCGAGCTGGTCGGGCGTATCGGTGCGATCCCGGCGCTGCTGGAGCAGGCGCGCGTCAATCTCACGGGGGAGGCGCGCGATCTCTGGATGGCCGGGTTGCGCTCGTTCGACGCCCAGAGTCGCGATCTCGTGGCGCTCGGCCAACGGGTGGAAGGCACCGACGGCGATCTCGATGGGGCGATCGTGGCGGCGGCCGAAGCGAGCGACACGTTCCGGTCGTGGCTCGAGGATCAGTCCGGGTCAAAGACGGGAACGTCGGGTGTGGGAAAGGACAACTACACCTGGTACATGCAGAACGTCCACCTCGTCCCGTACTCGTGGGAGGAGCAGGTCACGCTGATGCGGCGCGAGCTCGCCAGGGCGCACACGTCCCTGCGTCTCGAGGAGAACCGGAATCGTGACTTGCCTCAGCTGGAACGGCTCGCGAGCCCCGAGGAGTACGACGCCCGGCTGAGCGCATCGGCCGATCATTACATGGCCTTCCTCGAGCGTGAAGAGATCCACTCGCTCGAGCCGTGGATGGACCCGGCGATCCGGGCCGTCGCCGGGAGCTTCACGCCGGCGGAAGCGGGCGAGGTCCGAAACTTCTTCAGCGAAGTGAACTACCGTGAGCCGCTGTCGTTCATGCCGCACATGCACCACTGGATCGAGCTCGCCCGGATGCGCGAGGCACCGCACTCCAGCCCGATCCGGGCGGTGCCGTCGCTCTACAACATCTTCGACGCACGCTCCGAAGGGCTGGCGACCGGCGTCGAGGAGATGTTCATGCACGCCGGTCTTCTCGACGGCATCCAGGGTGAGGCCCGTGCTCGGGAGCTCGTCTGGATCATGCTCGCTCAGCGTGCGGCCCGGGCGATCAGCGGCCTCATGCTCCACGGCAACGAGTTCACGATGGAGGAGGCCGTCGAGCACGCGATGACCTGGACGCCGCGCGGCTGGCTACCCGACGGCGCCCTCGTCCGTGGCGAGCAGCACCTGTATCTGCGACAACCCGGATACGGAACGAGCTACCTCACGGGGAAGATCCAGATCGAGGAGCTGCTGGCGGAGGAGGCGCTCGAGCGGGGCGACGACTTCACGATCGCACAGTTCTTCGACGACTTCTTCGACGCCGGCGTGATCCCGATCACGCTGACTCGGTGGCAGATGACCGGGTCGAGGGACGCGATCCTCGACCCGGGGAATCCCTGAATCGAGGTGCCGGACTCAGACCCAGGAAGAGGTGAGCCCTAGCAGGGCGTCGATCTCTTCCTGGATGTTGAACAGTGCGACCCCGACCCGGATCTGCTCGCCTCCCTCCTTGAGGCTCACCCGGATGTCTGCGTCCTCGAGATCGGCCCGCGCGCGCGAAACGGACTGTCCGTGCTCGAACGTCACGATCGCCGACCGGTTCCCGTCCGGAGTCAGCACGCGGTGCCCCTGCGCTGCCAGGCCATCGCGGAGTCGCCGGGCCAGCCCCACCGTATGGGCCTCGACGTTCGGGACACCCACACCGAGCAGGTAGTCGAGCGCGGCGCTCAGCTGGTACACGGCGCCGAAACCGAGCGTGGCGTAGCCGTACTTTCGGCCGTCTTCGTACAGGCGGTAGCGATGCTCCCCCAGATCCTGTTCGATCTGCAACGATCCCCACCGGTCGACTCCCACCGCATCCAGCAGCTCCTCCCGGACATAGAACGGCGCGACGCCGTACCCGCCGAGCAGCCACTTGTATGTACCGGAAGTCAGGAAGTCGATCCCGACGTCCTTCACGTCCAGATCGAGCATGCCCATCCCCTGGATCGCGTCGGCATAGAGATACGCTCCGTGGGCGTGCGCCAGATCGGCGAGTCCCCGCAGGTCGTGTCGATAGCCATTCTGGTGCGAAACCCACGCGACGGAGATGAGCCGCGTACGGTCGTCCACCAGCTCGGCGAACGCCTCGACCGGCGCCTCGCCGTCAACGTTGCGAACGGTTCGCACCTCCAGCCCCGCCGATTCCGCTAGCTGCCGGTAGAGGATGAACGTCGTCTCGTAGTGGAGGTCGTCGATCACGACGTTGTCGCCGGGCGCGAAATCGAGCGCGCGCGTGATGATGTTCTCGCCGTCGCTGGTGGCGAAGAGCATCCCGACCTCAGGTGCCGACGCTCCGACTATCCGCGCGAATTTCGATCGGGCCTCATTGGTCTCCGCGAGCATGTCGCCGAGGCTCACCGGCTGGCTCGCCTTTCTCGCGAGGAAGGCCTGGGCGGCCTCGACGGCCTGCCGCGGAGACGGCGTGATGTAGGCGCCGTCGAGGTAGATGCCTTCGTCCACGACCGGGAAGTCGGGACGCACACCGAGCGGGTCGCCGGACCATTCGGCGATCGACCCTAGTGCGCTGGAGCCCCGAGGGAGTGCCGCGATGGCGGCGGCTGCGGACACAGAGCCAAGGAACTCGCGACGAGTCTTCATTCAGGACCTCCAGCCAGCCGGCGACAGGGTTCACCCCGCAAGGTCGGCCGGGAGCCGGGTCCCGGCGAGCCCTCCGTTCAGAGAGAAGGGTCGCCAGCATCCCGTTGACCGTGGGGTTGTTCGGCCTACGGCTGTCCCGTATTCCCCATGTCGTCTCGCGAAGTTCCGAAAACCATGGAAGGCTAGTGAGGCCCGATGGGCGCGATCGACGATTGTCTTCAGGCTAACGCCGAGTTTGTCGGCCGGGGGGACGCCGCGGCCGTCCCGGTCCGTCCGTCCCGCCGACTGGCGATCGTTACGTGCATGGATTGCCGTCTCGAGCTGACCGGCGCCCTGGGCCTGAGGTCGGGCGACGCGCACATGATTCGTAACGCGGGTGGCGTGGTGACCGAGGACGTGATCCGGTCGCTCACTCTGTCTCAGGCCCTGCTCGGCACCCGGGAGATCATGTTGATCCACCACACGAACTGTGGCCTCCTCGCCTCGAGCGACGACGCCCTGGGCGAGGCGATCGAGGACGCGATCGGTTCTCGGCCGCCATTCGCCCTCTCGTCCTTCGACGACGTGGAGGCCGATGTTCGACGATGTCTGGCGGTTCTGAACGAGAGTCCCCTGATCGTGCACGACCAGGAAATCCGGGGGTTCGTGTACGATGTCGAAACCGGACAGATCAGCGAGGTAGCTCCCGAATGACGCGTTCTCTCCTGACCGCCGCCGCATTCTCGCTGCTTATCGCGGCAGGAGTCGGGGGCCAGGAGCGAGCGCGCTTCCAGGTTTCGGGCTACGTGCGCGTCACCGAGACGAACGAGGTGATCCGGTACGCGCGGCTCCGCGTCGAGTCGATCGACGTCGGCGCCGAGTCCAACCGGTTCGGGTTCTATACCCTCCTGCTCGAGGCGGGCACTCACGTCATCGAGGTCTCGTCGCTCGGGTACGAGAGCGCCGCGCGGACGATCACCGTAACCGGCCCCGCAACGCTCGACTTCACGCTCAGCCTGCGACCGATAGTGCTGGAGGACCTCACAGTCGAGACCGAGCGGGAGCCGGACGACATCGACCCCAACACCGTCGAGATGAGCGTCGTCCGTCTCGACGTTCCGGCCCTCTCACGCCTGCCAGTCGTTCTGGGCGAGGCGGACCCCGTTCGGGCGCTCACGCTGTTTCCGGGTGTCTCGACCGCGAACGACGCGACGACGGCGCTCAACGTGCGCGGCAGCGGGACCGACGAGACGCAGATCCTTCTCGACGACTCGCAGGTCTTCAACCCGGCGCACGCGATCGGGCTCTTCTCTTCCTTCAACCCCGACGCCGTCGACGACGTGACCCTCTACAAGGGGGCGATCCCGTCGCGGTACGGGGGTCGTCTCTCGTCGGTTCTCGAGATCCAGCAGCGAGAAGGGAACTCGCGGGAGTTCGAGGGGGCGGCGACGATCGGTCTTCTCGCCAGCAGGCTGAGCCTCCAGGGCCCGCTCTTCGACGGGTCGGGGTCGTGGCTGTTGGCCGGCCGCAGGACGTACGCGGACCTCTTCCTCAAGCTCTCGAGCGACCCGGATCTGAAGGAGAGCACGGCGTACTTCTACGATCTGAACGCCAAGGCGAACTACCGCTACGGCGCCACGGGACAGGTCATGGTGTCGGGCTACTTCGGCCGCGACCGGTTCCGCGTCTCCGACGTGGTGTCGGTTGGGTGGGGCAACGCCGCCGGGACCCTTCGATGGAATCAGGCGTTCGGGTCGCTTTTCTCGCACGTCACGCTCGCGTACAGCGACTACGACTACGAGCTGATCAACGGGTTCAACTCGCTCGGGGTCTCGTGGAACTCCAGGGTGCGAAGCCTGAACGCGAAGATCGACGAGTCGTGGACGATCGGGCGCGGGAGCATCCTCGAGTTCGGCATCAGTCTGACCGACTACCTGATCGAGCCGGCGACCATCACGCCGACCGAGGGGTCGAGCGTCGTCGCGCGCACGTTCGAATCGCAGAAGGGCCTTTCTCCGGAGGCGTACGTCGAGCATGAAGTCGAGCTCGGGCGGTTGACGCTTCGCTACGGGCTTCGTGGAACCGGCTTCGTACGACGCGGTCCGGGAACGGTCCTTCAGTACGAGAACGACGAGCCGGTGGTCTTCGATGCGGGGCTCGGCCGCTACGAGCCCGGGGTCGTCGTCGACAGCACGTTCTTCGGAAGCGGCGAGACGATCTCGTCCGATTGGGCGCTCGAGCCCAGGGCTTCGGTGCGGTTCGGCCTGACCGAGACCTCGTCGCTCAAGGCGAGCTACACGCGGACAACGCAGTATCTCCGGCTCGTCACGAACACGAACTCGACGAGCCCGCTCGACATCTGGGAGCCAGTCGGGCCGTACGTCGAGCCTTCGCGCGCCGACCAGTTCGCCGTCGGGTACGCGCGGACGTTTTCGCGGGGCGCCTACTCGGTCTCGGGCGAAGTCTACTACAAGCGGATGCGCGACCTCGTCGACTACGTCGACGGCGCGCAGCTGCTCCTCAACGAGCAACTCG
>JAOTZH010000175.1 GCA_029861425.1 Gemmatimonadota bacterium
CTCGCCGAATTCGCCATCGCCCAGGCGGACGCCGGTGCCGCGGCGATCCAGATCTTCGACTCCTGGGCGGGGGTGTTGGAACCGGACGTGTACGACCGCTGCGTACTTCCCTACACCGCACGAATGCTGGAGGCGTTGCGCGGCCACGGCGTCCCCACGATCAACTTCGCGACTTGCGATCCGCGGCTCCTGCCCTCCCTCGCCCGCGCGGGCGGCGATGCGATCGGCGTGGACTGGCGCGTACCCCTCGATGAAGCCTGGACGATGATCGGCGACGACCGTGCGGTTCAGGGGAACCTGGACCCGAACATAATCCTCGAGGGAGAAGAGGCCGCGCTCGCCGCGACGGATGATGTGCTGCGGCGCGCCGAGGGGCGGATGGGCCACATCTTCAACGTCGGCCACGGGCTGAACCCCGACTCGGACCACCGGGTGATTCGTGCGGTGGTCGAGCGGGTGCGGGACTATGCGACCCGGGACGCCAGTCCCTCGGCCACCGCTTCGGCCTGAGCGATCCTGGCCGAGATTCCGAGTCGTCCGACGTAATTCGCCGCGATCGTGATCTTCTCGGGGACCACCAGATCGTCGAGCGGATCCCACGAATCATCGAAGGAGGGCAAGGTGGCTCGGGCGACATCGAGCGCCGCCGCCGACGTTCCGTGGATTTCCTCGAACTCCTGGACGGCCGTCGCTGCCACCGCCTCGTCGGCCCATGTAGCGATTTCCGGGTCCAGGCCGCCCCCCAGATAGGCCGTGCACACCGGCCCGCGGTCGAACAGCCAGCCCGCCCATGTGACCCCGCGCGTCCGCCACGGGGCGTCGAATGCCGACTGGAATCCGAATCCGCGCTGCGGCGGGTCGGCCTGGAGGCTCACGATCGTGACTTCGTTGTATCGGAGCCCGCCGACGAGGGCCGCGGCCGCTTCGGCATCTTCGCCGAGCGACGCGATGAGCGGGGCCGACGCGGAAGCCGGGGTCGCCAATACGACGTGATCGACCTCCTCCCCACCCGCAGCGAGACGGACGAGCAGCTTCGACCCCACCCGCTCCAGGCCGGTCACCTCCTGGCCGAGTTGGATCCGACCGCCGTGGCGGTGCGCGAGCGCGTCCACGAGCTCACTCATGCCGTCAGCGAACGTGCACGCAGGTGCGTTGCCGCCCTTCCAGCGTCCGGCGGCGCGTACGAGGCTGCGCTCGACCCCCAGCGGCCGAAGGATCATCGGAAGCGAGTGGCGGGCCGGCATCCGGGCCGGATCCGAGCCGAAGGTCGCCGAGATGAGTGGTCCGAACAGCGTTCGATACGCCTCGGCTCCCGCCTTGCGCGTGAAGTAGTCGGCGACCGACTCGCTCGATCGGAGAGCACCCGACAGAGGCTCCACCAGCATCCGGAGACGGCCGGCAGGGGTCAGCAGCGCGCTCGTCAGGAGGCCTGATAGTCGATCCGGGACAGCCCTGAGCCGGCCGCGCGTCCAGATGTGGAGACGGGCCCCCTCCCTCGCCGTCACCACCCGGCGGCCGAGCCCGAGGTCTTCGACAAGCCTTCGAACGGAAGGGACGAGACGGGTGCGCTGCGGACCGACCTCGAACAGCGAGCCGTCGAGCCGACGCGTCCGGATGATCCCGCCCGGTCGGGTGTCCCGCTCGAACAGGATGGGATCCAGTCCCCGTCCCACGAGCTCATGCAGGAGCGCGAGCCCCGTGATCCCACCACCTACGATTCCGACGCGCATGGTCCTCCCGGGCGGACGGCGTTTTGTCTGGCGAGGGGCGGAAGCTCGAACCGGGGCCGCCGGGCGGCAAGCCGGTCAGATGGCTCGAGCGGGGCCCCACCGGCCAGCGGATTGGTGGCGGCATGGCCCTTCGTCTACCTTCGGGCGCCATGGAAAACGACGGCGGCACAGACGGGGTTCTCTTCATCAATTTCGGCGAGCCTTCCGAGCCCCGCGAGGAAGACGTGGTCGCCTACCTCGAGCGGATCTTTCTCGCGAACGCGGTGATCGAGAGCCCGGAGTCGGCGGAGGCCGCTCGGAGCCGGAGCGCGGAGCTCGCGCGGCGACGCGCGCCCGCCCTGCTGGAGGAATACCGACGGATCGGCGGATCTCCTCTCAACTCCCAGGCCGCCGAACAGGCGATGGCGCTGTCCCGTGAGCTCGAGGCGCGCGGGAGCCCGGCACATGTGGAGCGCGGGATGCAGTACACGCGGCCGACGATCCGCGAAGCCGCAGATGCGCTCCAGGCGAAGGGGGTCGAGCGCGTGGCGCTACTTCCGGCCTACCCGCTGTGCGGCCCGTCCACGACCGTCGCATCTCTCAGGGAGGCCAGGGCGGCGTTCGCAGCCGCGAACTGGGACGCCGAGATCCGCGAGATCACCGGGTGGCACCGACACCCCGGCTACGTGGAGCTTCGGGCCTCGTCCATCGCCGAGACCGCCAGACAGGCGGGCGTCGATCTGCATGACGAGAGGGTCGAGCTCGTGTTCAGCGCCCACGGCACTCCGATGAAGTACGTGCGGGCCGGCAGTCGCTATGTCCGGTACGTCGAGGACTGGTGCAACAGCCTGGCCGCGCGCCTGGGTCTCGCGGGCTACACGCTGGGCTACCAGAACCACTCGAATCGAGGGGTGGAGTGGACTCGGCCCGATATCGACGCGGCGATCGGCGGTCTGGCGGACGATCGGGAGTGCGTCGTGGTCGAGGCCGTCAGCTTCATGCACGAGCAGTCGGAGACCCTCGCCGAGCTGGATATCGATCTGCGGGAGGAGGCGGAGGGTCGAGGACTGCGGTTCGTACGCGTCCCGGTCCCGCATGACGCGGCCGAATTCGCGTCGATACTCGCCGATCTCGTGGAGGCCGCGTGGGGCGACGCACCGGCGACCTTGCCAGCTCTGCGCTCCTGCCAGTGCCGTCCTGGAGCGGACGTCTGCCTCAACGGAGACGTCCGGGCCGGCTAGCGGCGCGCCAGCCCTTCGATCTCGGAGAATCGGTAGCAGCTGACGACATGGTCGTTGACCATCCCGGCCGCCTGCATATACGCGTAGCAGATCGTCGGACCGACGAAGTTGAATCCGCGACCGCGGAGTGCCTTGCTCATCGACTCTGATTCCGGCGTCCTGGCCGGTATGTCGGAGTCGCTCCTCCACCGGTTCAGGATCGTCCCACCGTCAACGAACTGCCAGATGAACTCGTCGAACGAGCCGAACTCCGCCTGCACGGCGAGAAACGCGCCGGCATTCGCGATCGTAGCGTCGATCTTCTGCCGGTTGCGTACGATGGCGGCGTCGGCGCGGAGCCGCTCGACATCCCCCGAATCGAAGCGAGACACCCGCTCGGGATCGAAGTCGGCGAACGCCTTCCGGAACCCCTCACGCTTCCGAAGGATGATCGCCCAGGACAGCCCGGCCTGGAACCCGTCGAGCACGATGAACTCGAAGTGCTTTCGGTCGTCCCGCACAGGGACGCCCCACTCGGTGTCGTGATACTCCATCATGCCGGGGTCGCCCCCCGGCCAGGCACACCGCTCGTGAGGCTCGCTCAACCCGACCTAGGCTCCCGACTGTGCAGTGAGATCTTCGATCACGCGGTCGACGACGCTGCCGACCTGACCCCGGATCACCCCGGCGAGCATGTCCGCGGCTTCCCGAAGCAGGGAGTCGGAGTTCTTGCGGTCCGGGTTGAACCGGACCACCTCTCCAAGAAAGATCCCCACGAGCTGGCCATCATCCTCGCCCTCGAGCGCATCCTCCTCGTCGAGGTCGTACTCCGCCCCGGGAACGCTCGTCTTCCATGGCTCGTTGGGCTCGTCGTCCTCGGCTTGCTGCCGCTCCATCGGAACGAGCGCGAGCAGACTGCCTTCGACCCCGGGCCCGCCCTCTCGAACGTTCAGAGCTACCGATACCGGTGCGTCGAAGAGCTCCATCTCGAGGAAGTCCTCTACGCTCTCGGCGGGAATGGCGCAGCGTCCGATCGGACGGCCCTCGTGGAACGTGCCGATACAGATGGCGCCCTCGGGGGTGAGATGGTGCTCGATGGGACGCACGTCGAGCTGCACCGGGGCAGCCGTCCCGACGAGGACGTGTTCTCGCCGCTCCCCGTCTTTGCGCGGCGGCGGCAGCATGTCACCGAAGAACAAGGTCGTCATCACGTCATCCTCCGCTCCCGAGCCCGTCACCGCGGACCCGACGAACCTCCTCTACCCGATCAGCCCTCGAAAGTGGCGCTCCGTCTCATCGACTCGTCAACGAGCGGGCGCGTCACTCCGGTTCCGCGGACGGTTCGGTCTTCATCTCCTCGAACATCGAGAGTACGCGAAAATTGGTCCGGTGCGACTCCAGAGAGTCGCCCCGCTGTTCCAGAAGGGCATCGTCCGCATTGCCCAGAAACGCGTCCGCCTTCGATAGATAGCCCACCGCGAGGGGATCGATGCTCATCAGCCTCGCCCCGGTCGCATCCACGGCCACGGGGTCCTCGCCGAATAGCAGGATGCCGACTTCACGCGCTTCGCCTTGAATCGGGCCATTTCCCTCCATGCCCAGGATTCCGTCCACGATGTTGAAGCGGGGCACGTCGAGGGCGGCGTTGATATCGAGGATGCTCCCCTCCAGCCCGGCCCAATGGAGAACGTTCTTCGGCCACCCGTAGATGGCGCTCGGCACGATCCCGAAGAGGTTCTTCATCGAGAGTGTGACGCCGGCCCAGTGATGGGTCTTGAGCTTCGGCATCGAAACGAAGAGCCCGGCGTCGAGTACCGTCTCGGGAAGATACAGGTGGCCGAGTCCGGTAAAGCTGGTCTTGAGCTCGACCCGCCTCACGGCGTCGTGATTCAGATCGACGAATCGGGCCCCCGTGTCACGCAACTGAGCACCGAGACCCGACGCCTCGAGGAGATACTCGTTGTCGCGTCGATGACCGGGGCCCTCCGCGACGACGACCTCGGTCGCGCCCTCGAGTCTGAAGGCCTCGACGGTCGCGGCGACGAGCGCGGGGTGCGTGTTGATCACCCCCCGGGGGTCGAATTCAACGAGGTTGGGCTTCAGCACGACGCGCCGCCCTCGCACGTCGAGGTCGAACATCCCGATGCCGTCGCGCACGACCTCGACCAGTCGAGCCTCGTCGTAGTCGGGGGCCGGCAGTACCGCGACCGCCGACCGATCGGTCTTGCGGACCGCGGCGGGCGTCCACGGATCGGGATCCGCACAACCCATCGTCGCCGCAGCCGCCCCACCGGCCATCAGCTTCAGGAAGTCCCGCCGATCAGCCATTGGAGAGCCCCAGTACGTCACTCCGCTCATCGAGCGCGAGGGCGGCCCACGCCAGCGCGCGGACCTCCCCCGACGACCATTCCTCGATTCTGCCCTCCAACCGCTCGATCACACCCGTTCGATCGACGCCGTGCGTCCCGAACGCCAGCCCACACAATGACAGAGCCAGGATCGACTCGTTCTCCTCCAACATCGCGGGTACGACCCCGAGGCCAGCGGCGACGGGCGGGAGCTCGCCTCGATCAGCGAGTGCGAGTAGCGCCGCAGCCGTCGTATCCGGGTATGGCCAGAGCTCCTCTCCCAAGACCCGGGGGTTCCCGTAGTTCCAGCCGCCGCCGACGCACGCCCGGTCGACGAGCAACCGATCGCCCTCGTCCAACCGCTCTTCCAGTCGCGCGTCACGAACGTGCCCACGGAGTCTCTTCAGCGCGATCATCGCATAGGACGTGGGCTCGACCCAACTGAACGTCCCGGTGGCCCACGGCCAGCCGGTGAGGTCCGTGTCTAGCTCTACCGCCTTGCGTTGAGGGAAAAGTCGGAACAGCAGGTTGACCCACCAGGTCGCGCCCGACCCTTCCTCCGCCAGGAGCCATCTTGCGCCGTTCGTCGCGCTTCGCCCGGCCGGCTCATCGAACGACAGCGCGAAGACGGCCAGACTCGTCACCCATCCCGGCTCCGCGAGGACCGGCGCGATCGGCCATGCTCCGGAGTCGAGCTGGGCCGCTCGCAACCAGTCGAACGCGCGGCCGGCGGCGGGCTCACCGGCACGCTGAAGTGCCAGCGCCGCGAGCGCCGTTGCTTCCGTGCGACTCGGGTCCCCCGGATAGGGTCCCCATCCGCCGTCTTGGCCCTGAAGGGCGATGAGATGGCTCACCGCGAGGTTCGGCATGATCCCGCGAAACTCCAGTGTTTGCGCCATCGTGGCACCGGGCTCCCCGGCGCCGCCCGTACGATGGTGGACGCGGCTGGTGTCCCCTGCAAGGTTCTTGCAAGCGCCTCGGGTCGCGAGTCTTGGAAGCGAGCACGCGTCGGTTGGGGTCCAGGGAGGAACGGGTGACGGCACGTTGGTGGCAAAGAGTGACGGCGTTCATCACGCTGGCGACGGCCTGGCGGCTGCTCGCACCAACCGTCGCGGATCCGGACCTCTGGGGGCACATCCTCTTCGGGCAGCGAACGATGTCGCTCGGGCTCGAGCGGGAGGATCCGTTCTCCTATCTCTCCGGCGGGCATGGCTGGATCAACCACGAGTGGCTTTCCGAGGTCGCGTTCGGGTTCGTCTACGACGGCATCGGCGCCGTTGGACTGATCACGCTGAAGCTCGTCGTCGCGCTGTTGACCGTCGGCCTGATGTACTGGCATCTCGTCCGGCGAGGCTCGGACGCGCTGCGCTCGGGACTCCTGCTCCTCCCTGCCCTGTTCATCATGATCCCCGGGTTCGCGACCGTGCGCCCGCAGATGTTCACGTTCCTGTTCTTCTGCATCTCGATCATCGTCCTGCATCAGGTCGAGACCCGCTCCATGAACTGGATCTGGGCGCTTCCCGTGATTCTCACCGTCTGGATCAACTTCCACGGGGGGGTGCTCGCCGGTGCGGGGATGATGGGTATCTGGGGAATCGCACGGGTGGTCGAGGCCTGCTTCGCGAAAGAGCGTCGCGAGGCGATCATCGCCCTCTGGCGACCGGTGGCCGCGGGCGTCGCTTGCCTTCTCGCGCTCTTTCTCAACCCGTACGGGTGGGGGCTGCCGGAGTTCCTTCTCCGCACGGCGACCGTTCCGCGCCCCGACATCGTAGAGTGGCAGAGCCTCAACGTGATGTCGGTGCCAGGGTTCATCTACCTGAGCATCACGATCTTCACGGCCGTCACACTCGCGCGTAGCCCGGCTCCGCGTCGTCCGGCCCTGATTACGCTGCTCGCCGCGCTCGTCCTGCTCCCGCTCACCGCGGTCCGTCATCTCCAGCTCTTCGCCATCGGCGTCCCGATTCTGCTGGCGGATGATTTCGCTGCCGTGTGGCAGCGGAAGCAGGTGCCGGTCGCATCGGGCGCATGGGAGAAGTCGATCGTGACCGGCGTGACGCTTGTCGCCTCCGTCATCCTCATCGTTCTCGGAGCTCGCGAAGCGACGTGCATTCGGATCGCCCCGGAGAGGGCCATCGCGTACCCCGTCCGGGCGGTGGAGTGGTTGGAGCGCAGCGGCGTTCAGGGGAACATGGCGACCTACTTCGACTGGGGAGAGTACGCGATCTGGCACCTCTACCCCGACATCCGGGTCGGCATGGACGGCCGCCGGGAGACCGTCTACTCCGAGGAGGCGTACCAGGAGTACCTGGCCTTCCAGCGCGGAACTCCCGGGTGGAGGGCGGTCGTCGACAATCCCGAAACCGACCTCGTCCTGTTCTCGAAGATCTGGCCCGCGTATCAACTCGTGGATCTCGACCCTGGCTGGGACCTCTTGTACGAGGACGTGATCGGGGGCGTCTTCGTTCGTGCAGGACACCCCATTACCGCCGCGCTACGCGCGACCGAGCCAGGGGATCTTCCACCGACAGGTGCCGGTATGTGCGTCCCCTGAGCCACCTTCCGGTGGCATCTGGCGCCGGACCCACAGTCTGAGGCCCGGTCGCGGCACCGATGCACCGCAGTACACCCCCAAACGGTGGTGACTCCGCGACAAACCGACGGTTGTCCCCCCCCTGGGTCTCCGCCGGCTTCGGGCTATCCTATTTGCAGGCTTTCGCTTACAATGTCCCTGTCGTACAAAGCCCACAGTCGGTGCCTCGACCCGACAGGCAGGACCGTCGATTGGCACGGGCGAGCGGGTTCTTCTCCCAGGGGAACGGCAACTCCGGGGTCGGCTAAGACCCTATGGTTCAAGGAGTAGCCGCCTTCCCAGGGAACCGGAGGGGGTTGGGGCGGCGCCATGAGGCGGCTGGCACGGATCCTTCACTTCCACGTCGCGGCAATGCGGTTCCAGCACGAGTTCGGAGCCGTGACACGTGGGAGCAGGATCGTCGAACACGGGCGATCGAGTCATCGGCCCGAACAGCGGGGAGTGGGAAAATGAAACGGTTCCTCAATCAGCTTTGGCAGGACGAGTCCGGTCAGGACGCCACCGAGTACGTTCTTCTTGTCGTTCTGATCGCCCTGGCGATCACGGCCGGGATGACCGTGCTGGCCACCGGCATCAACGGCGCGTTCAGCAACGCGGCGAACACGCTGAACAGCCAGTCGGGCGGTTCCTGACCCGAGCCTCGACAAACAGCGCGGAGGGGTCGAGGCTCGGGTCACCCGAG
>JAOTZH010000290.1 GCA_029861425.1 Gemmatimonadota bacterium
GGACTGCCAGGTCGGCTTCTGCAGCCCCTGCCGTGACCCGTTGGCCACGTTGATTCGCGCCATGTTCCCACCCTGCGACTCCGCCCAGAGGGCGTCGGGGTTCTGAAGGTCCTGCGGCGCCCAGAAGCCGTCTCCGCCGTTCACGGTGTACCACATGTGGTTGGTGATCGAGCCGCTCCGTCGCCGGCTGGGCCCGCACCATGTGCCGTTGTCCTGCAGTCCCCCGCAGACGCGGTAGGGTACATCGTTGTTGTACGAGATCGCGTAGAACTGCCCCAGCGCGAACGTGTTCGGGAAGTCCCAGTTCCCCCCGCGGTCCCAGGTGATCGCGATGCCGCCATCGTTGCCGACGATGTAGTGTTCCGGGTTCGAGATGTCCCACCACAGGGCGTGGTGGTCGACATGGACGCCCTGCGTCGTCTGCCCGACCGTGAGCCCGCCATCCTTCGAAAAGCGGACCGGCGTGGACGACCAGACCACGTGATCCGGGTCGGACGGGTCGACGCGCACCTGCGAGTAGTAGAACGGCCTCGTGTTCTGGCCGTTCATCCACATCCAGGTCCGGCCCCCGTCCTCTGACCGGTAGAGACCGCTCCCCCGCTGCCCGTCCTGGTAGTCCGTTTCGTCGTCTTCGTCCTCCTCCTGGTCGGCGTCGCCCTCTTCATCCTCGGGCGTCTCGGCCTCGACGATCGTATACATGACGTCCGGATTCGAGTGGGCGATCGCGATCCCGATGCGGCCCTTCTCGGTCTCCGGGAACCCGCCGCCGGTCACCTCGGTCCACGTGTCGCCACCGTCCGTCGACTTCCACAGCGCGCTGCCCGGGCCGCCGCTTTGGAGGAAGTACGGCCCCCGGACGCGCTCCCAGCTCGACGCGAAGAGGATGTTCGGGTCGTTGGGGTGCATGACCAGGTCGACGAAGCCGGCCTTGTCGGAGATGAAATGGATCCGCTCCCAGGTCTCTCCGCCGTCCGACGTGCGGTAGAGTCCGCGTTCCTCGTTCGAGTCCCAGATGTGGCCCAGCGCCGCGACATAGACGAGATCGGGGTTTTCGGGGTGGATCACGATCCTCGCGATCACTTCGGTCTCCTCGAGCCCCATCAGCGTCCAGGTCAGCCCGCCATCCGAAGACTTGTAGATGCCGCCGCCGGGAGAGATCGAGTTCCGGGAGTCCTCCTCGCCCGTCCCCGCCCACACGATGCTGGTATCGGCCATCGCGATTGCGAGGTCGCCCATCGACACGACGCGCTCGTTCTGGAACAGGGGGCGAAACGTCGTCCCGGCGTTCGTGCTCTTCCAGATGCCGCCCCCCGCCGCTGCCACGTAGAAGACCGGGGTACCGGGGATCCCCTCGACGTCCGTCACTCGCCCGGACATGTTCGCCGGCCCGACCGATCGCCACCGGAACTGAGACATGAAGGCCGAGTCGGGAACCGCCTCCTGCGCGGTGGCGCCGGCGGTTCCGAAGAGGCCGGCGATCAGAGCGACCGCCAGGCCGCGCTTCACGCATTCAGTGGGACGAAGGATGCGCTGCAACATGTCTACTCCGGGATGAAATGAACGGCTGGACGGTACACTGCGGACACCCTGACGCATGCCGACGTTTACGTGCCGCGCAGGAAACGGTTTCGGATCAGCCGTCGCCCGCGGCGGGAGCCGACGGGTTCTCCCCGGTGCCGTCGGGATCGACCGGGTCGGCTGCGGCCGACTCGCCGGCGAGTCTGGGGGCTTCCGTGGTGCCCGCCTGGCCAGAGCCGGGTCCGATCGGTGGGCCTTCCGCCGCCACGGGCGGGAAATGCGCCTCGGGGAGCACGGACTTGAACGCTTCGCCATAGAGCTCCCACACGGTGATGAACAGCGCCGCGACGATCGGCCCGACGATCACACCCGCCGCCCCGAATACCGCGAGACCGCCGAGGGTGCCGAGAAGGATCATGAGATCGGGCATCTGTGTATCCCGGCCGACGAGCCAGGGGCGAAGGAGGTTGTCGACCGTGCTGACCACGATGCCACACCAGATCAGGACGCCGATCCCCGCGCCGGTCTCCCCGACCGAGATCAGGTAGATCCCGGCCGGCACCCAGACCAGGGCCGCCCCGATGCCCGGGATGATCGAGAGCACAGCCATGATCGTGCTCCAGAACGCCACGGACGGGATCCCGGCGATCCAGAAGGCCACCCCCGCGAGGGCCCCCTGGATGATTCCGATGAGGAACGTCCCCTTCACCATCGCGCGGCTCACCGAGACGAACTTGTCGAGCATGCGGTGCT
>JAOTZH010000176.1 GCA_029861425.1 Gemmatimonadota bacterium
CGGCCGCATAGAGGACGAACGTCTCGTCGGCGTGTAGCGCGCAATAGAAGCGCAACGGCCCCAGCGGTGGCAGACGGACGGGGGACGAGCGCGTTCCGGGTGGGAGGTCGAACCGCGTACCCGCTAGATCGGCGGTGAACAGGCCATGAGAGACCGGTCCTTCGTTGGCGAGGACGACCGGTTGATCGCGGGCGACCGCCGCCAATTCGGGCGCGAACTCGGTTGAGCTGGACATCACGACGACCGGCGGTGCTTCCACCCCGGTGGCCGCCGGAGCGAAACGAGGCACCAGGTAGATGACGACCGCCCCCAGTTCCACCGCGCCCTCCGAGCTCTCCAGGAAGCGGACGTCGCCCGTTACGGCCGACGCCGAAGACCGCTCCACGGCCTCGGCTCGCCGGACGTCGAGCGACGGCTCGCGAACGGGCGCTTCCTCGGGGCTCGGCAAGGTGAATTCCGGGCGTGTCGACATGCAGGCCGTGATCAACGGCGCGCAGGCGAGCATGCACGTCACCACGCCCGTGCGTCGCCGGAGTTGGGCGTTTCGCCCGACTCCCGGGTGATCTGTTCGTTGCGATGTCACGATTCCGCGCACCGATTCGCCTTTCTGCGTGAAATCCGGCTCCGTGTCCCGGAGTCAGTGCCGATCGGTGCAAGTGACGTGCCCTCAACGGGGTAGGGCGCCGGCGGTGTGTTCCCGGGGTCTCGCGCCCCGCCGTCGGACCTCGAGACCGCTCGGCACGCCGACCGGCGGATCGCCCCTCAAACGGCGCCCCCCCTATGTTGATCGAGCCATGTTTCCTCTCCGTGATGAGAATCCGACCGAGCTCACTCCCTTCGTCACGATGGCGATCATCGCCGCCAACGTGATCGTCTGGATCTCCGTGCAGGCGATGGGTTCCGGCGTGGCGTTCGTGGACTCCGTTTGCGTCTACGGGGCCATCCCCGGCGAGCTGACCGGGCGTCTTCCGGTTGGACAGGGAGTGGATCTGGGCGGCTACACCTGCACCGTCGGCGGGCTGGGTTGGCAGACCGTGCTGACTTCGATGTTCATGCACGGCGGGTGGATGCACCTGGTCGGCAACATGTGGTTCCTGTGGGTCTTCGGGAACAACATCGAAGACTCGATGGGGCACGTGCGGTTCGTCGTCTTCTACCTGTTGACCGGCGGGTTGGCGTCCGCCGCGCACATCGTGGCCGACCCCTCCAGCGCCATCCCGGTCGTCGGGGCCTCGGGTGCCATCAGCGGGATCATGGGCGCGTATCTCGTGCTCTATCCGAGGGTGCGGATTCAGACGCTCTTCATACTGATCGTCTTCATCCGGATCATCCCCGTGCGAGCCTGGGTGATGCTCGGCTACTGGTTCTTCATCCAGATCGTCTCTGGCGCCGCGACCCTGGGCATCCGCGGTGGTGGGGTCGCGTTCTGGGCACACGTCGGGGGGTTCGTTGCGGGATTGGTTCTGATCAAGCCCTTTGAACGCCGGCCGCTGGTCGAGGCGAAGCTCGCCGGACGCAGGCTATCACGTGAGGAGGTACGGGACATTGGATGGTTCTGAACGTTCCTGCACGAGGAGGCTGTTCGTGGGCGGCCTCCTGGCGATCGCCATGTCCGCTCTCGTCGCCGCTCCGGTATTCGGGCAGGGGCTGGAGGGCGTCGGCGGCGTCGTTGACGAGCCATTCCTCCGGCGGCTGATCCGCGGCGTCATCGGATTCACCTTCCTTCTCTCGACCGCGTGGTTGTTCTCCGCGCGTCGGAAGGCGATCGACTGGTCGCTCGTCGCGAAGGGCGTGCTCCTGCAAGTCGTCTTCGCGCTGCTGGTGCTGAAGACCGGCCTGGGCCGAGGGTTCTTCTCGGCAGTGAATGACGTCTTTGTATCGATCATCGGGTATACCAACGCTGGAGCGGGCTTTCTATTCGGCTCCCTGGTGAACCCCAGCACTCCGGTGGTCGGCCCCGACGGGGCGCCCCTCGATGGCACCGCCGTCAACATCGGGGCGCATTTCGCCTTCAGCGTGCTGCCGACGATCATCTTCTTCTCCTCCCTCATGGCTCTGGCGTATCACGTCGGGTTCATGCAGCGGATCGTGAAGGGGGTCGCCTGGCTGATGCAGAGAACGTTGAAGACCAGCGGGGCGGAGACGACGTCGGCCGCGGGCAATATCTTCGTGGGTCAGACCGAGGCCCCGCTGCTGATTCGGCCCTTCGTCGACAAGATGACGAAATCCGAGTTGAACACCGTCATGACCGGCGGATTCGCGACCGTGGCCGGCGGGGCGCTCGCGGCCTACGTGGCCCTTCTCGTCAGCGTATTCCCGGACATTGCTGGCCACCTCCTGGCGGCCAGCATCATGGCGGCCCCGGCCGGGATCGTGATGAGCAAGATGTTGATGCCGGAGACGGAGGAGCCCGAGACACGCGACTCGCTCGAGATAGAGCTCCCCGAAACACACGTGAACGCGATCGACGCCGCGGCGGGTGGAGCGGCCGACGGCTTGAAGCTCGCGCTGAACGTCGGCGCCATGCTCCTCGCGTTTCTGGCGTTGATCGCGATGGCGAACGGCCTGATCGGCTGGGCCACCGGCCTCGTCGATATCGAGGGCGTGACGCTGGAGCGGATCTTCGGTTGGGTGTTCGCGCCGGTCGCCTGGCTGATCGGGGTTCCGTGGGCGGATGCCGTCGAGGTGGGGAGTCTCTTCGGCGTGAAGATGGTCGCGAACGAGTTCGTTGCCTTTACGAACCTCGGGGCCGGTCTCGGCGGCGATCTCGAATTGTCGAACAAGTCGCTGATCATGTGCACCTACGCGTTGACGGGATTCGCGAACTTCAGCTCCATCGCGATCCAGATCGGGGGGATTGGGGGGATCGCCCCGGACCGTCGCCAGGACCTGTCCAAGCTCGGGATGCGGGCGATGCTCGGGGGGACGGCCGCGACCTGGATGACAGCGACGCTCGCCGGAGTCCTCGCGTGATGATCGACGTGCCGGTGGAGATCTGAGCTGCAGGGACTAGAGGACCTCGGCGGAGCGATCACCACGCCGTTTCTCCTCCGGGCCGCCCGCGGGCTGCTCGGCATGGCCTTCCTTCTCGGCTGTGCCTGGGCGTTCTCGGCCCGACGTCGGGCCATCGACTGGGGTCTCGTCGGCAAGGGTCTCGCACTGCAGGTCGTGTTCGCGTTGCTCGTGCTCCGAACCGAGATCGGCCGCGGCTTTTTTTCGACCGTCAACGACGCGTTTCTCGCGCTGATCGACGCGACCAACCAGGGCGCCCGGTTTCTGTTCGGCGCGCTCATCGGGCCGACGACCCCCGCGATCGCCGGCGACCAGGCCGTCGGTGTCGTGCCTCTCTACGCCAACCTCGCGTTCAGTGTCCTGCCGACGATCGTGTTCTTCTCGGCGCTGACCGCGCTTGCCTATCACCTCGGCGTGATGCAACGAATCGTGGGGGCCGTGGCGTGGCTGATGCAGCGGACTCTGAGGACGAGCGGAGCCGAAACGACATCGGCAGCGGGGAACATCTTCATCGGGATGACCGAGGCGCCTCTCCTCGTTCGCCCGTTCATCGGGGACCTCACGACGTCAGAGCTGAACACGGTCATGACCGGAGGGTTCGCGACCGTCGCGGGAGGCGTGATGGCCGCCTACGTGGCCATGCTCGTGGGCTTCTTTCCCGACGTGGCCGGCCATCTGCTGGCGGCATCGATCATGGCGGCTCCGGCCGGCATCGTGATGAGCAAG
Source organism: Gemmatimonadota bacterium (assembly GCA_029861425.1). GTDB lineage: Bacteria > Gemmatimonadota > Gemmatimonadetes > Palauibacterales > Palauibacteraceae > Palauibacter. The sequence goes on from JAOTZH010000176.1 coordinate 3,739, forward strand.
ATGCTATTCCCCGAAAGCGACCAGCCGCAGACGGCGGGCACGAGCGCGATCGAGGTCGACACCCGGTATGCGAACGTCATAGACGCCGCCGCGAGTGGTGCCGGCGACGGTCTGAAGCTCGCTCTCAACGTCGCTGCGATGCTGCTGGCGTTTCTCGCCCTGATCGCGATGGCGAATGGGGTGCTAGGCTGGTCGACCGGGTTGCTCGGGTTCGAAGGCCTGACTCTCGAACGGTTGTTCGGGTGGGTGTTCGCTCCCGTCGCGTGGTTGATCGGCGTTCCGTGGGCCGACGCCGCGCAGGTGGGTTCGCTCTTCGGAATCAAGATCGTCGCGAACGAGTTCGTCGCCTTCCAGACTCTCGCGACCGGGTTGGCGGATGGGCTCGAGCTTTCGCCGCAGGCTCTCGTGATCACGACCTACGCGATGACCGGGTTCGCCTCGTTCGGCGCGATCGCGATCGAGATCGGCGGTATCGGCGGGATCGCGCCTTCACGGAGGGCGGACCTGGCTCGGCTCGGTATTCGAGCGATGGCGGGTGGTATGGGCGCCACCTGCATGACGGCTACTTTGGCTGGAGTGCTTGCCTGAGAACACCGGAGAACCGATGGCTGACTGGTGGGATTCGATCCCGGCGAAACAGGAGGAGATGGCAGTGGCGGTCGAAGAGGCCGCGGCTATCCTCGACGAATGCATTCGCGAGCGATTCGGTAGCGCGCGACCGGTCGCCGCCGTGACGATGGGGTCCGGGCTGGGCGGTCTCGCCGAGGAGTTCGACGACCCGCTTCTCGTGTCCTACGAAAGCGTGCCCGGATGGCCGCCCCCCACCGTGGTGGGGCACGCCGGCGAGGCGGTGCTCGGCACACTGGATGGCGCGCCGGCGATCGGCATATCCGGAAGAGTGCACCTCTACGAGGGAGGCGACCCCGCCCGAACCGTCTTCTACGTCCGCGTGCTCGATGCGCTGGGCGTCCCCGCGCTCTTTCTGAGCAATGCGGCGGGGGCGATCCGGGAGGGTTTCCACCCGGGTGAGCTGATGTTGATCACCGATCACATCAACCTCACCGGACGGAGTCCCTTGTTCGGCCCGATCTTCGGCGACGAGCCGCGGTTTCCGGACATGTCGGTCGCATACGATCGGGAACTCCGGGCGGCCGTCGCCCAGAAGGCGGCGGAGCTCGGCATCCCGCTTCACCAGGGCGTCTACGTCGCGGTTCACGGGCCGTCCTACGAGACGCCTGCCGAGATCCGGATGCTCAGGACGATCGGAGCCGATGCGGTCGGCATGTCGACGGTGCCCGAGGTCATCGCGGCTCGCGCGGCTGGCCTTCGCTGCGTGGCCGTGTCCTGTCTCACCAACTACGCGGCCGGGGTGACGGATCAGCCGCTCGATCACGAGGAGGTGCTGGCGACGACGAAGATCGTCCAGGCGGATTTCCAGCGACTCGTGGCCGCTTCGGTGGCGACGCTCGCGGGCTGATCGACCCGGTTGCTCCCGGGTCGCCCCGGCGGCTCGACGGGGCGATATTCCCCGGCCAGGGTACCGCAACCAGAGCCGATGAGATGTCCGAAGCACCTCAACCGACGAACGGCGCCCCCGACGCCTCGGAACCGCCTGTCACGAGCGCTCCGAGCAGGATCGTGGCGTTGACGGCACGAAACACCGGGATCGATCTCGATCTCGACCTCGTCCGCGATCTCAGGGCGAACACGAGCGCGATAGAGCGACGGGCCGGAACGCTCGGCAAGCGCCGCAGCATCAAGAAGGAATGGCAGGCTGCGTGGCTTCTGCGCGCTGTCACGATGATCGATCTGACCACTCTCTCCGGAGACGACACCCCCGGTCGCGTCGCGAGGCTGGCCGCGAAGGCCCGCCGACCGGTGCGCGCCGACATCCTCGGCGCCCTGGGCGCCGAGGATCTGGGACTGCGGGTCGCCTCGGTCTGCGTCTACCCGACGATGGTGCCGGCCGCGGTGGATGCCCTCGAGGGATCGGGCATCCCGGTCTGCTCCGTTGCCGCCGGGTTCCCGGCCGGGCTCACGCCGGTCGAGCAGCGCCTCGAGGAGATCCATCGAGCCGTAGAGGCGGGGGCGAAGGAAATCGACATCGTCATCACTCGTCGTCACGTCCTCACCGGGGACTGGCCCGCCCTCTACCAGGAGGTGAAGGCGTTCCGTGACGCCTGCGGAGACGCTCACCTGAAGACGATCATGGCTACCGGCGAGCTGGGGACGCTTCGAAACGTGGCGAGGGCCAGTTGGGTGTGCATGATGGCCGGCGCCGACTTCATCAAGACGTCCACCGGCAAGGAGAAGGTCAACGCGACGCTACCGGTCGGGCTCGTCATGGCACGCGCGATCAGGGCGTACCGGGCGCGAACCGGGTGTCGCGTCGGTCTCAAGCCGGCGGGCGGGGTATCGAAGGCGAAACAGGCGCTCGAATGGCTCATCCTCGTGAAGGAGGAGCTCGGCCGGGAATGGCTGGATCGATCCCTGTTCCGCTTTGGTGCGAGCTCCCTCCTGGGGGACATCGAGCGGCAGCTCGAGCACCATGCGACAGGTCGCTATTCGGCGCAGTACCGGCATCCATTGGGGTAACCGGGAGTCGGGGAGCCCCTCTGGGGGGATGGGACGGAAGACATGCCAAAGATCGCTGAGCTGTTCGAGACGATGGAGTACGGACCGGCCCCCGAGGTCGCGGACCCGGCGCGGGAGTGGATCGCGGGCCATGACGCGGCATTCGGTCATTTCATTGGCGGAAGATGGGTCGAGTCGGCGAGCGGCGAGACGTTCGAGACCCTGAACCCGGCGAACGCGGAGCCGCTCGCTCGGATCGCGCAGGGGGCTCTCGAAGACGTCGACGCGGCGGTCAAAGCGGCCAGGGAGGCCCAGCCCGGCTGGTGGGAGCTGAGCGGCCACGCGCGGGCACGCCACCTCTACGCGATCGCGCGCCACATCCAGAAACACTCTCGTCTGTTCTCGACGCTCGAGACCCTCGACAACGGAAAGCCGATTCGCGAGTCGCGGGACATCGACATTCCGCTCGTCGCGCGGCATTTCTACCACCACGCCGGCTGGGCGCAGCTCATGTCCGGGGAGTTGCCCGGCTACGGGCCGCTCGGGGTGGTGGGTCAGATCATCCCCTGGAACTTCCCGATGCTGATGCTGGCCTGGAAGATCGCGCCGGCCCTCGCGATGGGGAACACGGTGGTCCTCAAGCCGGCCGAGTTCACGTCGCTGACGGCCCTCCGCTTCGGCGAGCTGTGTGCCGAGGTGGGGCTTCCGGCGGGGGTCGTGAACGTCGTCACCGGGGATGGTGCGACCGGGGCGGCGATTGTCGAGCACGACGACGTCGACAAGATCGCCTTCACCGGTTCCACCGAAGTCGGACGGATCATCCGGAGGGCCACCGCGGGCAGCGGGAAGAAGGTTTCGCTCGAGCTCGGCGGCAAATCGCCCTTCGTGGTGTTCGACGACGCCGATCTCGACAGCGTCGTCGAGGGCGTGGTCGACGCGATCTGGTTCAACCAGGGGCAGGTCTGCTGCGCCGGTTCGAGGATTCTGGCTCAGGAAGGCATCGCGGACGAGCTCGCCGAGCGCCTGCGAGCGAGGATGGAGACGCTCCGCATGGGTGATCCGCTCGATAAGGGGATCGACATCGGAGCGATCATCGCGCCGGTGCAACTCGAGAAGATCCGGGGGCTCGTCGAAGAAGGACGTGAGGAGGGCGCGACCATCTGGCAGCCCTCATGGAGCGTGCCTCGCGAGGGCTGGTTCTACCCCCCGACCCTCTGCACGGACGTTTCACCGGCCGCGACGATCGCGCAGGTCGAGATCTTCGGGCCGGTCGTTGTCCAGATGACGTTCCGGACGCCGGAAGAGTCAGTGGCCCTCGCGAACAACACGCGATACGGGCTCGCCGCGAGCGTCTGGACCGAAAACGTGAACCTCGCGCTCGACATCGCGTCGCAGATCGTCGCCGGGACGGTGTGGGTCAACTGCACGAACTTCTTCGACGCGGCCTCCGGATTCGGGGGGTATCGTGAGAGTGGCTTCGGCCGCGAAGGAGGGCGTGAAGGGCTCTGGGAGTACGTGAAGAAGACTCCGGTCTCGGGCGAGATCTTCGACGGCTACGCCGAGGACAGCGGTAGGATCCTCGACGGCGAAATGGGGGCCGATCCCAGCCCCGGGGGGCTGCCCCCGATCGATCGGACGGCCAAGCATTACTACGGCGGGGCCCAGAAGCGACCGGATGGCGGGTACAGCCTGACGGTGACCGATCATACGGGCCGACCCGTCGACACCGTCGCGCTCGGCAATCGGAAGGACGTTCGCAACGCGGTCGAGGCAGCTCATGCGAACCGATGGGGGCGGACGACGGCACACCTGCGGGCGCAGATCCTCTTCTACCTAGGCGAGAACCTCGCGGCCCGGCAGGAGGACTTCGAGCAAAGGCTCCAGACGCTCACGGGCGCGTCGCCCGCGACGGCCACGCGTGAGGTCGAGGCGGCGATAGCCCGGGTCTTCGCCTATGCGTCCTGGGCGGACAAGTGGGATGGCGCGGTCCACCGGACGCCGTTTCGGAACGTGACGCTCGCCATGCCGGAGCCTCTCGGCGTGATGGCGGTGGCTTGTCCGGACGAGCCGGCGCTGCTCGGCTTCGTGTCCACGGTCATCCCCCCGGTGGCCGTCGGGAACTCCGTCGTCGCAGTGGCGTCCGAGCGCTGGCCGCTCCTCGCCACCGACCTGTATCA
>JAOTZH010000177.1 GCA_029861425.1 Gemmatimonadota bacterium
CTCCGCGTGTCCACCCATCGGGGCTACCCCGCGATCAACGGAACCGAGCTCGCCTCAGGTCTGCTCGAGGGCGGACGTCTGAGTGGGGCCCATTTCCGCGCCCGCATCCGGGCAGAGGATCTGGTGCTCGAGGCCGGTTCGCCGTTCTTTCGCCACGGTGATCGATCCTACCAACTGGCCAACGCTCCGTACCTCTGGGGGGGCGTGTTCTGGATCCCGTCGCAATTCGTGACCGACTGGCTACCCGCCCATACCAGTGCCGCGCCCGCCATGGTCAGCGTGGCCGACGAGTTGGCTCGACGGGTAGATCCGGGTCAGTCGTGGAGGGTGGTCATCGATCCGGGCCACGGCGGACGCGATCCGGGCACGATTGGCGATCGGAGCCAGGAGAAGGACATCGTGCTGGCGATCGGTCGGGCACTTCGGGATGAGCTCGACTCCGCCGCACGGATCGACGCTCACATGACCCGGGATACCGATATCTACGTCCCGCACGATGAGCGGTCGGCCTTCGCGGTCGAGCGAGGAGGGGACCTGTTCGTTTCGATTCATGCGAACTCGGTGCCGGGCGCCCGATCGGCCCGGGGGTTCGAGACGTATTTCCTCGGTCCGGCCCGGTCGGAGGAGGCGCGAGAGGTCGCGCTCCGCGAGAACCGGACTCCGGACGTCGACGGCGACACGCCGGGGTCCATCGACGACCGCCTCTTCATCCTCACGGGGCTCGATCGGACGGAGAACCTCTCGGAGTCCCGCCGGTTCGCCGGTTTCGTGCAGAATTCGCTCCGGGAGGCGCGGGGCACCGGGGTCCCGGACCGCGGCGTCAAGCAGGGGCCGTGGTGGGTGCTTCTGGGCGCCCTGGCGCGGATGCCGTCCGTGATCATCGAGGTCGGATTCGTCAGCAACGAGCGCGAGGAAGCCTACCTGGCGAGCTCGAACGGCCAGAGCGAGGTCGCCAGCGCGATCGCGGATGCGATCGTCAGCTATCGAGCCGATGTGTTGCGGAGATTCGGCGCCGTGGAAGGGGAGGGGAACTGACCGCCCACCGCCCGGCCCCCATCCGACACGAGGCCGAGCTCGTCTCGTCGCGTCTCGTCGCACGCGACACGTGGTGGCAGGAGTATCGATCTCCCGCGATCGCCGGAGCGGCGCGCCCCGGGCAGTTCGTCATGCTGGGACTGGGGCTGGACACCCCGGGCACGTGGCTGCTGCCGCGCCCCTTCTCGATCGGCTGGCGCTCCGAGCGCGGGCTGATCGGGATCCTCCTTCGCGTCTTCGGACGGGGCACGAGAGCCCTCTCGGCGTTGACCCCCGGGGAGACGGCGCTCGTCCTGGGTCCGCTCGGGACCGAGTTCGAAGCCGCCGAGGGCAGGACGACGGAATGCGTGGCGGGCGGGGTCGGCCTCGCCCCGTTCGTGTTCCTCGCGGCCGAGGAGATCGCGGCCGGCCGCCCCGTCCGACTCGTGTACGGGGAGCGTGACGCGGAGGCCGTCTTCGACACCGATCTGCTGCGGGAGCTCACCGACATTGACGCGGAGGTTTTCACCGAGGACGGCTCGCGCGGCACACGTGGTCGCGTGACGGCGGGTCTCGATCCGGCGGCCGACAGCGTGCTCTGCGCCTGCGGGCCCACGCCGATGCTGGCGGCGCTGGCGCGATTCGCTGTCGAGCACGACCGGGATCTCCAGGTATCGGTCGAGGAACACATGGGTTGTGGCATCGGCACCTGCCAGGGGTGCGTCGTGCGCTCCTCGGCCGGGCGCTGGGTGAAGGCCTGTGTGGAGGGGCCGGTCTTCCGGGCTACCGATCTCGACTGGGGGGCGCCATGACGGGGGACAGGGCGACGTCCCCGGTCATGAGCCAGCGTCTGTTCGGGGCCGACATCCACAGCCCGGTCTTCCTCGCCTCCGGGACGTGTGGGTACGGGCAGGAGTACGCGGACCTCATCCCTCTCGACGACATCGGCGGGATCTTCACGAAGGCGGTGAGCGTCGAGCCGCGGGCCGGGAACCCGCCGCACCGGGTCGCCGAAACGCCCGGCGGGATGATCAACGCGATCGGTCTGGAGAACGTCGGTCTCGATCGGTTTATCCAGGACAAGCTGTCATGGCTGCGTGAGCACCTCACGCGGGCCCACGTGTTCGTGAACGTCGTCGGTCGCACGCGAGACGACTACGCGGCCGTCGTCGCCGGTCTCGATCCGCACGACGGGTTTCTGGGCTACGAGATCAACGTCTCGTGTCCAAACGTCAAAGGCGGGACGCTGTTTGGCACGGACGAGACGGCCCTCGCGGACCTCGTGGCGCGGCTTCGAAAGGAGACCGACCGTCCCCTGATCATCAAGCTCACTCCGAACGTCTCGGACGTGGGCGTGTTCGCACGGATCTGCGAGGAAGAGGGTGCGGACGGTCTGAGCGCGATCAATACGTTTCCGGGGATGCTGGTCGATACCCGGAGCCGTCGCCCCGTGATCGGCAACCGGTCTGGAGGGGTGAGCGGTCCAGCGATCCTGCCGATGGGCGTGTACGCGACCTGGCGCGCGCGTCAGGTGACCGAGATACCGATCATCGGCATCGGCGGAATCCGCGACGGAGACGATGCCGTCCAGTACATCCTTGCCGGGGCGGCGTTGGTACAGGTCGGCACGGCGTCGTTCGTCGATCCGGACGCCGCGGTCACGACGCATGCCGGGATTGAGGCATACCTGCGCGCGCATGGCGTGGCGACTCTCGCCGAGCTCGTGGGGACGCTGGACGACGGGTTGTGACCGGAACGCGTGGCCTCGTCGATCGAGCCTCCGCTCTCTTCGAGGACTGGCATGGGGAGCTGCCGACGGAGGTGGGCCCGGTGGCGGGCGACGGTTCCGCGCGTCGGTATTGGCGGCTTTCGGCGTCCGACGGCGCCTCGGCTCTCGGCGCGTACGGTCCGGACCGGGACGAGAACCGCGCCTTCTTCTCGTTTTCACGGACGTTTCGCGGCCTCGGGCTGGCGGTCCCCGATCTCTACGCGGTCGATGAGCCCGCCGGGGTCTGGCTGCTGGAAGACCTGGGTGACACGACCCTCTTCGAGGCGGTCAAGGCGGCCCGAGGCAACGGCTCCGGCGAGTTTCCAGAATCGATGCTCCCGCTGTACCGGCGGGTGCTGGAGGAGTTGCCCCGCTTTCAGATCGAGGGAGGGAGATCGATCGACTTCCGACGGGCGTACCCCCGGTCGGCGTTCGACCGGCAGTCGATCCTGTGGGATCTGAACTACTTCAAGTACCACTTCCTGAAACTCGCCCACATCCCGTTCAACGAAGCGAAGCTAGAGAAGGATTTCGGGAAGCTCGCGCGTTTCCTGCTCGGAGCCGAGAGAGACTACTTCCTTTATCGGGACTTCCAGTCGCGAAACGTCATGGTGCGGGAGGGTGCGGACGGCGGCGAACCCTGGTTCATCGACTATCAGGGCGGGCGGCGTGGGGCCCTCCAGTACGACGTTGCGTCCCTTCTCTACGACGCCAAGGCGAACCTCGACGAGCGGCTACGTGGCCTTCTCCTCGATCACTACCTGCGGGCCCTGTCCGGTCACCACCCGGTCGAACGCGACCGTTTCATGGAGACGTGGGGCGGATACGTCCTGGTCCGGATTCTCCAGGCTCTCGGGGCCTACGGGTATCGCGGGTTCTTCGAGAGGAAACCGCGGTTTCTGCAGTCCGTTCCGTATGCGGCGGCGAACATCGCAGGGCTGCTGGAAGACGGTCTCGAGCTGGCCGTTCCCGAACTCGAGGGCGCCCTCCGGCGCGTCGTCGAACGCTGGGGCCCGGGCGCCGTGGCCTCCGAAGGGTCTCCCGACCGGTTGACGGTCTCGACCGGGAGCTTCCGCTTCGCGAGTGGCTACCCCCAGGACACGAGCGGACACGGGGGTGGCTACGTCTTCGACTGCCGCGGGCTGCCGAATCCCGGACGCCTCGAGGAGTATCGCGGCGCGACCGGACTCGACCCGGAGGTCGTCGCCTATCTGGAGCGACAGCCGGAGGTCGAGGCATTCTGGGAACGGGCGCGTGCGCTCGTGGATGCCCACGTGGCCGAGTTTCGACAACGAGGGTTCTCTCAACTGAGCGTGTACTTCGGCTGCACCGGAGGGCAGCACCGATCCGTGTATTTCGCGGAACGGCTCGCGAGGTACCTCGCTGAACGTTCGCCCGAGGTCGGCGTCTCGGTCGTACACCGGGAGAGCGCGGACTGGCCTCGGTGACCGGGTTCGCGTGATGGTCGTGGAAGCGCTGATATTCGCCGCCGGCCAGGGCCGCCGCCTTCGACCGTTGACGGACGACGTGCCCAAGGCGCTCGTCGACGTGAACGGGAAGACCGCCCTCGCCCGCGTGTTCGAGGCACTCGCCGGCGCCGGCGCCGGACACATCGTCGTGAACGCCCACCACCACGCCGAGCTGGTCGAGCGTGCGGCACTCGAGCTGGAAAGACCGGACGTGCGGGTGACCGTGTCGCGTGAGGATCGTGTCTCCGAGGCACCTCTGGAGACAGGCGGCGGCCTCGCGCACGCCCGCGAGTGCCTCGAGGCGGGGGGGCCGATCATCCTGCACAACGCCGACATCCTCACCGACCTGGATCTCCGCGTGCTTCGCGACGCCCATCTGGAAGGTGAGAGGTCCGATGGGCGGCTGGCCACACTGGTCGTAACGCGGCGCGAGACCTCGCGCCCTCTGCGCGCGGACCGGGTGGGCGTGTACGCCCGCGTCAACCGGTCCGAAGGCTGGGAGGTGGTGGCCCGGCACCCCTCGGACGGCGAGACCCGCGAGGTGGGGTTCGCCGGTGTGCACGTTCTTTCTCCGGCGATCCTGAGGCACTTTCAGCGGCCGGGAACCTACTCGATCATCGATGTCTACATGCAACTCGTGGCCCGGGGCCGGGTGATTGCGTGCCACGACGCCACCGACAGCATGTGGCACGACATCGGAACTCCGGAACGCCTCGAGGCCGCGCGCGCTGCCCTCCGTGACTCGGAGGGCGATGGCGATGGTCATTGAACCTGCGGAAGGCTGAAGAATGAAGGCGATACGGATCCGTGAGCCGGGAGGCCCGGACGTCCTGGAGCTCGTGGAGGTACCGGACCCCGTCGCGGCTCCCGGGGAAGCCCTCGTTCGAGTCCGCGCGGCCGGTGTGAATCGGGCTGACCTGCTACAGCGGGCGGGCCACTATCCCGCGCCTCCCGGATCACCCGCGGACATTCCCGGTCTCGAGTTCGCGGGCGAGGTGGTCGCGCACGGTCCGGATGCGGGGCGTCCCGATGAGGCGTTCGCGAGGGAGTCTTTTCCCTTGGGGGCTCCGGCGATGGGGATCGTCGGGGGAGGGGGATACGCCGAGCTGGTCACCGTTCCGGTCGAACATCTCATGACGCCTCCCGGGGGCCTCTCGATCGTGGAAGCCGGAGCCATACCAGAGGTCTTCCTGACCGCCTGCGACGCCCTCTGCACGCGGGGCCGCCTGGAGCGGGGAGACCGGGTCCTGATCCACTCCGCGGGCGGCGGCGTGGGGTCGGCGGCGCTACAGCTTGCCGCGGTGGCGGGGGCCGGGGGGATTGCCGGGACCGCGTCGTCCGGGAAGCTCGACCTGATTCGTGAACGGGGGCTTCCACTCGATCTGGGGGTCGACTACCGCGCGGGAGACTTCGCGGAAGTGGTGGAGGAGTGGACCGGGGGTCGTGGGGTAGATGTCGTTCTGGACACGGTGGGCGGTCCGTACTGGACGTCGAACGTGCGGAGCCTCGCCGTGCTGGGGCGTCTCGTGATCGTGGGGGTGATGGGCGGGTCGATTGTCGAGGTGGATCTCCGCGAGCTCATGAAGAAGCGAGCGAGTGTCGTTGGCACGGTCCTCCGAGCCCGCCCGATCGAAGACAAGACGGCCGTCCGCACCCTCTTCACCGAGCGCTTTCTGCCAGCCTTCGAGGCACCGGAAGGGCAGGTTGCCACCCTCACCCCGATCCTGGATACCGTGATTTCCCTCGAGGACGCCGCCGATGCGCACCGTCTCATGGGTGAGAACCGATCTTTCGGGAAGATCGTACTCAATACCGAGGTGTAGGTCCGCAGGGCGAGTCGTTGGCCCTCGATGGCCGACCGCGTATCATCTTCGGCCGACACAGGAGAAGCGGCATGCGGGTTTGGGTCGGGACCAGCGGGTATAGCTACACGGCGTGGAAGGGCTCCTTCTACCCGGAGGATCTCCCGAACGCGGAGATGCTCGGCTATTACGCTTCCCGCCTGTCGGGAGTGGAGATCAACAACACCTTCTATCGCATGCCCCGCGCGAGCGTGCTGGAGAAATGGGCGGAAGCGGTCCCGGACGGGTTTCGGTTCGCGTTGAAGGCCTCTCGCCGAATCACGCATTTCAAGCGGCTGAATGATGTCGAAGAGGAGACGGAGTACTTCGTAGGGACCGCCTCGGCCCTCGCGGACCGGGCCGGAGTGATCCTCTATCAGCTGCCGCCGAACTTCAAGCGGGATGATGACAGGTTGAAGGCGTTCCTTGGACAGCTGCCGAACCCGGGCCGGTCGGCCTTCGAGTTTCGACACGCGACCTGGTTCGACGATGAGGTCTTCGAGATCCTCTCGAGCCGCAATTCGGCTCTCTGTGTCGCCGAGACCGACGAAGGCGATGACCCGCCCCGGGTCACCACGGCCGACTGGACCTACCTACGCCTCCGGAAGGCCGAGTATTCCGAGTCGGAGTTGGAGAGTTGGGCAGGGTGGCTGAGTAGCACGGAATGCGGTCAGGGCTACGTATTCTTCAAGCACGAGGACGCCGGCGTGGGGCCGGCGCTCGCCGGCAGGTTCAGGGAGCTCGTCGGCCAATGACGCGAGTGGTCGGGCAGCTGCTGCTGATCAATGTCCTCGTCTACGTGCTGATGCGCGGGTTCCCGATGCTGTACAGCCAGCTCGCTCTCGTCCCGAGCCAGGTGCTGGTGCGGCCATGGACGCTGGTCACCTACCAGTTTCTCCATTCGCCGTTCGGTCTCGGGCACATCTTCTTCAACATGCTCTTCCTGTTCTTCTTCGGCCCCCGTCTCGAGATGCGGTTCGGGAGCCGTCACTTCCTGGGGCTCTATCTGGCGAGCGGCGTGATCGGAGCGGTCGTCCACATCCTCTACACGGCGACCCCATTGTCGGCCGGGGGCATGAACGTGCCGATGGTCGGGGCCTCCGGCGCGGTGTACGGGGTGATGCTCGCCTACGCGAAATTCTGGCCGAAGGACAAGATCCTCATCTGGTTCGTGATCCCCGTCGAGATCCGGACGGCCGTGATCGCGGCGACGCTCATTTCGCTCTGGTCTGGACTCGGCGCCGTCGGGGGGAGCACGGCGCACTTCGCCCATCTGGGTGGGTTCCTGGGGGGTTGGCTCTATTTGCGCTGGATGGAGGCTCGCTCACCGGCTCGCCAGTTCCAGAAGAAGGTCGACGGGCCCGCGGCCAAAATGGGGGACCGGCAGCTGCAGGACCGGTGGGCCCGGATCGATCCGACACGGCTGCACGAGGTCAACCGCGAGGAGTACGACCGGATCGCGGCGCAGGTGCGCGACGACGGCTGGACCAGCCTCACCGACCGGCAGAAGACGTTCATCGAGCGGTTCGGCGGAGGCGCCTGACGGCGCGGAACCGAACCCGGAGATGTCAGATCAGACGGCGCCTTCTGCCACGTGTTCCGCGGGGTCCGCCGGCTCACTGTCGCCGGGGACCGTAGACGGAGGCTCCGCGGTCGCGGCCTGAGGGAGTGGCTCTCCCTGCCCCAGCTCGATCGACCGAATACGTTCCTTCGCGGCCTTCTGGAGTCCGACGATCCCGTCTTCCATCCACTCGAAATCGCCCTTCATGATGTCCTGGGCGATCGCGTAGTCCATCGCGTCCGTATTCGAGCGGACGTGACGGAAGAGCTCATCGATACGCCGCCGGGATCCGTGTGCGAACGCATCCGCGAGACGCTCGGCCTCGGCGGCACCCTCGTGTCCACCCTTCTTCATCATGTCGGCCTTCATGACCGCGGCCGAAATCGCGAACAACTCCGCCCCGATGTCGACGCACCGGAAGAGCAGGCCCTGACGACGCTCGAGGGCAGAACCGTGTCGCACCATCAGGTGGAAGATCGTGCGCGCCAGCTTCCTGCTCGTGCGCTCCACGTAGCGAAGGTGCTTCGCTCCGGCGCCGAATCGCGAATACTTGGGTGGCAGGCTCCAGCCCAGCCAGCGCGTGGGATACCAGGTCGCGTAGAACGCGGCGGCTTTCGGAAGCGACTTGAGCTTGTCGCCAAACCCCAGGTTCGGATCGACGAGGTCACCCGCGATCTGCAGGTGCTTGTCCACGGCCTCGCGCGCGATGAAGAGCCGCATCACCTCGCTCGAGCCCTCGAAGATCCGGTTGATCCGGAAGTCGCGCAGCCAGCGCTCTATC
>JAOTZH010000026.1 GCA_029861425.1 Gemmatimonadota bacterium
ATCGTGATGACGAGGTCGCCACGCGCGCGCGCACACTCGGTGATCGTCTTGGTGCCCGAGAAATCGAGAGTGACGATACCGGTCTCACGGTCGGCGGTGTGGACGCCCGAACCGGCGGCGACCACGGTGCCACCGTTGCGGCACTCGCGAGTACGGGTGAATTCGAATTCGGTCACGACCGGCGCCATCGAGAACGCGATCTGGGATCCGCCCTCGCCGACGCCCGGTGCGACCAGCGGACGCGCCGCGATCTCACCGTCGAGGATACCGTCCATGGCGTCAGCGACGCCTTCGGCCACGTCCGCGGCCTCCTGGCTGCTCAAGTTTCCAGCGAGCTCACCAGGCCCCGCCGGGTCGTCGCTACACGCGGCAGCGAACACGAACAGAGCCGCCAGGCTCAGTCCCTTCCAAGTCCTGTGTACCATCATCCACTCCCTGCGGCCACGCCGCTCTCATCGTTGATTCGTGCGCTCGTGACCCATGACGCCGACTCGCACGCATCTGTTAAACGACCCAGTCACCGAGATCGAGACCCGGGTTGCTTGTCCAGCCCCCTCGCGGGATCCTCCCGCGGTCGGTCGTCACTCGAATCCGGAGCCTCCGGGTGCAACGAAGGGGCCAGCGGCCTGGCGCGGCCGTTGCACTATCGCAGGGTGCGAAACGTCACGACGGCCACCCGCCTGCAACGGGCGAAAACCCACGTCATATCTGGGCCGCGGGCGTGTTGACAGGTTCTGGGGCTCTGGGTACTCTGTGGCAACTTTTTTCCACCACTTCGTAAGAAGTTTCGCGATCGTGACGCGCCCGGTGCAAGAACTCGCGCGCATACCGGTCCGCTTCGTGGCCGAGGTTCGGTCGCGGATCCCGTCGCGAGGAATTGCAGGCTCGAGCGTGAAGACACCTTCATACTGGACGATCCAGGTCCTCCCCGAGGGCAGTGGCTCATCCCATAGCTACCGGCTCCGCAAGCGGACAGCGGTCCTGGCCGTCGCCGGGGTCCTCGCACTCGCCGGTCTGACGTCGGCGTTCTTCGTAGGTATGCTGGGGAGCCGGGACGCGCTCGACGAAGTGAATCGCTATCGGGCCGAGAACGAGCAGCTGATCGCCACGCTCGACGCGATGGAGACGCGCAGCCAGCGTCTCGGTCTTGCGCTCGACGACATGGCTGCCCGCGAGCAGCGCTTTCGGGTCGTCGCCGGGCTCCCGCTGATCGAGCCAGAGGTCTATTCGGTAGGCGTGGGTGGCCCGGGTGGCGGGAACGCGGTCGAGGCTCTGTCCGACATCGCCCCGGATCTGGCCATGACCGCGAGCGACGTCTCGCTGGATCTGGACGAGCTCGTGCGGCGTGCCGATCTGCTGTCGGCGAGTCTGAGCGAGTCGGTCGAGTCCGTCGAGTTGCAGCGGGATCAGTTCCGCCGGATTCCCGCTATATGGCCGGTCGTCGCGGAGAACTCGTGGATCTCATCCGGTTTCAGCCACAACCGGATGCACCCCCTCCTCGGATACCGCCGCCCGCACCCGGGCGTCGATATCTCCGCGGATTTCGGTAGCCCCGTGGTCGCCTCAGGTGCTGGACGGGTGGTGGCCGCCGGGCAGAGGTCGGGATACGGGCGGATGGTCGAGGTCGATCACGGAGACGGCTATGTCAGCCGATATGCACATTTGGCCAGCCTGAAGGTCCGGGTCGGCGCCGAGGTCGATAGGGGCGACGTGCTCGGCGAGGTGGGCAGAAGCGGACTGGCGACCGGTCCCAACCTCCATTACGAGGTCATCCGGGACGGCAGGCCGGAGAATCCCTTCAATTACCTGCTGGACGACCGTACGGGCCGCTGATCACGCTTCCGCGAAATCGCCTGACTTCTTAGATTCCGGGCTGCGCGGCCCCTGGACGGCCGGCGCAGACGTCTTTTGTAGCTGATTACCCCGAATCGGAGCACGTTCGATGGTGAAGTCCCGTCTCGCGATGTTGTTGCTAGTCATGTCCCCGTTGCTGGCGGCGTGTGGCGCCAGTCTCACCGTCGAAGTGACGACCGAGGGAGCGGGTGGAGAGGCGACCCCGGTTGCGAACCTCGAGGTCCAGTTCCTGCCCTACGACCGGGACTCGCTCTTCAGCGCGCTCGCGTCGGACGCCGGCACGCCGGAGCCGCAGGTGCCGGCCGACGTCCAGGCGCGACTCGACAGCGTCCAGGCGCTCCAGGCGACATGGCGTGACGCCGAAGCCACCTGGAACGACGCGCGAGAGCAGCTTCGCCAGTTGTCCGACCGTCTCGGATCCGTCGATCGCCGGAGCAGCGAGTACCGACAGATGTTCGACCAGTTCAACGGGATGGAGAGACAGGAGCGCGCCGCGAATCAGACGCGTCAGTCCGCGTTCCAGGCGTTCACGGACCTCCAGTCGATCGCACAGACGCAGCTGGATTCGGTCCGCGCGGTGATCGAGTCCTGGGAAGACGTGGCATTCGCCGATTTCGTGGACGTCGAGGCCTCGCTTCTCCAAGCCCTCGGACAGGAAGTCCATTTCGACACGACGGACGTCGACGGGTTGATCACGCGATCGCTCGGTGGAGGCGACTGGTGGATCCACGCGAGGGTCGCGGCTCCGGCCGGCGAGCTCTATTGGAATGTCCTGTCAGGTGGCGTGGACACGCTGCGGCTGAATCCGGGCAACGCGGAGCAGCGCCTGGTCTTCTGATCCCCGAATGACGGGCGGCGCCGGGCGCGGTGACCGTCCGGCGCAAAGAAGGCTGCTCGAATGACCGAGGGCCCCAACCCCATCGCGCTGGACATCGATTCGGACAAGATCGCGTGGCTGACACTCGATCAGTCCGATTCGAGAGTCAATCTCCTCGGTTCCGCGACGATGGGGTTTCTCGATCAGCGCTTCTCCGAGCTCGAATCCAGGATCGCCACGGGCCAGCCCGTGGCCATCGTCATCCGGAGCGGGAAACCGGGCACGTTCATCGTGGGGGCCGATGTGCGGGAGTTCGGCGAGGTCTCCAGCGCTGCCGAGGCCCGCGCCCGGAGCCACGAGGGCCAGCGCATCTTTCAGCGGCTGAGTCGTCTCACCGTCCCCACGATCGCCGCCATTGACGGCAGCTGCATGGGCGGCGGCACCGAGCTCGCACTCGCGTGCGATTGGCGGATCGCTTCCGATCGAAGCTCGACGAAGATCGGACTTCCGGAAGTGAAGCTCGGGATCATCCCGGCGTGGGGAGGATGTGTTCGTCTCCCGCGTCTGATCGGGATCCAGAGGGCGCTGCGGATGATCCTCCGGGGTGACGGTTCGGCGGCGAGCAAGGCGAAGCGCTGGGGTCTCGCCGACCGCGTGTTTCCGGCCGACGGTTTCGAGGAGCACCTGAGGAAGTTCGTGGTCGACATCGTCCTCGGTCAGGTGGAGCGATCGCCCCGCGCCCAGTCGTTTCGCGATCGATTGCTGGAGGGGACAGGCCCAGGCAGGACCCTGCTTTTCAACAGGGCTCGCAAGGAGGCCGTAAAGACGTCTGGTGGGCACTACCCGGCGCCTCTCGAGGCGATCGACGTGATCGAAAAGTCGCTCGACCTGTCGCTCGACGATGCCCTGGCCGTAGAAAACGAGGGGCTCGCGCGGATGGCGGAGACCGAGGCGTCCCGGAACCTCGTCCGGCTATTCCTGCTCGGGCAGGCTGCGAGACGCGCTCTCCCGGAAGATGTGTTGAACGATGCTTCGGAGACGAAGCGCGTGGCCGTTCTCGGCGCCGGCATCATGGGCGGCGGGATCGCGGAGCTGGTCGCGGCTCACGACGTCCCGGTCGTGATGAAAGACATCGACCAGGGATCCCTCGACGCAGGCCTGCACCACGCGAGCGACCTGCTGCGGAAGGCCGGAGATCGCGGGATCTTCGCCGCCGAAGAAGTGGGACTGAAGTTCGCCCTCATACACGGGTCCCTGGAGTACGACGGCTTCGATGACGTGGATCTCGTGATCGAGGCGGTCGTGGAGAGGATGCCCGTGAAGCAGCAGGTGCTCAGGGAGTGCGAGGAGCACCTCCCCGCCCACGCGGTCTTCGCCACGAACACGTCCTCGCTTTCCGTCACCGAGCTCGCGAGCGCCTCGGGTCGCCCCGCGCAGGTCGTCGGGCTGCACTTTTTCAACCCGGTCCACCGCATGCCGCTCGTCGAGGTCGTTCGAGCGGACCGGTCCTCGGATGCCGCGCTGGCCTGCGCGTTCAGGTTCGTCGGCGACATGGGTAAGACGCCCGTTCTCGTGGCGGATCGACCGGGGTTTCTCGTGAACCGGCTCCTGGGGCCGTATCTGAACGAGGCGGGATATCTGCTCGAGCAGGGCGCCCCGGTGGCCGAGGTAGACCGCGTGCTCACGGAGTTCGGGATGCCGATGGGACCGTGTCGCCTTCTCGACGAAGTCGGCTTCGACGTGGCACAGCACGTCGCCCGGGAGATGGAGCGGGCGTTCGGCGAACGGATGAAGCCTTCCGCCGTCGTCGGCCTGCTGACCGAAGATGGCCGTCTGGGTCGGAAGAACGGGCGCGGGTTCTACTCGTATCCGAAGGGGAGGCAGGCCGGGGTCGACCGGGAGGTCGGCCGCCTGCTCGCAGCGAAGGGATCTGTCTCGGCGGACGACATCCGGGACCGCTGTCTCTTCCTGCTCGTGAACGAGGCCGTCCACGCCCTCGCCGACGAGGTGGTGGGAACCCCCGGGGATGTGGATCTGGCGATGGTCATGGGGACCGGCTTTCCGCCGTTCCGCGGAGGCATCCTGCAGTGGGCCGACACGATCGGGGCTCCGCGGATTCGCGATCGGCTGCTCGAGTTCGAGAGCGCCCATGGCCCCCGGTTCGCGCCGGCTCCGGGACTGAAGGAGCTCGCGGACATCGACGGCTCTTTCACCGCCGCCTGACGAGAGCTTGCTCGACCGCTTCGATCTCCTCGGTGCCCGGCGACGTGGTCTCCGTGAGGCACGCCGCATCCCGGCGGATGCGCCGCGAGTGCGCGTCGAGGTCCAGCGCGGTCCCGACCGCAGCGACACCTTCTCCCAGGAGCTGCTCCTCGACGACACGGACCTGAAGATCTCTTTGCAGGTCCCCGGTCGGGACTTCCCGATCACCCGCATCGACGAGCGCACGACCCTGAGACCGGATTCGCTCATGGTCTGGTATCTGTGGCCCGACCGCTGGTACGAGGTCGGTGCGTTCTTCAGCCCTCGCGGGACGTTCCTGGGGCACTACGTCAATCTCATTCGTCCACCACACCTCGATGAACCGACCCTTGAGGGCGACCGATCCTGGATGGTGGAGGACCTCTTCCTCGACGTGTGGGTCCCGGCGTCCGGAAGCCCCGTGATCCTCGACAGGGACGAGCTCGAGACCGCCGTTTCGCGTGGCTGGGTCAGCGGTGAAGAGCGGACGCGGGTGGAGAAGCTGGCGGTGTCTATCGTGGCCCGCGCCTCCATAGGGTCGGGCGGGCTTCGCCGATCGTGGCCGCCGCCTGCGTTGCGACGGTGGCCGCCGGACCTGGTGCCCGCGCTCCGGTTGAAGAGGGACTCGCCGGGGACCTTCTTCGCCGCACGCCTGTCGGGCCGGATCATCGCGTACGGGCTCTACCTGATGGGCGTCGTTTCGGCGACATCGATCGTGTTCGCATGGCTCACCGATGCATTCGTGACCGCAGGTCCGGCGCAGGTCGCGTGGCTTTCGACCGTCGCGGTCGAGGCCGTGATCCTTCTGCCGGCCGCGCTGGGCGGTTGGCTGCCGGCGACTTCTTGGCCCCGGCCGGCGTTGACTGATGAGCGCTCTCTCTTCGTCGCGACGCTGGCCTCGGGGCTCGCGGTCCTCACCCTCAACGAACGGGCGAGTTGGGCGGGCGCCCTCCTGCCGGTGTATGGAACGCTGGGGCTGTTCTCGGCGATCTTCGCCGTGTGCCGGGCGCGATTCGACCGGGCGATCCCGGCGTTTGCCATCGCCGGACTCCTCGTGACTCTGGCCGCACTCGTCGTCCTTCTCTGATCGGGGCCAAACAAAACATGTGTCTCGGGCGTATTCAAAGGTCATGAACGAGCAATCGAAGCGACGGCTGCGTTTCCTGGCCGTCTTTGCCGCGTACTTCGTCGGGCTGTGGTTCCTTTGGAACACGGCCTTCGTGTATCCGATCAAGCTGTTCGTCGTGCTGCTGCACGAGATCAGCCACGGGGTCGCGGCCGTGTTGACCGGCGGTCGCATCGACGCGATCGACATCACCCCGATGCAGGGCGGCGTGTGCCAATGCGGTGGGGGGAGCGCGTTTCTCACCCTGTCGGCAGGCTATCTCGGCAGCCTGCTATGGGGCGGTCTGATGATCTGGGGGGCGGTGAAGCTGGGCCGCCGGGCCGAATGGCTGACCGCGGCCATCGGTGTCCTCGCGGCATCGATCACGCTTCTTTTCATCCGGCAGCCGTTCGCGCTCGCGTTCGGGCTGGCGTTCGGCGCGGTCCTCGTAACGATCGGTCTCAAAGTGGGAACGGCGGGGAACCGCGCGGTCCTGATGGGCCTGGGCATGACGAGCGCCCTCTACGCGGTGCTCGATATCAAGAGTGACATCATCGACCGCCCCGAGGTCCTGTCCGACGCGCGGATGCTCTCCCAGCTGACGGCGATTCCGACGCTCGCCTGGGGTGTGATCTGGATCGGACTGGCGATCGCCTTCTGCGTCCTTCTGTTTCGCTGGGCCTGGAAGGAAATCGCGTAGGGCTCTTCCCGACGGCTTACCGGTCGGGGCCGATCCAGTCGAGCGGCTCGAACGCCCCGATCGGCCACGGGAAGACCACGGGGCTCTCGTACCCGTCGTCCGACACGCTCGCGACCCCGAACAGGTAGTTGTCGATCACGACGTTCTCGAGCGTGAGCTCGTTCACGTCGCCCATCACGAACTCGCTCCACTGCCACTGCGGCGCGTCCGTCAGGCGCCAGTAGACCTTGTAGCCCGCGAGGTTGGGCGCATTCTCCGCCGGAACCGGGGCCCACGTGAGCGTCGTGGAGGGTCGCACGGCCCCGGCGACCTCCACGTCGCGAGGGGGTGCCGGCGCCCACGCCATCGCCGCGAGCGAGATAGCGTTGAGCGCGGTCAGCTTTGCCGCGAAGTCGAACTCGACCTCGTCGATCACGTCGCCGTATTCGACCCCCTCCTCCACACGGATGTCCTGGTGCTGGCGTCGATAATCCTCGTTCGCCTCCATGATCCTCACGCCGGGGAAGCCGACGTCGTTGAACGGGCGGTGGTGCCCCCCCCGCCCGAACCGATCGAGTCGGTAGACGACCATCATGTCGAGGTTGGGCACATAGTCGGCGATGCGGTCGATATAGCGGGCGAGATTGCGTGACGGCGAGTCGACCTCGCCACCCGTGAATCGTCGCGACCTCGCGACCTGTGGCGTCTCGTCCGCCCGGATCCCCTCGGAGAAGACCCGCGCGATCGTGTTGTCCGAGACTCCGTTTTGACCCTGCACGTTCCCGATCATGTCGTTGTTCAGGACGGCCTGGATCCTCCAGCCCTCGTCCTTTGCCACCCGCGCCATGTGCTGTCCGCCGAAAAGCCCCTGCTCCTCGCCCGACAGCCCGACGTAGATGATCGACCCGTTGAACTCGCGCTGAGACAGGACGCGGGCGGCCTCGATCACCCCGGCCATTCCGGAGGCGTTGTCGTTCGCTCCCGGGGCGTCCGACTCGCCGTCGAGGGCATTCGAGGCGCGAGAATCGATGTCACCGGACATCACGACATAGCGGTTCGGGTCGGTGGTGCCGCGCTGGATCGCCAGCACGTTGACGACCGCCGTCGTGTCGGGGATGCGCTGCGTTCCACCGACGAGGCTGGTCTGGTAGGACACCTCGAGACAACCGCCGCATGCCGCCGAGATCTCGTCGAACTGCGTCTTGATCCACCTTCGGGCCGCGCCGATGCCACGGGTGTTCGAGAGCGTGTCGGACAGCGTGTGACGCGTCCCGAACCCCGCGAGAGTCCGGACATCGGCCTCGACGCGCTCCACGGAGACCCCCGCGACGATGTGACGGAGCTCATCGAGCTCTCCTGCCTGAGCGGCGGCGTCCTTCGGCCCGCCGGCGAATACGAGCAGGGCGAGACAGGCGGGCGGAAGAGTCCGCCGGACCTTCGCGACCAGGGTTGACGACATCTCGAAGACTCCCTCTGGGTGTGGCGTGCGTGGGCGGCGAGCCCGCGGAATCGGTTGAACCTGCGTCCCGCGGTTGAGGTCGTAAAGCCGACCCGCTAACCTCGCGGGCCCCAGCGGCACCCGACTCGAAAGCAGAGCGAACGACGTGACTGAACGAAGGCGCACCACGGAGCGACGCGGGCAGAGGGTTTCGAATCTCTTCGGGATGACCCTGAGAGAGGCCCCCGGCGAGATCGAGGCCGCATCGCACGGGCTCCTCCTGCGCGCCGGCTACATTCGCCAGCTTGCCGCGGGCATCTACTCCTACCTGCCCCTGGCGTGGCGATCGCTTCGCAAGATCGAGCAGATCCTGCGAGAGGAGCTGGACCGTATCGGCGGTCAGGAGATGTCGATGCCGGTGGTGCACCCGGCGGAGCTGTGGCAGGCCACCGGACGGTGGTACGACATCGACGATACGATGGCCAGGTTCGTCGACCGCCGGGGTCGGGACATGCTCCTCGCGATGACGCATGAGGAGGCGGTCGCGTTTCACACCGCGACGGAGATTCCGTCGTACAGGCAGCTTCCGGCGCTCGTATACCAGATCCAGACCAAGTTCCGCGATGAGCTGAGATCGCGAGGCGGCCTGATCCGCGTGCGCGAATTCCTCATGAAGGACTCCTATTCGCTGGATCGGGATCCCGACGGACTGCAGGTGCAGTACGACGCCCACTACGAAGCGTACGGACGGATTGGTCAGCGGTGTGGGTTGCCGCTCACCGCGGTTCAGAGCGACGTGGGGATGATGGGCGGCAAGGTCGCTCACGAGTTCATGTACGTTTCGCCCATCGGCGAGGACAGCCTGGCCCTGTGCGACTCCTGTGGCTACTCGGCGAACCGGGAGGTGGCGGACTTCGAAATCGAGCCGCTCGAGGGCGAGCCCGCCGAGCTCGAGCGGGTTCACACGCCCGAGGCCAGGACCATAGCCGAGCTCGCGGAGATGCTCGATATATCTCCGGAGCGTACCGCCAAGATGGTCTTCTACGTCGGCATGTTCGCGGCCGATGATGACAATCCCGCGGACGCCGCGCCGGCGAAGCGGGAGAAGCTGGTCGCCGCCATCGTCCGCGGCGACATGGAGGCCAACGCGATCCGGACGCAGCAGCTGTCGGGCGCCCTTGAGCTCCGCCCGGCGCAGGAGGAGGAGATCGCGGCCACCGGGATGGTGCCTGGCTTCGCCTCGCCTGTCGGGATCGATCCCGACGCGGCGGTGTTCATCGTCGACCGCTTCGTCGCGGAGTCACCGAATCTCGTGCTTGGAGCGAACGAGGTCGATTTCCATCTTCTCAACGTCTGCTGTGGGCGTGACTACGAACCGCATGCGGTGGGGGCCGTGGCCGCGGCAGCGGATGGATACCCATGCGCCGAGTGCGGAACGCCGCTTCGCATCGCCCGCGGAATCGAGGTCGGAAACATCTTCCAGCTCGGCACGAAATACTCGGAGGGACTCGACGCTCGCTTCACGGATGAGGACGGTGTCGAGCAGCCGGTCTGGATGGGGTCGTACGGGATCGGGCTCGGTAGACTGCTGGCGTGCGTGGCGGAGGAGCACCGGGATGACGGCGGCTTGATGCTCCCGGTGAGCGTGGCCCCGTACGAGGTATCCCTCGTGGCCCTCGCGCGCTCGGATGAGGCGTTCGCGGAGGCCGAGTCGCTCTACGAGACGCTTCTCGATGCGGGCATCGAGGTCCTGTTCGACGATCGCCGTGACCAGAGCCCCGGGGTGAAATTCAAGGACGCGGATCTTCGCGGCCTGCCGGTTCGTCTGATCGTCGGTGAGAAGTCGATCGCGGCGGGTGGAGCGGAGATGGCGCTGCGGACGGGCGGCGAGCGCGAGATCGTCCCCATGGCAGACGTGGCGGCTCGTGTTCGGACGGAGCTGGACGCCATGGCGGAGGCCCTCCTCCCGTAGGCCGCCGGAGGGTCGGGGTCAGTCGCCCGTCACGCTCGCTTCGGCCGGGGCGGCCGAGGCGCGGCGCCGGGCCCCGACGCCGCGAGCCAGCTCCTGAACGAACGCCCATCCATCCCGCCCGGCGCGACGGCCGCCGGGTAGGGCGACCCAGACCATGACGTAGACCGCACTCAGCACCGCGAATTCCACCGTCATCCTGGCCGCGGTTCCGATGTCACCGAAGAGTTGAATGGCGGCCACGGCCGCAACGGCTGCGACGCCCGACGCGAGAGCCGGCCGGCCGGCTGCGTCGAGGTAGTCGCCGAGGGGGAGCGAAGTCCCGCGGAGGCAGAACCAGATCGTGGGGAAAGCCATCACGGCGTGGGCGAAGGCAAAGCCGCGAGCGACGCCCAGGACACCCCAGATGCTCCCGATCAGCAACGAGCCCAACATCACCCCGGTATTCACGAGACCCCAGCGGAATTGCCGCCGGGTGCGCCCCAGCGACACGAAGATCCATCGGGTGGGCCGAGCGAAGGCGGCGAAAAACGCACCGAACGCCACCAGCCGCACGAAGGGGACGGCGTCGAGCCACCGGTCGCCGAACAGGAGGCGTACCGAGCCCTCCGGCTCGATGAAGAAGTACGCGGTCACCGGAAGGGAGAAGAGGAGCAGGGCGGACACTGCCCCTCTCACCAACCCCTCGAGAGTCGCGGGGCGGTCCTGAGCGCGGCTGAACGACGAAATCGCCACATCGGATAGCGTGAGGTCCATCTCCTGTGTCGGCAGCCAGGTCCAGCGGCGCGACCCGTCGTAGAGCCCGAGCAGGTGTGCGCCACCAAGAAAGCCGATGAGCACGCGGTCGGTCTGCTCGCGCATCCACCTGGCTATCCGCACGCCGGCGAGGTTGCGCCCGAACCCGACCATTTCCGGAGCCGGGTCGGCGCCCGGCGTTCGGGGGCGCCGGGCCGGGGGACGCCACGGACAGGCCATCCACGCACCGGCGGATCGCCCCAGACCGATGATCCCGATCTCGAGCACGAGAGCCCAGTAGCCGGCGCCGAGGCTCGCGGCGAGAATCGCGACGATCATCCCCACGAACATAGATGTCGTCTCGATAAAGGTGGTGACTCCGAAGCGCATGTCTCGCTTCAGAAGGACCTCGTGAAACGCCCCGAGATTGAGGACGTAGATCGCCGCCGCCCATGCGGCGGTCACCCCCACCACGCGCGCGTCGTCGTAGATCTCCGCGAGCAGCGGACCGAGTGCCGCGACGATCAACACCATGAGGAGGTTGAATCGAAGCGAGAGCCGAAATACTCGACCGAGCCCTTCGGAGTCGAGGTTCTCTTGCTGAAGTACCGCTACGTGCAGCCGCAGATTGATTACGGAGTTGGTGAGGATGATCACCGGAAGGACCAGCGCCCGGACCCCGAAGTCCTCCGGGCGCAGGAGTCGGGCGAGTATTGCGATGGACACGAGCCGGAGCGCGATCTGAATCGCGCGGCCGGACACGGAGATCCGGCCCGAGGCAACCGCGCGCTCGCGGACCTCCGCCGAGACCTCGCCCGTCCTGAACAGACTGTCACCCGCGTCGTTCATGAGCGTCCCGTGATCATCTCGCCGATCCGACGGTCAGCGTGCTGCCCCCGATACCCGGATTCGAAGACCGCCGACAAACGCCCGCGGCGTTCCGACACGCGTGAGCGTCGCCTCGTTCGAGATCTGCCACTCGGTATCGAAAACGTTCTGGATCGTCGCGTACGCCAGCAGTGTTCTCGTGACCTGTCGCGCCAGACGCAGGTCGACTACGAAGGAGTCATCGATCTGTTGGGTATTCACGTCGTTCTCGAACTGAGTTCCGATGTACCGGCCGATGACGAGCGCCTCGAGCTTCGAAACGTCGACATGCCCGACCCGCAGAGTCCCCTGCGCTTTCGCGGTGCGGGGGGGGCGGTTTCCGACGATCTCCTCGCGGCCCTCCGCCGCGATGATCTCGCTCGGTGCGTAATCGAACGACGCGGCGACCAGCCACGCGGCCGTCGGACGATACTCGATCTGAGTCTCCAGCCCGATCGCGCGGATCGATCCGACGTTCATGCGCTGCCGACAGACCCCGCCCGCGGGGACGAACCCGCAGGGATCGACGACGCCGGACTCCTCGACTTCCATGATCGTCGCGTCGAGAATCGCGTCGTTGACCCGATTGTAGAACCCCGTCGCCCGGGCCAGCCACTGACGACCGAGCTCGTAGTCGACTCCCACCTCGAACCCGATCAGCCGTTCGGGCTCGAGGAGCGCGTTGGATTCCGTGACCACGCCGCCCGCCGCCCGGAACGGCTTGTAGAGCTCGTTCAGCGTCGGGATCCGCAGACCCGAGTAAACACTCCCGCGGAACGACACGCGATCGGAAGCGAGCACACGGAGACCGGTGTTTGCGCTGAAGCGGGTCAGGTCGCGATCCTCGAACTCCGTGTCCGAGGCGATATCGCCGCTCGCGATGTCCGAGACCTGCCGGAACCCGTTCGAGTTGTTCCAGATGTCGAGACGTGCGCCGGCGGTGAGATCCACCCGGTCGGACAAGCCGATTCTGTCCTGAGCGAAGAGCCCGGTCAGGAACTGGTCGCCGCCGGTGTGTCGACGGGTCAGGAACGCGCCGTCCTCCCACCGGACGTCCTCGAAGGCCTCTCCGTGGATGCTGGTCAGGTCGACCCCGAGGCTGATTGAATGGGCGCCCAGGCTCGCGTGACTCCATTGGGCGTTGGCTCCGAAGGTCTCCGAGGGCACGTCGAACTGACTGATGGAGGGGACTTCGCTGTTTCGGTCGCTCGAGACCGTGGAGAACGTGTTCGCGTAGTCCTGCCCCTGCCCGAACAGATTCACCGCGAACAGGGAACCCTCCGGGCGTCCGGCTCTCAGTCCGATCTGCCCGAACCCCGTCTGCGTCGTATTCTGGCGGATCGGCGTGGCGTTCGTCTTGTCCTCGTCGTAGTAGCTGCCCGACGCAAGGATCTGGACGGTCTCCGAAGCGTCGAAGGTCAGCTTCCCACGCAGCGAGAAGTGGTCGGACGCGGAAGGGATGTCCACCGAGCCGCGCTGGTCCGGCGTCGTGAGGACGTAGCCGTCCGTGTCCAGAAACTCGGCTGCCACGAAACCGCCGACCCGACCGCCACCGAACGTCACCATGCCGTCCCCGCGGAACGTCGACTGGGTGCCCGCCTCGGCGGCCGCCGAGAGACCGCCCTCGTCGGGGTCCCGCGTGATCACCTGGATGACTCCGGCGAGGCTCTGCCCCCCCCAGGCGGTGGATCCGCCTCCGCGAACGATCTCGATCCGCTCGATCGTTTCGACCGGCACCTGATCCCAGCGGACCCAGCCGAAATAGCCGTCGTTCAGTGGGACTCCATCGACCATCACGAGCGTACGGCTGGCCGCGTTCCCACCGAGCCCACGCAGCGACACAGCTTGCCACGACGGGTGGGCCGACGCGCTCCGCACGTTCCGCTGCAGGCCGACCCCCGGGATCTCGAGAAGGACGTCCTCGAGGTTCTGCGCGGCCGAAAGCGTAAGCTCTTCTCGCGTGATGACGGTCACGTTGACCGGCACATCCCGGACCTCGGTCTCCGCTCGGGTGGCGCTCACGACGAGCTCCCGCAGGCGCAGCACCTCCTCGGGATCCTGGGCGCTGGCGGGCGCGACCCCCACGACCCAGGCCAGAACGAACGCCGCCGCGATCGAGACCCCTCGGGCTGACTTCGACTTCACACGTCCCCCTTCGTGTCGGTCTTCACGAAACCACAGTATGGCCCGGCCCCTGCCCGGTGTGCGACCTCGGCTTCAGTCGCGGCGCGCTGCGCCTAGTCGAGCCTCGCGGTCAGGAGCTCCCTGGCGGCGGCCGCATCCGCGCGCCCGCCGGACGCACGCATCACCTGCCCCACGAAGAATCCCATGAGACCGGTCTGGCCACCACGGTAGCGCTCCACCTCGTCGGGGTGTCCGGACAGGACATCCTCGATCAGCATCGCGAGCGCGCCGGAGTCCGCGATCCGGGCGAGTCCCTCGGCCTCGACCATGGCGGTCGGGTCTCCGCCGTTCTGGACGAGCCGTGCCAACAGCTCTTTCGCGACCTGACGGGATACGGTGCCGTCCTCGACGAGATCCGCCAGTGAAGCGAGTCCTTGCGTCGTCAGGGATCCGCGGGCCCCGTCCTCGGACACACCGCGCACCTCATGCACGAGCCAGTTCGCGATCGCCCGTGCTCTTCCGGCTGGCTCCGCGGACGCCGACCGGGCGGCCTCGAAGAACTCTACGTCCGCCTCGGATCCGGTCAGAAGATCCGCCAGATCCTCTGACAGACCGAGCTCGATCAGACCGGCCATCGCGGCCACGAGTCCCGGGCTCTCCTCCCGAGCACGATCCCGCTCGGCCCGGCCCCTGTCCTCGCCGATCGGCCCGCTGACCGTCGCGGTCGCGGAATCGGCGGACCTCACCGTCGCCTCGGCCCGCGCAGACCACGTGTCCCGGAGCGAGACCGTCCGGTTGAATACGAGCTCTCCGTCCGGTGCATGGCTGTCCCGGATGAAGTAGCCCTGCCGTTCGAACTGGTAGGCGGTCGCCGGATCGTCGTCCGCCACGCTCGGCTCGACCCGCGCGTCGGTGAAGATCCTTAGGGAATCGGGGTTCAGGTTATCGAGCGGATCCTCGACGCCTTCGTGCGGGTCCGGTTTCGAGAACAACCGGTCGTAGATCCGGACCTCGACCGGAAGCGACGCGTCCGCCGACACCCAGTGGATCGTGCCGGCCACCTTCCGGCCGTCAGGAGCCGACCCCCCGCGCGTCTCCGGATCGTAGGTGCACCGAAGGCCGACCACTCCGCCGGCCTCATCCTTCTCCACACCGGTGCAGGTGACGAAGAACCCGTGGCGAAGCCGGATCTCGCGCCCGGGCGCCAAACGTCTGAACCCCTTCGGCGGGTCCTCGCTGAAGTCCTCACGCTCGATCGCGAGATTGCGCGTGAACGGCACCGGCCGACTCGCCGGCCAGTCCGCCGGAGGCTCCTCCACGTCGCGTGGGAAGTACGGGGCCTCCATCCAGTCGATCTCGCCGGTCAGCGCTTCGTCGAAGTTCTCGATGACCACCGGTAGGGGGTCGATCACGCACATCACGCGTGGCGCGGTGCGGTTGAGCGTATGTCGGATCGCGTACTCGAACGTCCCGATGTCGACGCGCTTGTCCGCCTTGGCGATCCCGACGTGTTCGATGAACGTCCCGATCGCCTCCGGTGGTACGCCCCTCCTTCGCAACGCCGCGATCGTGGGCAACCGTGGGTCGTCCCACCCATCGACGCGGCCGGACTCGACCAGTCGCTTCAACTTCCGCTTGCTGACGATCGTGTAGTCGAGGTTGAGTCGCGCGAACTCGTACTGACGCGGTCGGGGATCCCAGGACCCCAGCTCATCCGTGCCTCCGCCCCACGCGCCCGGGATGTCCTCCAGACGAGCGGCCGACGGGCGGGTGTGCTCGATGAACCAGTCGTACAACTCGCGGTTGTTCTCGAACTCGAGCGTGCAGAGCGAATGCGTGATTCCCTCTATCGCATCCGACTGTCCATGAGCCCAATCGTACATCGGGTAGATCGGCCACTCATCGCCCGTTCGGTAGTGGTGCGCGTGGCGGATCCGGTACATCAGCGGGTCTCGCATCTTCATGTTCGGCGCTGCGAGATCGATCTTCGCCCGCAGTACGTGCGCGCCGTCCTCGAACTCGCCAGCTCGCATCCTGCGGAACAGATCGAGGCTCTCTTCCGCGGGCCGATCGCGATGGGGGCTCGGGCGCCCCGGTTCCGTGACGCTCCCCCGGTACGCGCGGATTTCCGACTCGGAGAGACTGTCCACGTACGCGAAGCCATCCTCGATCATCCGGAGGGCCATCCGATAGAGAGCGTCGAAATAGTCCGAGGCGTACCGGACCTCGCCGTCCCATTCGAATCCGAGCCACTGTATGTCGCGGGTGATCGCCTCGACAAAGCTCGGGTCCTCGGTCGTCGGATTCGTATCGTCCATCCGCAACGTCGTGCGACCCCCGTGCTCGGCCGCGACGCCGAAGTCGAGGAAGATTGCCTCGGCGTGTCCGACGTGGAGATATCCGTTCGGCTCGGGCGGGAAGCGGGTCAGAACGCGTCCCCCGTGCCTGTCCGACGCGACGTCGTCGAGCACGATCTGCCGCACGAAATCGAGGTTCCTTTCGTCGTTCATGGCGCGAAACCTAATCGGGCCCTGGATCAAAACGAAGAACGGCCACCACGGCGATGCCGCGGTGGCCGTCCCTTCGTGTGGGTCTCGTCACGCCCGATCGAACGAGCGAGTCCCCTGTCGTCAGAGCGAGAGCGTGAGCCTCAGCTCTTCATCTTTCCGTACGCCCACAGGATGATCAGCGCGCCGAGAACGCCGAATGCGACCCCCCCGAAGCTGAACCCCGAGTAGGGTCCGAAGCCCAGGGTAGAGCCGACCCAGTTTCCGACCCAGGCGCCACCGATGCCGAGAAGGCTGGTCTTCCACCAGCTGTCCGGCGCGTTGTCGGGTCGGATCATCTTCGCGAGAGATCCGACGACGAGCCCGAAAAGGGCCAACCAAACGAGTCCCATGACTTTTTCCTCCGGATGAGCGAAAACGCTGCGCAGCGTGCTTACCTACGAGACGACGGCCCCGCGAGATTCGCGAGGTCCGCCTGGTGACGGTGAAAGCTCAGGATTATGACGCTTCCCGCCAGCAGAAGGTTTGCGATAGCCGCCGGTCCGAACGAGAACGCGATGTCGCCATCGCCGGCAGCCGCCGCGGGGAGCGCGAAGATGGGCCCCATGATCGAGTAGATCAGCAGGAAGAGGCTTACCGAGCTCTCTCCGATGCCGACGATTGGCGTCCATCGCGGCCGCCGCCGCATGATCAGCCAGCATCCGAGCGCGAAAGCGTAATACGCGACCCGCCACCCGAGCCGGGGGATACCCGCGGCCCGGACCGACACGCCGAAGGCGAGGTCCAGCAGCGCGAAGACCGGTGTGAGGCCGTAGTAGAGCCGAACCAGGCCGTCTCGGGTGCCGGGTAGACCGGCGCGCGACGCGAGCACCACCGGTCAGGCTGCCTGGCGTCCGGACAGGTGTACGTCGTGCTGCGGGTAGGGGATCGAGCATCCGGCTGCTTCGAGCGCCGCCTTCACGCGCTCCGTAACGTCCCACCGGACGTCCCAGTAGCCGGGCGTCTCGCACCAGGGCCGCACGACGAAGTTGACCGACGAATCCGCCAGTTCGTGGACGGCCACCACCGGCGCCGGATCGGCGAGCACCCCCTCGCAGGCCGAAACGGTATCCAGGATGGTCCGCTTCGCCAGGCCCAGATCGTCGTCGTAGGAGACGCCGATCACCAGATCGATCCGCCGGGTCTCGTTACCGTCGTAGTTGTGGATCACGCCCCCGAAGACCGCGGAATTCGGAAGTACCACCCGAACGTTGTCCCGTGTGTTCAGAATGGTCGCGAAGATCCCGATTTCGACTACCCCGCCGACAACGCCTCCTGTCTCGACCAGGTCGCCGACCCGGAAGGGCCGGAACACCAACAGCATGACTCCCGCGGCAAAGTTCGACAGGGTACCCTGCATGGCCAGGCCGACCGCGAGCCCCGCCGCGCCCAGCACCGCCACGAAGGAAGCCGTCGGAATACCGAAGAGCCCGAGGACGGCGATGAGGACGAAGGCCATCGCCATGACGTAGACGAGGCCGGAGATGAACGGCACCAGCGTCGGATCCACCTGTCGGCGGCCCAACAAGGCTCCGACTCCACTGCGGACCCGTCGTGCGACCATGCGGCCGATGATCAGAACGGCGAGCGCGCCGATAACGCGCAGGCCCCAGGTAGTGACGAGCCCGCTCGCCTGCGCGGCGAGGGTCTCGAGATCGAAGTTTTCCATGAAGGTCTCCGGTAGGCGGTGTGTCGTCGCGCGGACGCGGCCACCGGATGTTACCCATCGATCCGCCCCGAGGACAAAGCGGAGGCCAAAAAAAAGGTCGGCTCGTGCTTCCGAGCCGACCTAGTGACGAATGCGGGGCGTATCTGTCCGCCCTCTCCATCGCCCTAACACTGGGAAGGCGCCGTCAGGCTCACGAAATCGTCCGTCAGGTGGGCCGGGTGGGCCATCCATTCGGAAGCGTTCTCGAGCGTGGGTATGGCGGTGTTCGCCTTCGCCACGGCCTCTCCGTGTGTCCCGAGGATCACAAACGTCGCCATAGCCATCCAGATGAGCGACGCAGCGATCGCGATTCTGCTCTTGTTGTCCAATGCCATCGATCTATTCCTCGTTATCGTGTCGTCGCGCGCCGACGCCACGGGGTTTCCTCTTGCAGTGCTACTAACGATCCTCAGGCGTTCGAAGTTTCGACGATGCGAGAGCGAAAAGGGTTGCCGACCCTTCGCGGAGAGGTGTGGATCTGGGAGCCACGGCCGTCCTTCTTTTCGTTGCCGGCACGGTCGCCGGTACGCTGAATGTCATCGCCGGCGGCGGGTCGCTGCTGACGCTCCCACTGATGATCTTCCTCGGACTTCCCGCCGGCGTCGCGAACGGGACCAACCGGGTCGCCATCCTGGTGCAGAACGTCGGTGCGGTCTGGAGTTTCAACCGGCATCGAATGATCGACTGGAGCTGGTTGCCCCTCGCCGCGCTCCCGGCTCTCGTCGGCGGCGGAGTCGGCGCGTGGTTGGCTATCCGGATCGACGACCTCGCGTTCCAGCGAATCCTCGCGGTGCTGATGGTCCTGATCGCCGTCTGGACGCTCTGGAATCCCCTCGGCTCGCGCGACGTCGGCGAGAAGCTCCTGGCCGCCGAGACCCGGCGGGGGCGGTTTCTTCTGATCCTCGGTTTCGGATTCGTCGGACTCTACGGGGGCTTCGTTCAGGCGGGCGTCGGCTTCATCATCCTCGCCATCATTACGATGGGCGGGCTGGACCTCGTGCGGGGCAACGCGCTCAAGGTGCTGCTGGTGCTGGCGTACACGCCGCTTTCCCTCGCCCTGTTCGCCTTCGACGGAAAGGTCGACTGGGCCTATGGCGTGGCGCTCGCGGCCGGGAATCTGCTCGGGGCCTTCATCGGGGTTCGGCTGTCGGTGCTCAAGGGGCACCTCTGGATCCGCCGGGTGGTGACGATCACGGTGCTGGCGTTCGCCGTCCGGCTCCTCTGGCCGGCCTGATGATTCGCGGCCGCCCCTTCACCGTCCCTGGACGACCGTGGCGATGGCGGCGGACAGAAACGCCCACTGAAGCCGCATCTGGTCGATGACGGGCATGGGTCTCAGCCCCGCGGCCGAGGCTTCCGCTTCGATCTCCGCGGTGAGCTCCTCCTCATCCGCGGCGGCCTCCTCTTCGTCGGATGATCGGTCGGCGCTGGCGAGCCGTGCCGCCCACCCCGCGATTCGGGCTCTCCAGTCCTCGAGCGCGGGATCCGGTGGCCCGAGCGTCTCGCCCACGCCCGGCAAGACGAACAACGGCATCTCCGAGACCAGGGTCAGAGGATCGCCTCCGAGAGACCCGATGAACTCCATGGAGCTCCGATAGAAGCGTCCGGCCGTCTCGGGATCATCGAGGGAAACGAAGTGATCCCGCATCGCGACGGAGTTGGGCCGTGTCGCGAACCCCGGCCCGATGCGAACGAATCCCTTCTCGCCGTGGCGCTCGACGTCGTGAAGTGTGTACCCGAGCCCGGCCACGCGCTGTGTGCAGTGGCGACGAAGATCGCCAGTTCGGGCGACCCACGCGGGTTCGAGGAGAAACCATGGCCCCCCGGCCCAGGCCATGCCGTGAAGCGTCGCGTGAAGGTCGAACGGCCCGTCGGCACTCTCCCACCAGCGTGCGGCCGCGGCGTTCTCGGGGCGGGCGCCCCCGTCCCCCGACCCGCGCGGGAAACCGAACTCGACATCGTCACCGGGGAGTTCCCTCACGCGGCCGGGCAGATACTCGGAGAACGCGTACCGGTCCGCGCCGGGGTGCTGCCAATCCCGATTCAGCTCGGCGCCGTCCGGGTTGATGTGCGGGATGATCCACCAGTCGAGTGCGGCGACGAACGGATCGGCAGGTTCGAGCGACTGCAGGTACGGAACGAGCCGCCCCAGGAGGCGCGGCCCCACCGGCTCATCCGCGTGGCAACCGCCGATCACGCTGACACGGATCGGGCCGGTCCCGACTCTGAATCCGTGGATGGGGCGGCCTTGCCGCGACCGGCCGATCTCGACGGCGTCGGCGCCGGGGGGGGCGGGGTCGAGCGGCCAGGGCAGGGGGGGTGCCCGGCGGATGTCGGCGAAGCGGCCTTCGATGTCGCTCAGCGTGGGCTCGAGGCTGCGCATGCTCCGTGTCGGCTCCTATCGCAGGGTCAGACGGAGGAGAAACGCACCGTCGGCCTCGGCGGCCACCTCCGTCGCCCAGCCCGCGCGTTCGGCCCGATCGCGAAGCGTGTCCGCGTCGGCGTAGAGCTCTCGAAAGGGGAGCCCTCTGTCTCCATCGAACTCGAGATCGATCCAGGCCTGTCCCGGGTATCCACCTGCCGCCGGCCACCCCTCCTCGCCCCCGGGCCGCCCCTCGGGGACGGCCTCTGCCGAGTCGACGAGGAGCTGGCCTCCCTGGGCCAGTAAGCCGCGGGCGTGCGCGAGAAAGCGATCCAGCCCGGCCACCGTAGCCGTCGGGCCCACGCCGTTCATCAGCATGAGCACTGTCTCGAACGTGGGCCCTCGCCACCATCGAAAGTCACGGCGGATTGCGTGACGAACCCCGCGCTCGCGCATGATCTCGACGAGGGGCGCGCAGTTCTCGACCGCGAGCACGTCGAATCCGCGCCGTTGAAGCTCCAGGGCGTGCGGACCCGCCCCGGCCCCCAGGTCCAGAACCGTCCCTCGAGCCATCTCGAACGCCTGGAGCTCGAACCAGAACAGGTCGTCGTTCTCGCGGAAGAAGATGGCGGCCGGGACAATTTCATCCTCTCCAAGGCTGCTCCTGAGTCGGATCCCGGCGTCGTGTCGGCCCGCATGGAATGCGCGGAGCGCGGCACCATAGGGCTTCATGGGAGGCGTTCGGGTCGCATAATGATCGGCCTGAAACATCGGCCCAGAATAGAGGCCAGGCTCCCGAGGAGACAGATTCGGTGGATCGACGCGACTACATCATGAGGATGATCGAGCAGCTGGGCGCCATGCTCGCCGCCCTGCGCAAACGCATGCTAGGCCAGGAGGTCTCCCGCGCCGAGGCCGCCGACACGCTCCGGGAGGCGGCCCGCCTGGGTGGGCTCGATTACGACCTCGCGCGCGCCATGGCACCGGAGACGTTGTTGATGATGGTGGCGCCCGGCGGGGAAGTGGATCCGGGACGGTGTTGGCTGCTTGCGGAGCTCTCGTACCTGGACGGGCTCGACGCCGATCTGGCCGACGATGCCGCGGAAGCCCGGGATTCGTTCGAGAGAGCGGGATACCTGTTCGGGCTCCTCCAGCCGATCGTGGGGAATTTTCTCGGCATCCCGGAATCGAGGGAGCGGCTTCGCGACGTGGAGGAGAGGCTGTCCCGCCTGAGCCGGGAGAGCGGTCACTCCCCCGGAGAGGAGTGACCGACCGAATCCCCGGAACCTAGAGGATCAGGCCCAGCAGGATGATGTCGCCCGCCGGTTCGAGCAGCTCGCCGAAGAACGTGAGGATGTCTTCGGAAACCTGGATGATGTCTATGAGCACCCGGATCTCGTCGAGCGACAGCTGTCCGCCATCGGCGCCGACGATGACCGGATCATCCGAATTCCCCGTCGCCGTCGCGAAGATCTGCCCATTGACTCTGAAGGTCGCGTCGATCTCGCCGTCCGACCCCGACGCCGAGATGGCTATGGAGTGCGACTCGAAGGCCACCGAGAGCTCGACCGTCAGCGCTCCATCGTCTTCGGAGCCCACTCCGTCGACGTCGAGGGCGACATGGAAGTCCCGCGACTCGACATCGAGGGTCGCATCGACGCTCAGAGTGGTTTCGCCGGCGACCTCGGAGCTCTCCGCCGCGAAGTCGAAGTCGAGCCGGTCTCCCTCGTGGCGCAGGAATCCGTCGACCTGGACGGAGCCCGCGGAATCATCTCCCTCGAGCGCCACACCGTAGTCGAGGAAGACGACGTCCTCCGCGACCGCGGTGAGCCGAAGGTCGATGCCCGGGGCCGTCGCGCCGTTGTCGACGAGGTCCACGTACCCGATCTCGCGCTCCAGGTCGGGCGTCTCGTCTTCGCCCAGAGGCGCGTAGAGAACGAAGCGGACTCCGTTGGCGGGCGCGCCCGTCCGTGCGGGGTCTTCGGCGTACTCGCCCGTCTCCGGATCGATCGCGAAGGTCTTCCCGAGCGAACCTGCCGAAATGAGTGGCGTCTGGGAGGCCGCCGCGAACAGCCGCATCGCCGCCGCCGTCGCGAGCTCGCGTCCGGTGCGGGAGCCGTCGCCGATATCCTCTAACTCGGGTACGAAGGAAGCCCGCACTCCGCTGTCTTCCACCCGCCCCCCGAACGCCTCGAAGCTCCGCCACTCCGACGAATCGAAGAACCCGTCGAGCGTCGTGAGGTTGGACTCCGCGGCCTGGGTATCGAGTCCTGATTCGCCGGCTGGGCCGGTGGGGTTGTCCGAGCAGGCGGCCAGCCCCAGGGCGGTGGCGAGCGTGGCCAGGGGCGTCGCGCCCCGAATCCATTGGAACCGTGTGTTTCGGATCATCATGCCCCTCCTCTGATTCGTCTAAGCTCCGCCTGCTGCGCGCCGGTCAACGCGTTCTTGATCCGGACGAGCATTCGAAGCTGGATCGCCTTGATCTGGGCCTCCACGTCGAAAATCCTCATCGCGGCGGCCAGCGCCTCAGCCTCGGGTACGAGCTCTCGTCCGGAAAGCTCGAGGAGGGTCTGTGCCGCTTCGGCCATCTCCCACTCGAGGTCCACGACCTCCCGCTGGAGGCTCCTGATCTCTTCGCCGATCTGCTCCCACTGACGATCGTCGATCCCCACTCGCTCGCGGTGCGCCATCACGAGCTCGGGTGCGAAGTACGCGTCGGCCAGGGGATCTTCGCCTGGAGCGGACTGCGCGAAGAGCGGTTCCGCCAGGGCGGACACGCCGAGCGCCAGGGCCACTCCCAGGAACCACAGTCGTCGAGACATGATCTACATCCTCCGTTAACCCCGACCCGGCGGCGGGTCGGCGGGTTGCAAACGAGTGGTCGGGCGCGCCGGTCGCGAGGCTGCGCCTCCCTCCATGAGCGGTCCGCGCCGCCAGATCGGCGTCGGACGTGACTCCAGCAAGAACGTGGTCGGTCCCTCGTAGAGGTGGCTCGTGGCGAGTAGCCGATCCGCCAGTCCGGTCTCGGTCCCGCGCTCCTCCGGGGCAGCGATCAGTGCGAACGCCAGGAGAGCGATCACCCCGGCCCCCGCCCGCTTGGCCCGTCGCCGCGCGAGTTGTCGTCGCGCCGCGCCGAAGACGCGCTCGAAAGGCGGAGCGGTCACGGCATCGCCGAAGTGGGCGTCCCCGAGGTTCTCGAACAACGGCGGGTCGCGCTTCACCGGTCGCCTCCCGCGAGCAAATCGCTCAGTCGCGCCTTACCGCGGGCGTAGTGAGTCCGCGCGGAGCCGATCGAGATCCCGAGCACACCCGCGGCGGCGTCCACCGTCATGTCCTCGTAGAAGACCAGGTGAAGGACCTCGCGCTGCCGGTCGGAGAGAGTGGCCAGCGCCGCCTGGATCCGGAGCGTGCGCTCGCCGCGGGCGACGACCTCGTCGCCGCGCATCGGGGCCGTGGCCGGCTCCGGCCGGAATCGCCCGAGCAGACGCCGCCGTCTTACGGCACGCCGTCGCCGCTCCGAAGCGATCCTGCGCACCACCCCGAAGAGAAACGTCCGAAAGCCCGATCGGCCTTCGAACCGCGCCTTCCCCGAGAGCATTCTGAGATACGCTTCCTGCAAGACGTCCTCCGCCTCGGCGAACTCACCGCCGCAGCAGGTGAGGGCCCAGCCGAACGCGGCGTCATGATGCCGCGCCAGTCGTTGTTCGAGTTCACGCCGTTTCTGTCGCACGTCCGCACCCGTGGCCCGTGTCTCACTGGCCGGGAGCCTGCCACGACCGCGTGGCGTCCCGCGCGTCCGACCTACGACGCTCCGTTGATGGGTGACGTCACGCCCGTTGGCTTATGACACTGCCGCATCGCGGACCTGGACGTTCGAGGTCCCTGGCGTTCAGACGGGGTCGGGCCACAGAGCAGCGACCGCGGAGTCCAGCTCGATGTTCTTGATGCACAGGGTCTTGCGCCGCGCTCGAGCGCCGCGCTCGAGCGTAATCGACGACTTGGGACGCCTCAGCCGTCTGGCGATGAACGCGATGAGCTCTCGGTTGGCGGCCCCGTCGACGGGCGGCGAGGCGAGGCGAATCTTGAGGGAGTCGCCATGCAGGCCGGCGACCTCGGTCCGGCTCGCGCGCGGCTGCACGCGAACCGTCAGCCGGACGTGGTCACCGTCCGACGAGATCCACGGATGGCTCAACGCCACCTGAAGAAGTCGAAGACCGTCCTGCACCGATTGCAGTAATACTGGCTCGTCGAGACCTGCCCGCCGAACGTCGAGAACTGCTCCGTGTCCTCGAGGTTGCAGAAAGGACACCTGACGGAGTCCGGCAATACGTCCGACTTCAGCGTCTCATCCTGTGGAGACCGCGGGGGCGCGGTGTCGTCGGGCATGGGAGGTCCGTCAGTCGATCAGGAGCGAGCGGTTTCGGTCGCCCCGCACGCGCGCGAGCGTGTCTTCGTCCGGGCCACCCGTCGACACCCGGCGGCGCTCGGTGGACCAGGCCGACCAGTTGGGTTCGGCATCGCTCACCCAGCCGTCCGCGTCCTCCCGAGCGAGATCCATCCCCGCCGCGGAGAGCACGGGCCCGACGCGGGCCAGCCAGCGTCCACGCGTCGCGGCGGCATCCCCGGAGACGATCCCCTCGGTCGCGAGGACGGTCGCGATGGCGTCGTCGTCGGGGCCGAACCACGCGAGGCATGACGTCCACGCGTTCCCGAACGCCTCGGCCAGTGCCTCACGCCCGGCTTCCGTCTCGGCTAGCCGGGCCGTCCACCCCCGACCGTGTTCGAAGTGGAACCGTTCCTCGTCGAGGAGCTTGCGCACTTTGTAGTGGATCGGCTCGAACCGGCTCTCGTGCAGGGTCTCGAACTGCACCGTCAGGGCCGTGTCCAGAAGGAAGTTGAGCGCGATCAGCTCCGGCCACGACGTGCCGTCCGAATCCAGCACTCCGGCGCTGTGATACTCTTCGGCCTCCCGTTCGTGCTCGAGGTGATGCGGGTCGAAGCCGAAGTCCTTGAGCATCGAGTACACGATACGGCCGTGTCCCCACTCGTCCTGGGCCATCGCGGAGCAAGCGATTCCGGCTTCGACGGACGGGGCTCCGAGGATCCAGTCGGAGTAGCGGATGCCGAGCAGGCGCTTGTTGTCGGCGAGGGCGAGCAGCAGCGCCCCGAGCGCGTTTCGGGTCTCCTCGGAAAGTTCGCTGGCCGATTTGTATGCAGTCTTCGTGTCGCTCATGCGGGGGTCCCGTATCCCGGGGGTGAATCGGAGTCGGCGGCGGAGCCCTCTCCGACCGGCGGCGGCCCACCGAGAGTGAAGGGCCTCTGCGTCAGGTTTACGGCATAGAACGAATCCCTGGGCGCGACGGCCATCTCGAACCATTTGGCCTCATCGTACGTCTGCCACGCGTACACCCTGGCGAGATCCGGATTCGGTGCGGTCACCGTGCCCACGTGCTCGAACCGGTCCACTCGGTTCTTTCGAGCAAAGACCTCGTAGATCCGCTCATCCGACAAGCCGGTCGCCATCGTCATACCGCCACTCCTGATGCCCTGAGAATGTCCCTGCCGCGCTCCGGAATCCGAGCCGTGGTCCACGGAGGGTCCCAGACGATCTCGATGCGAACCTCCTCGATGTCCGGCTCCTCGAGGAGTCGCTCTCTCACATCCCACTTGATGAAGTCCATACACGGACAGGCGGTCGCCGTGAACGTCACGCTGACTGTCACGACGCCGGCGACCTCGTCGGCCTCGACACCGTAGATGAGCCCGAGGTCCACGAGCGAGATCGGGAACTCCGGGTCCGAGACCTCGTACAGCGCGCGACGCGCACGCTCCGCCAGATCGGCGGCCGGCGCGTCGAACTCGGGCGGCGGCGGTAAATCGTCGCGATGGCCCTGCGTATCGCGCAGCACCGCCGCGAAGTTCATCCCCTGCTCGTAGCGGGGCCGCCGCTCGAGCACCGGCAACTCGGTCACTCGAATACCGCTTTCGTGATATCGAAGTGCGACGCCTCACCACCCATGTCCGCGAATCGTGCATCGATGACGTAGACCTGGCCGTCTCTGACGGCCGCCGTCGTCGCGTCGGCCGCGGCTTCCCAGCGCGCCGTGATCGTCGCGGTTGCCCAGCCATCTTCGCTGGCGAGGAGGAGCACCTCCGTCCGGGCCGTATCTCCGTCTCCGGTGCCGGCGACCGCGGCGAGACGACCGTCCGACAAGAAGACCAGACCGTCGACGGCCATCGGCTCGGGGAGCCCGATCGCACTCACCGAGCCGTCCATGCCCACCCTGATCAGCCCGCGCGCTTCGACCTGTGCGGCGACGAGGATCCCGTCCGAGCTCACGTCGATCCCGTTGATGCCGCCAGGAGCGAGCGCCGCGCTGTCGACGAGCACCGAGGCCTCCCCGTCCGGCGTAACCGAGTAGATCGCCGGCGTGGCGTAGTTCGTCACCAGCGCCGTGCCATCGGGTGTCGTGGTGACATCGTTGGCGAATTGCGGTCCACCGGGAGTCAACGCCCCGAGATCCACCATGAAGATCCGCTCGCCGGTCTCGAGGTCGTAGGATCCGAGCATCGCGTGGCTGTCTCCGCCCTGGAACATCGCCAGGTTCGAGTTGGCCACCAGGAGCCGGCTGTTGGCGTGATCGATATGGATTCCGATGGATGAGACGATGTCGGGATCGTTTATGAAGATCGAATGCGACCCGTCATCGTGGACCTCGGTCACGGTCCCCCGAGTGACGGAGCTCAGCAGGAAGCGCTCGCCGGCCCCGTCCCACTCGATCCCCTCCGGGTGGAGTCCGGGATCCTGGACGCGGACGAGCGCTGGACCGGGCATCGTGCCCGCGACCACGGACGGCTGATCACCCGGGTCGTCCATCTGCGTGCCACCGCACGCCGTGAGCGTGAGACCGATCACGATCGCCGGAGCGACACCGCGACGGGCCCTCACGCGGCCAACAGCTTCTCGACGTCGAAGCGGCTGCGTCGCACGGAGTCCACGTACTGCTCGTTCATCGGGCCGCGGCCCTTCCAGCGCTCGAACACCTGCTCCCATGTGATCTTCTCCTCTAACAGCCACCGACGCTCGCCAGGGTCGTACTGGCACGGCAGCTCGTAGTCGAGCTCGACCTGGTCGAGATCCGGGTCGTAATGCGCGGGGACGTCGAACCCCAGCTCCTCGCACAGGGGCACGACGGCCATGAGCCAGGTCTGACGGAGCTGGTCGTTGGTCATGCCCTTGAGCCGAAAGTCGAGCTGCGCATTGTGACGCTTCTTGTCGTCCGGCATCCCGAACCACTCCACGCCCATCGGGAACATCCAGTCCAGGGTCTCCTGCACCGCTTCGCGGGCATGCCCCCCCGCCTCCGCGAGCCGTCGAACCCATACCTCCCCGTGGCGAAGGTGGAAGTTCTCCTCCATCCCGACCTTCACGAGCCCCCGCTTGAGCGGCCCGTAGCTGGTATTGCGGTGCACGTCCCCGAGAAGTGTGATACCGGCCCGGTCGTAGAGCGCGTGCGCGCAGACCAGCGCCGCCCAGTTGTCGATCGGCTGATCGAATCCGTACGGGTGCTTGAACCTCGCCGGATCGCGCTCGTACAGCATCCAGTGTCGGTCGACGCCGAGGTCCTCGAGCAGCCGGTAGGCGATGTTCGCGTGTCCCAGCTCGTCCTGGATGATCGCCGTCGCCGAGACCATCGTGTTGGTGGACGGTGCGTCCTTCGTGGCCGTGTAATATGCCGGTGCGCTCATCAGCTCCGTGTCGCCCTGCACGGTCAGCTGCGTGATCAGGGCCTTCTTGTAGGTCTCCGTCATGTCCTCTTCGGACTCGACGATGAACCCCTCCTGAACCTTCCGCTGCAGCTCTTCATCGGTAAAGCGAGCCATCGACTCCTGCTCCCGGATATGGTGGACCCGTTCGGTCGAAACGGGGTGCGGAATCTAGCCTCACGGCTGGGTTCGGTCGAATCTCCGCACACGGATTCGTCGCATCGGGGCGAGCAGGCTTCAGACCCCCGTGGCAGCCGGACGATCTTCGGCGTATGTTCGGTGCCCGCAAGTCGAAAACCTCAGGCAGGAGAGCGAAGATGTCGGACCATCGAGGCCGTTTTCTCTGGTATGAGCTGATGACGACCGACGTCGAGGCCGCGAAGAGCTTCTATTCCGCCGTCACCGGGTGGTCGACGACCCCATGGGAGACCGGAGACCAGCCCTACACGATGTGGATGACCGGCGAGGCGCCCGTGGGGGGTCTCATGGAGCTCCAGGCGGAAGCCGCCGAG
Source organism: Gemmatimonadota bacterium (assembly GCA_029861425.1). Classification (GTDB taxonomy): domain Bacteria; phylum Gemmatimonadota; class Gemmatimonadetes; order Palauibacterales; family Palauibacteraceae; genus Palauibacter. The sequence continues at coordinate 28,725 of JAOTZH010000026.1, forward strand.
GCCGGGGCACCGCCGCACTGGCTGGCGTACATCGGGACGCACGATCTCGACGCGACCGTCGAGAGGGCGCTCGAGCTCGCCGCGCAGATCCTGGTGCCGACGATGGACGTCCCCGAGGTAGGCCGTATGACGATCCTCGCTGACCCGCAGGGTGCCGGGTTCGCCGCGTTCGAGCCTGCGAACGAGCAGCCCCCGGAGGTCCCGCCCGAGAACGGGAACATGTCCTGGCACGACCTCGTGACGTCCGACCGCGAGGCCGCATGGGCGTTCTACTCCGACCTCTTCGGCTGGGAGACGACGGAAGAGATGGACATGGGGGAGATGGGGATCTACCAGATGTACTCGCGGCCCGGCGGGGCGCCGCTAGGGGGCATCTTCAATCGACCGCCCGAGGCGTCGGCGTCCGCCTGGCTTCTCTACGCGAAGGTGCCGGACGCCGCGGCCGCGGTCGAGGCGGTACGGGCGGGCGGCGGACAGGTGCTGAACGGCCCGAGGGAGGTCCCGGGCGGCGACCAGATCGCCACGTGTGTGGATCCGCAGGGGGCGACCTTCGCGGTTCACGCGGCGGCGGGTGACTGATCGCCCTGCCGCGTGAAGGTCACGTCTCCCGGTCGGTTTCGTTGGCATCGACCGCCGGGGCGACGGGGGGTGGGGTCGATCCGGGTGGTGCGGGCGGTTCGATCTCGGCACCCGTGGTGAACCGCATCACGCCGCCATCGAACGTCATGAAGAGCTGGTCGCCCACGATGTCGACGGATCGCGCGACGGCGAGAGATGCCATCACGCGGGTCTCGAGCTCGTCGAGTCCTTCGCCACAGATCCGCCGGGTCGTCGCCAGGGGCCCGATCTGTAGCGTCCCGTCCTCCCCGCTCGTGTAGGTGCCGAACATCTGGTTGCACCCCGCGTACCCGGCGAGAGACCCGCTGCCGGCGGCGGCGTCCCCCAACTCGAGCGCGACCCTGAGGGACGGACGTCTGTCGAGGGCGTCCGTCGTCTGGCTCCAGTCGCCCATCTCGATCGTCGTGAGAATCCACTCGTGGCTGGTGAGCGTGGCTTCCGCTCCCGCACCCAGCGTCATCCGCGAGGCCTCTCTGAGCGATGGCACGTTCACCGGTATCAGGCCGCGATCCGTCAGCGCGAATCTTCCGGTGATCGGAATCGTTGGCTCACGCTGAAAGCTCTCGTGCGGTGCGCGGATCAGCATGTCGACCTCGATGACCCCGTCGTCGACTCGGATGTCCAGGACCCGGATGTTGTCTCCGATCAGCCGGGAGGCGACGTCCCGGACCTCGTCGTCCTCACCGAGCAGGGCGTGGAGACGCAGGAGCCGTTGCATGTTTCTGAACTCGACGAGGACCACGACCGCATCGGTTTCGTCATCGTAGTCGAGGTCACCGACGCCGAAGTCATACATCTCGATGCGCTGGACTGTCCCGCCAGCCGGGAAATCGACGGCGCCGCCGAGAAGCGTGACCACGCCGTCCGGGGTCACTTCCGTGAGGTAGGTCGAGTTCGCGAGGGACTCGGCGCTGGTCGGCCCGGGATCGCGGGCGCAGCCGCCGGCCA
>JAOTZH010000178.1 GCA_029861425.1 Gemmatimonadota bacterium
ACGGCCGCGAGAGCGTAGCCGGCGCCAGCGCGCCGGCCGTCAGTCGGCCAGTGGCGAGATTTCCGGCGGGAGCGTTCAGCCCAGACCCAGGACGGAGGCGCGTGCGGCGGCGCGCGCGCGGTCGAGCTCTGCCGTGGCCTCGCTCTTCAGCGTCTCGAGCTTCGCCTGGCCGGCGGTCTTCACTCGGTCGAGCTTTCCGCGGCCCTCCTCCCAGCCGTGTTCGATGCGGGCCAGGCACTCTTCCTTCGCGGATTCGAGCCTGGCCTGGCCACCCGCGAGCTTCGCCTGGCCGCCGGCGAGCTTCGCCTGACTGCCCGACCGCAGCGCTTCGAGCCTCACGCGGCCCTCTTCACGTGCGCGCTCGATGCGGACGAGGCCCTCTTCCCTCGCCGACTGGAGCGCGGCGACCGCCCGCTCGAGTCCGTCGCTGACGGGGCTCGCCACGTGCTGGTCGTAGTACCTGGCCGCGAAGTCCTTCGCCGATACCGACCGCGCGTAGATCACATCGGCGAGCCGTAAGAACGAGAGCACGCGGATATAGGCCCACCCGATGTCGAGCTCCCACCAGTTCGCCTTGAACTTCGCCGAGCGCGGGTCGGCGTGGTGGTTGTTGTGGAGCTCTTCGCCGACGATCCACATCCCCCACGGATAGATGTTGTGGCTGTGGTCGCGCGTCTCGAACGTTCGATAGCCCAGGGCGTGCCCGATCCCGTTGATGATGTTGCCCATGATGGGGACCCACACCGCCATGAACGACCAGACGACCAGCCCGATCAGCGGACCGAACAGGAAGATGTCGATCGCCAGCATCGAGAAGATCCCGAGCGAGCGATGGCTGGCGTAGACGTTCCGTTCGACCCAGTCGTCCGGAGTTCCCTTGCCGTATTTCTCGAGCGTCTCCACGTCCTTGGCGGCCTTCTGATAGAAGAAGAGGCCGTTGAAGACGATCGCCGCGAAGCCCTCCACGACAGGCGAGTGTGGATCACCCTCCCGGTCGGCGAACGCGTGGTGTTTCCGGTGGACGGCGACCCACTCCCGCGTCACGATCCCCGTGGTGAGCCAGATCCAAAACCGCATGGCATGGGCGACTACGGGGTGAAATTCGACCCCACCGTGCGTCTGGTTACGGTGCAGGTAGAGCGTATTGCAGATGTTGGTGATGTGACCGAAGACGAGGATGTACACGATCGGAACCCACCACGGGGTCGATAGGTCGGCGTAGCCGGGCATGGCGTCGCTTTCTCCTGACAGAGGTGGGTGCGGGCGCGATCACGTCGTCATCGGCCTCATTCCACCATAATTTAATACGTGTCACCCGGTAACGCTGTGCAGCTCCTCGAGACCCCAGCGTGCGTGCTCCGCGACGAGCTCGGACGCGTCGGCCGCAAGCATCTCCAGCGTGGACACCGCCGTCAGATCCCCGCTGTTGCCGAGCCCCACCGCGAGGTTTCTGAGGAGCCCGTCTCTACCAGGACGCGAGAGCGCGGTGCCCCGGTACCGGGCCTTGAAGCCCTGCTCGTCGAGCCTTGCGAGCTCCTGGGCCCAGGATACCATGTCCGTCGACCTCCATGGGCGGCCCGACGGGGGATCGTCGAACGGCGACGTCTCCGGAGTCTCGGCGTCCGTATTCCAGGGGCACACCTCCTGGCAGATGTCACAGCCGAAGACCCGGGTGCCGATCGCGCGCCGATACTCCCGGGGAATCGGCCCTCGAAGCTCGATCGTCAGGTACGAAATGCACCGGCGTGCATCGAGCATCCGACCGTCCAGGATCGCCTGCGTCGGACACGCTTCGATGCACCGGTCGCACGACCCGCACCGGTCCGGTAGAAACGGCTCGTCGGGTTGCAGGTCGAGATCGGTGATCAGCTCGCCGAGCATGAGATACGAGCCGATCGTCGGGTGGATCAACATCGTGTTCTTCCCGATCCACCCGAGGCCGGCGCGCTGCGCGTGGTCACGCTCGAGTACCGGTCCGTAATCGACGTAGCGGCGGGCGCGCGCGGCGGGCGCCTCCTCACGCACCGCGGCCAGCAGCGCATCCAAACGCTCCTCGAATACGTCGTGGTAGTCGCGACCGTGGGCGTAGCGAGCGACGAGCCCCTCGCACCGGGCCCCCGCCGGCGACGGCGGGTCTTCGACGGCTCCGGCCCGACGCCCGTGGTCAGGCCCGTAGACGAGGCTGACCACGATGATCGTCCTTGCACCGGGGACAGCCATGGCCGGGTCGATCCGCCGACGCACCGCGTCCTCCCGCGCCATGTACGCCATCTCACCGTGATACCCGCGGTCCAGCCACGCCCGATAGGCCTCCGCGTGAGTCGGTGTCTCCGCCGGCGCGAATCCGACCTGGTCGAACCCGGCACGCAACGCCGCCGCCCGGATCCGCTCCCTGACGTCGTGCCGGTTGCTCAAACGCGCCCGGCGCTCGGACAAAGCTCGGATATCGGGCACGCTTCGCACCGGGGCTTTCGCGACTGACAGACCGTGCGGCCGTGGAGAATCATGCGCCATGGCAGGGAGTGCCATTCCTCGGGAGCGATGACCTTCATGAGATCGCGCTCGATCTTGACCGGGTCCGTCTCGCTCGTCAGGCCGAGTCGATTCGACACCCGCTTCACGTGGGTGTCCACCACGACTCCGACGTGCGTGCCGAAGGCGTTGCTAAGGACCACGTTCGCCGTCTTCCTCGCGACACCGGGGAGTGTGAGCAGCTCCTCCATCGTGTCGGGCACCTCGCCGTCGTACTCGTCGACGAGCCTCGTTCCCAACCCCTTCAAGCTCTTCGCCTTGTTATTGAAGAACCCCGTGGGACGCACGGCATCCTTGAGCTCGTCGATGGGCGCGTTCGCGTACGCACGGGCGTCCGGGTAGGCGGGAAACAGCGTCTTCGTGACCCTGTTCACCCGCTCGTCGGTACACTGCGCCGAGAGCACGGTCGCGACGATCAACTCGAGAGGCGTCTCCCAGTCCAGGGACACCTTCAGGCTGGGGTACAGCTTCGCCAGCCGAGGGGACAGCTCCTGGGCCAGCTCTCGTTTCGCCTTGAGGGATCTGGGTCGCCGCACGCTCTCTCCGGGTCAGGCGCTCTCTTCGACAGCCCGCGGATAGATGATCTCCTCGGCCGGCGCCTGCTCTTCACTCCCGAGCCCGAGCCGCTGGACTCGCGCGGCCCAGTGACCTACGTCCCGAACGTCGACGAGCCCGATCGCGCGCCCGCCCTCGACTACGAGCGCGGTGGAGTTCTCGCCCGAGCCGAGCCGGATGGCCACGTCAGCGAGAGACTCGTGGGGGTGCGCAGTCGGCAGGTCATACGTCGGCCGCATCACCTGAGCCGCCGTCGCCTTGTCTCGCATCCGGAGTGGCACTTCGGCCACGTCCTCGATGTGGAGGAGCCCCAGGACGATGCCATCGAGCTCGACCGCGTACGCCTCCCGTCGACCCCGGAGGAAATAGTCCTCCACGACCTCGTTGATCGGGGTGTTCGCCGGAACGGACCGCGCCTCGAGCGACATGACCTGCGAGACGGGGATCCGCTCCAGGGCGCGTCTGAGCTCGAATTGCTTGAAGCTCGTGCTGGCCGCATGAGCGACAAACCACCCGATGAACACCGCCCACAGCGCGGGGAGAAGCAGGCCGAGACTCAGGCCATACAGCCCCAGGGCGATGAGCGACATCCCGAACAGCCGTCCGCCCCACGTGGCCCACCGCGTGGCCCGACGCATGTCCCCGGTGATCGCCCACACGGCGGATCGAAAGATCCGGCCGCCGTCCAGGGGAAACCCGGGAATCATGTTGAAGATGGCGAGCACCAGATTGAGGAGCCCCAGAAACCCGAAGACGGTGACGAGCGGATCCGGGACGCCGCCGAACCGGGCGAGGGCCTCCGCGCCATAGAAGACGCCGGCGAGGAGAAGGCTCGTCAGGGGTCCGGCGGCCGTGAGCAGAAACTCGTCCAGGGGGCGACGCGCCTCCTGGGTGGCCTGCGCGATTCCGCCGAAGATGAACAGCGTGATCCCTTCGATCGTGATCCCGCGTTTTCGGGCGACTACGGCGTGGCCCAGCTCGTGGAGAAGCACGGATAGGAAGAACAGGATCGCGGCGGCCGAGCCCATCGCGAGATAGGTGGACCTCGAGTACCCCGGCAGACGCAACGGGAACTCGCTGAACGAGAACGTCCAGACGACGAGCGCGGCCACCAGGAACCACGAATAGTCGATGCGGATCGGGAAGCCGAGCCACCGACCGATTCGAAACCCTCCGAACAACGGCATTCAGTTCCCTTCGTTTGTCGACGCCGGAAGCGCGCTTCGTCGCAGCTCAACGGGCGGTCCCGCCGCGGAACCCACGAGCCTCCGCCACCAGGATGGCCTTCGGCGTACGACCAGCGTCATCCGGCCGCCGGCCAGATTCGTGACCTGGACGAACGCCGCGACCACATCCTTCGGGACGCGAACGGTATAGCGCTTTTCGCGCCAATCAAAGACCGCCTCCTCGTCGCTTCCTCCAAGGAGGCATACGACGAAGAGTTCTGAATCGAGTCGAATCACGCCGTCCGCGTCGGCGGGGACCGCGTCGTGAAAGGCCGGGTCGAACGGACGCCCTGCCCAGCGCAGCCGATTCTGCTCCTCCGCCCAGTCGAATTCGTCGAGACCCGACTCACCGGCGGCCGCCTCACGGTGATGTAGAAGCTCGTGGAGAATCGTCTCCCATAGCTCTTCGGCCCACTCGAAGGAGAGATCCCGGGCCGCCAGCGCCTCGAAGGAGCCATGATACAGAAGGAGCTCCGATCGCACGTCGCCCTCGCCATACCCGTCGGGCCAGCTGTCGGTTACGCACTCTCCGAGTGTGTACACGTCCTCGAAGTCCGGGTGCCGAAGAGGCTCCGCAACGATCGTGACTCGTTCGACCCCTTCACGTGCCGCGGGTGGAATCTCATCCCACATCCGGCCCGCGAGATCGCTGAACGCCTCGAGGTTCATGTCCCCCGGCGGTCCCGGTCGTCGGCGTCCACGGGCGCCACGGACCCGTACGCGCCGCGGAAGTAGATGAGCGGTCCGTTGGGCTCATCCGGGGCGTGGACCGAGAGGACCCGGCCGATGAAGATGGTGTGGTCCCCGGCGGCCACGGACTGCTCCACACGGCAGTCGCAGTGCGCCAGGGCGACGGCCAGGAGCGGGGCCCCGCTCTCGCCTTTCGTGAGTCGAACGTCGGCGAACTTGTCGTCCGAACGGCTACTGAATCTTCCGGCCAGCTCGCGGGCGGCGGCGGGGAGCACGTTGATCGCGAAAACGCCCGAGCTCTCGACGGCTCGATGCGTCGCCGATTCGTGGCCCATGCACGCCATCACGAGCGGCGGCTCGAGCGACACCGAGCATACGGCCGTCGCCGTCATGCCTCGCGGCTCGCCGGCGGAGTCTCGGGTCGTCACGATGACCACCCCGCTCGCGAGGTGGCCCATCGCCCGTTTGAAGTCGTCCCGGATGGCGGTCATCTCGATCCCCGTTGGCCTGGCGGCGCTACCGTCTGCGGAGCTGCGGTCAGTCGGCGCCCGACCGCGCGGCCAGCCACCGGTTCAACCCGATGAACGCGGCGAGCGCGATCGCCCACTGGATCAGCACGGTTCCGACGTTGAACTGCGAGAACGGCGTCAGCGTGCCCCCGAGGTCCTCCAGATCGACTGCCTGCCACAGCCACCACACCGTGATCACCACCGCCTGCACGGCCACGAGCTTGATGACGACGTTGAACCACGGTCCGATCGTGATGTCGCTACCGGAGCTGTTCACGAGGGTCGTGCGGAACTTCTCGAGACCGTGCTTCATGACCATGATCGCGAAGAACAGGCCGCTGACCATCAGACCAACGCCCCATACCCAGTCCTGATTCCGGAAGACCTCGATCCAGATAGCCGACGGAAGGCCGAGCACGAAGCCCAACGCGCCGATCGTCAGGATGGCCTTCTGTCGTGGGGCCCCCGCGTCCGTGAGCACGCGGGAGGCCATCTCTATCATCGCGATCAGGCTCGACCAGGCCGCGAACACGAGAGCGAGGAAGAACAGGATCATGAAGACCGAACCACCCGGCATCTGGCCAAACAGCTGCGGCACCCAGATGAACGTCAGCCCCTCGTTCCCCGCGCCGACGATTTCGCTCGCTGCGTTCGGCATGATCGCGAACACGGTGCACAGCACCATGATTCCGGCCAGAAGCGAAACGGAGTTGTTGCCGAACCCCAGCATGAACGCGTTGAGGGTCGTGTCCTCCTGCTTCCGCAGGTAGACGGCGTAGGCCGTGATCAGACCCCAGCCCGCCCCGGTGTCCCACGCGTTCTGGGTGAGCGCCTCGAGCCAGATGTCCGCGTTGGCGAGATCGCTCCAGGTCGGCGTGAAGAGGAAGGCGAGTCCGGCGCTCGCGCCGTCGAGCGTGACCGCGCGGATCGTGAGGATCACGACGAGCACGAGCAGGCTCGGGATGAGGATCCGGGCCGCTCGCTCGATCCCCCGCACACCGCGGAGCACCACGGACACGGCCAGGATCATCGCCAGGGCGTGGGTGACGATCGGCCACGGCGATCCGATGAACGCTTCCCAATACTGCGTGGGGCCGACGCAACCGGCTGCGGCATCCGTGCAGGCCGCGGTGGGGACCGTGCCGGTCACCGATCCGAAGAGGTAGCGGATCGTCCACCCCATCACGACCGAGTAGTAGAACATGATCGCCGTCGAAACGAAGGCGACCCACGCGCCCATCCAGCTGCTCCCCTTCCCGGCCAGCCTCGTGAACGCGCCGACCGGTCCGCTCCGCGTGCTCTTCCCCGACGCGAACTCGACGAGGATCAGCGGAATCGACCAGAGAAGGAGGAAGACCACCCAGGCCACCAGGAACGAGCCGCCGCCGTTGGACGCGGCGATCCGCGGGAACCTCCAGATGTTCCCCGTGCCGACCGCCATGCCGAGCATGGCGAGCATCGTCGCGGTCCGCGAGCTGAAGACGGGCTTGCTCATTCGATTCCTCCATCGGGTTCACCCGGCGACTCGTCAGGCGGGCCTGGCGGGAGCGCCCCCTCAGCGCGTGCGGCGGGAAGGAGCTTCTCGAGCCAGCTTTCGACGGCCTGGTTGAAAGCACCAGGTCGCGAGATGTGCGAGCAATGCCCGGTTCCGGGGATCGGGATATACGTGGCGTTCGGAAGGCCATCCGCGATCTCCAGCGCCCAACTCACCGGACAATACACATCGTGAGGGCCCTTCACCACGAGGGCCGGCACGCGCACGTCCCAGAGCTCTTCCGTCAGGTCGTGCCCCTTCAACAGATCGACGCGATCGCCCGAAACGCGCGGGGACGTCGTTCGCGGCCCGGTGTACAGAGCATAGTCGATCAGGGCCTCGCTCCCGGGCGAGGCGTCGTAGATCCAGACGCTCAGCGGGCTCCAGGCGGTCCGGGCCAGGGCCCGGCTGAGCGGCGTGGGCAGATACCGGGTCGTGGTCCGCGCCAGCGGTATCAGGCTCGTCCTGTTCAACCCGAGGTGCTCGTAGCTGACTCTCGCCACCGGATTCGCGAGGACCAACCCGGCGACCCGATCCGGGAAGCGCATTGCGAGCCGTAGCGCCACGGCGCTTCCGAGACTCTGACCGATCGCAACGAATCGCTCGACGCCGAGGTGGTCCATGAGCTCGATCACGTCGTCCACCAGCCGATCGAAGTCATCTTCGGGCCCGATCCCCGACCGCATGTCGGCCGCGATGACCCGGTACCGCCTGGCGAAGTGCGGGATCTGATACTGATAGGTCTCCTTCGGGCCGTCGGCCCCCGGGATCCAGACCAGGGCCTCTCCCTCGCCGACGTCCACGTACTCGACGACCTCGCCATCGGAGAGCGTGACCGCATCGATCGGGAAGGGCTCGCCCTCGACGTCCCGCATCGCCGGACGGTCGAGCGCCCGGTTCCGCGCGACCACGGCCTTGGCGTAGGCGACTCCGGCTGCACCTGCCAGCGCCCCGAGCGCCACCTTCGTCCAGGATCTCATGTCGGAGTCAGCCACCGGTCGACATCGGTGCGAAGAACGGACGGCGTGAGCGCCTGTTCGCCCAGCTGCGCCGCGAGCTGGACGGCGTCTTCCCGCTGTCCTGCGGACATGAGCTCACCGAGGAAGGCCCCGGCGGCCTTCTCCTGCCACCACTCTTCTCCGAAACGGTCCACCAGCGCCCGGCGCAGCACCGAGGACAGCATGGCGGCCCGCAGCTGCCGAGCGACCCAGAAGCCGCGTCGCACATCCTCGATGTACGTCTGCGGGTCGTGTGCGAACCCCGTGGCCTCGCCCAGCAGCTCGGCGTAGCGGGGCGCCATCAGGCTCGGCTCTGGCGTCGCGGCGATCTCCATCTCGTACAGGAACTCCGCCGCCTGT
>JAOTZH010000027.1 GCA_029861425.1 Gemmatimonadota bacterium
GGGCGACGGTCTCCCAGTTCTCCTCGGCATCCGCTTCTCCCAGCTCGATCAGCTCGGAGATGTATGCGCTGTCGAAGAGGAGGTAGCTCAGCAGATCGGCGCTCCGGGTCTCCGAAGACCCGAGCCCCCGGACGAGGAACCTCATGGCCCGCGGCAGCCGGTCCTCGAACTCGGCGGCAATCAGCCCGATGTCCCGGGAAGGTCGCTGGATATGCAGGTCCACATGCCGCAGGCCTTGGCCCTCGCGGGCGTCCTCAGGCAGGCGATCGACGAGCCGGTTGATCCGGCGGAGATTCTCCGCGTCCCAGTCGAGCGTGTCGAGGAAGACGGAATTGAGCAGAATGCCGAGCACGCGAGCGGCCGGCGGGTATCCGATGTGCTCGGGTAGTCGCGCCTCCGCCTCGGATCGCCGGTAGCGCGCCGAAATGGCGAAGATCCGCCCCGCCCCGAGCTCGATGGCCGGACCGAACGGTGCCGTCGATCGAAAGCTCCCGTCACCGTAATACTGCTGTCCGACCTTGATCGCCGGGAAGAGCAGGGGGATCGCGGCGGACGCCATGATGTGGTCCACTGTCAGTGTCGCCCGCACGACCCGGTGGTGGGCGCTTCGTGGCGCGGCCCGTACGGGCGCGTCGCCCTCGACGAAGAGCACCGTCCGTCCCGTCTGATACGAAACCGCGGACAGCGCGACCGCTTCGAGCTCGCCTGCGTCGACGCGGTCGCGGATGGCTCCCTGCGCCATGCTGCGTACGAGAAAGCTTCGAAGGGGCGATGTGTCGATCAGACTCCTGATGCCGGGTGCGAGTGAGGACCCGCCGCCGAGGAGCGCGGTACCTACCCGCATGCCGTTGAAGAAGAGCGAGGACGGATTCGCCTTGAAGACCTCTTCGCTGGAGAGCGAGAGCCAGCGCCTCCGGAGGGCCTTCGTCGCCTCCCCAAACGGACCACGATAGGCAGCGAGAAAGCCCGTGTTGATCGCGCCCGCCGAAACTCCAGTGTAGATCGGGACTTTCAGGTCGGGCCGCCGCACGCCGACGTGGCACAGGACACCCGTCTGATAGGCCGCCCGGGCGCCGCCGCCCGAAAGCATGAACCCGAGCCTCCGGGGGTCAGTCACCGGGAGACTTGAGCGATCGGCTCAGGCCTCGGCCGTCGCCCCGGAAGACGATAGAAGCCGGGCGTGCCAGGAGTCGCCGGCGCGTCTCTCGAATGCGCCGGTGCGGAGGGCTCCCAGCGTCTGGATTGTGGGGTCGAACACTCGTGTCGCAGCGTCGATCTCGCCCTGCTCGGAACGGGTTTGGAACTCGGATCGCTCGCAAGAGACGATATCTCCGGCCCCGGTCCGATACCAGATGCGGGCCCCATCCAGAACGACGAAATCGAGCGCTCGCTCGAGCTCGGCGAGATGTCGAACCATGACGTCGATCGAACACCCCGAGGCGCCCTGTTGGCTCTCGTCCACGGCCACTACGAGAAACGAGCCGTCCACGATCGCGTGTGCGGCCAGGAGCTGCGACCCGTGCGCGGCCCAAGTCCGCACGAAGCCGGTAAGATTCGCGTCGAGAGCCGTCCGCTGTGCCTCGGTCAACGGCTCGGTGGCGCCGAACACCCAGATGCGTGAACTGTCGGGAAGTGCGCTGATTGTCATGCGGAGAAGGTACCTGAGACGGGCGCCTCGAAGCCAATCTGCCGGGGCGCCCTCGGAGGTTCTATTCGTAGCGAAGCGCCACGATCGGGTCGAGACTGGCGGCGCGGCGCGCCGGCCAGATGCCGAAGAACACGCCGACTACCGCGGCGAAGGCGACCGCCATGGCCACGGCTTCCGGAGCGATCGCCATCTGCCAGGATGCGAGGTCGGAGAGCAGGCGAGCCGCTCCGTAGGCCGCCGCGATCCCCAGGAGTCCCCCGACCATGCACAGGGTCGTGGCCTCGAGCAGGAACTGGAGCAGAACCGCGCTCCGGGTGGCGCCGAGCGCTTTTCTCACGCCGATCTCCTTCGTGCGCTCCGTCACCGAGACCAGCATGATGTTCATGATCCCGATTCCGCCCACGAGCAAGCTTACGGCCGCGATTCCGGCGAGCAGCATCGTGAACGTCTGTGTCGTCTCCTGCTGAGTCTGCAGGAACTGCTGTGAGTCGGTGATGTTGAAGTCGTTGTCGCGACCGAGCGCGATCCGGTGCTCCCGCCGGAGGATCTCCTCGACCTGTGCCATCGCCATCGGGATGGCCTGTCGATCCTGAACGACGATCTTGATGCCGTTCAATCGATCGGTGCCGAGTAGTCGGAACTGTGCGGTCTCGATGGGGACGTAGAGCTGCTCGTCTTCGTTGAACCACCCCTGGCTGCCCTTCTCCGCCAGTACGCCGACCACCTCGAACGTGATGTTCCGGATCGAGATGGTGCGTCCCACGATTGTCGCGGCGTCGGTTCCGAGTACCCCGGGGACCGTGCCGCCGAGCACCGCGACCCTCTTGCGCCCCGCGTTCTCGCCTTCATCGAAGAAACGGCCCAGCTCAACCGTGTAGTTGTTGATACTGGCGTAGTTGGGCGTCGTACCGATGACGCGAACATTGGCGTTGGAGCCGCCGAACTGCGTTTGAAGCTGCCCGCGCATCTCCGGGGCGATCGAGACGACAGCCGAGGCCGCCGTGACCGCGGCGGCGTCTTCCACTGTGAGGCGCGCGTCCGAGCCCCCCCGAACGCCGCCGAACATCCCCTGGCCCGGTCGGATCGTGAGCACGTTTGTTCCGAGCTGAGAGATCTGGGCCTCGACCGCTCGCTGTGCACCCTCGCCCAACGCGACCATGGTGATGACCGCTCCGACACCGATCACGATTCCCAACATGGTGAGAACCGAACGGAGCTTGTTCGCCCGAATCGCATCCAGTGCGACGCGAAGGATCTCGAAAAAGATCATGTCGTTTCCTTGCCGTTCTACCCGCCGATGCCAGGCAGGCTGGTGCGGCTGCGAATCCGATTGATGAAGTCCTGCTGCTGGATCATCGACATCGGGATGGACACGACGGTCTCGCCGTCTACCAGCCCGCTGATGATCTGCGTGTAGTCGAAGTTGCCCAGACCGATCATCACGGCCTTGATGGTCAGCTCGCCTTCCGCGCCCTGCTGGAACACGAACGCCGGACGGGGCTGACCACTGCCGCGTCCGCCCTCGCCGCCCTGACCGCCCCTCATCTGCTGGAAGATCTGCATGACCCGGCCGCGCTCCGCCCCGGAAAGACCCTGAAACCACTCCATCCGCTCGCCCTGGGACATGGTCTGAATCTCGGACAGACGTCGCCCGTTGATCATTTCCTCATCCTCTTCGGGAGCAGCCGACTCGGTGGGGGCTGCGCCGCTCGCCGCCTCCTGCGCATCCCTGGCGAGCTGGGCGACGTCCGCTTCGATCCCGAGCGCCTCGACGATTCTGACCGCCTCCTGCTGCGTCTTGAGGCCGCTGTTCGGCAACGCGAGGACGTCTTCCTGGCGCCCGACTACGACCTCGACGTCCGCGTTCATCCCCGGACGCAGGAGATCCTCTTCGTTCGCGATCCGCGTTAGCACGGCGAACATCGTCACGTTCTGCTCGACCACCGCCTGCGGCTCGATCTTGAGCACCGAACCGCGAAACGTGCGATCGCGATACGCCTCCACGGTGATCTCGGCCGGGAGCCCGGGCTCCAGTCGTCCGATGTCCGTCTCGTCGACGAGCATGCGGACCTGCACCTCCTGGAGGTCCGCCATCTTCATGAGTGCCGTTCCACCCGTCAGATCTCGCGTCCCGGTGATGACCTGGCCGACCTCGATGGCGCGCTCGACGATGGTGCCCGCGATGGGGGCACGCAGCGTGACGTCCTCCATGCGGTCGGCCGCCAACTCGAGGTTCACTTCCGCGCGCACGAGCGCCGCCTTGGCGTTGGCGTGTTCGAGGATCGCCGACTCGAGTTCCTCTTCCGTGACGATGTCCGATTCGTGCAGCTGTTCGATCCGCGAGAGCTGACGCTCGCCCACGTCGAAGCGGGCCACCGCGACATCCAGATCCGCCTGTGCCTGATCGAACGCGTTTCGCACGTCACGCGGGTCGATCTGGACGAGAAGCTGGCCCGGCTGGACCCGGTCTCCCGTCTCCACCGGCAGCTCGAGGATCTCGCCGCCGGCCTGCGACTTCACCTCGATGATCCGGATGGGCTCGACCGTCCCCGTCGCTTCGACGCTCGATATGATGGACTGCGAGCTGGCCGTAATAGTCTGCAGCTCGGCACCCGTCTCGATGGCTTCTCCCCGGGTGCAGCCCGCCACGGCAACCACGATCACGGCGACCGCGCCGAGTACCCCCGGTGCGCGGTTCGCCCCATTCGCGATTGACCGTTTGCTGTTTTCTATCGACACGGTTCGAACCCTTCTGAAGAAACCCGTTTCTGTACGCCGCTAAAGGACACTCCAGCACTGGAGTGCGTTGAAAAGTCTACGGGGTGAGTACGCCGAATTGCGCCGTGTCTTCCGGCATCGAAAGAGGGGCGGCCCCACGGGCCACCCCTCAGCCTTCGTCTCGCGTCGCGGTTCGGATCCGGGCTGGAGGGCGCCGGATCCGCGCGCTCCTGTTCGCCGGGGCTAGAAGTCGTCGACCGCCCGTCCGAGAAGCGCCTCGATCGCGGCCAGAGCGAGCTGATAGTCGAAGCGGCGCGACACCAGGTCGACCTCCGACTGCGTCAGCGTGATCTGCGCGTCCTGAAGCTCGAGGATCGTCGCGAGACCCAGCCGATACCGCTCCTGGACGACGCGCAGGCTCTCTTCGCTCAGACCGACGTTTTGCTGTGCCAGGTCGATCCCGGCCTGCGCGGCCTGCGCGGTGCTGTAGGCCGCGTCCAACTCGGAGCTGAGGTTGAGCCGAGCAGCGCGCTCCTGCTGTGCCGCGATGTCCTGCTGTGCCCTCGCTCGGTAGACCTGCGTCTCGCGCTGGAAGCCGTTGAACAGCGGGTAGCTGCCGCGAAGCGAGAACGACCACGAGCGGTTCTGGGGAGGGAACTCGGTGTTCGCCCAGGCCCAGCCGCCGCTGAACGAGAGATTCGGCAGGTACGCCGACCGCGCGCTGGACACCGCGGCCTCCGCGGCCTCGGTGGCTGCCGCCGCCGTCACGAGCGAAGGAGCGGACTGGTCAGCGATTCCGAACAGCTGATTGCGCGAGAAGGGAAGCGGCTGAGCGACGAGGGACGCCTCGGCGACCGGGCCGACTCGCGTATCCGACCCGATGACCTCGGTGAGCCGGAAGGTGGTGGTCCGCTCGCCGTTTTCCGCGTTCAGGAGCGCGAGCTGCGCGTTGTTCACGTCCACCTGCGAGCGGAGCAGGTCGGACCTCGTGGCACGACCGAGCTCGAGCTGCTGCTCGACGAAGTCGAGCTGATCCTGCTGCCGCTGAACACGGCGCTCCTCGACGTCTACGATCTCGCGCGCGGCCACGGCGTTGAAGTAAGCCTGCTTGACCTGCTGGACGATCTGGTACTCGGTCTCGCGATACCGGGCAGTCGACTCCTCGATACCGAGATTCGCGCCTTTCAGATCGGTGAACCGACGCCAGCCGTCGAAGAGGTTGTACGACCCGGTGAGCTGAGTGGTATAGCTGGTGCTCACGATCCCCTGACCGGTCGGGTCGATACGTCCGGTGGACGCGTTCGAGTACCCGTAGCTCAGGTTTACGGATGGGAGCAGGCTGCCGACGGCGCTCAGGCGGTTGTGCTCCGCCGATTCGATATTGGTACGAGCCTGCGAAAGCGTCGGATTGCGACGCATCGCGATCTCGACCGCTTCGTCGAGCGTGATCGGCCGGAACGTATCGCCCTGTTGTGCCGCGAGGGTCCCGCCGGGGATCCCAACAGCCGCCAGCACGATGGCGGTCGCTACCCATCTATCGGTGAGTTTCATCTGACCTCGGTTCGATCAGGCGCCCGGCGGGACGCCTCTGGGAATGTCAGCCAACCCGCGTCGGTTTACGAATCCGACAGCCCGACAGCGATCGGCGTTAGTTGTCGTCGCCGTCTCCGTCGGACCTGTCCTCGTTCGCTCCGGCGTCATCACTCGTGTCGTCCTGTCCGTAGCGCTCCTGAAGCAGCGTCCGGTAGTCGGAGCGTTGTTGATCATCGAGAACCGACTCGATCTCGTTCTTGACGGAGTCCATCAACGCTCTGTACTTCGGCCGGACACTCGTTCGCAGATCCTTCAACGAGGCCGCGTAGTAGTCCAGCAGCAGCCCGATCTCGAGACGTTGCTCCGTCGAGAGGCCCAGGTCGTCCGCGAATTGCTCGATGATCGTCTGGCTTTCACCGCTCCCACCGGCGCCCCCGGGCGTCTCCGCCGGGGTGGCCACCGCTGCACGGGGAATGACCTCGAGGCGGTCACTCGCGATGCCCACCGCGGCCCCCGCGATGAACACCAGAGCGAGCGTCAAAACCGCCTTGCCTCTCGAACCGCTCATACGAACCGGACCTTTCTCGCGTTTCAGCGCTCGAGCGTCGACACGAGAGCGGCACGAAGCACCGCATCGCCATTCAACTCGTCCTCATCGATCAACAGCGCCGGAGGGGCCGTGTCTTCGGAGCCGAGCAACGGCTGGATCTCGTCCCTCTCGATGGAGGCGGGCTCGGTCGCCGCCATCGATTCGATTTCCGGATCGATCGAGGCGCGATAGGCGAGGACGCCGAAGGCGACCGCCAGACCCGCCGCCAGCGGCGTGAGCACCGACGACCACCCGGCCGTGACATCGGACCAGGTGCGCTCGGGGAGGCGCAGCATCGTCTCCGCGGTCGTCATCACCCGATTGTGGAGACGCTGCCTCGTCACCTCATCGGGTCGCAGCGCCTCCAGCCAGGCCGGCCACGCCGAGTCCTCCCGACGATCTCTTCTTCCGCTCATTCCCGGTCTCCATACTCCGCGAAAATCTTTCGCAGCGCCTGCCTGCCGTGGTGCAGGTTGGCCCGCGATGTTCCAACCGCGATCCCGAGGATCTCCGCGATGTCCGCGTGATCGTACCCCTCGAGGTCGTACATCATTACCGCTGTCCGCTGCCGTTCGGGCAACTGCTCGAGCGCGCCGAGCACTCGCTCACGCGCGGCCCTCCGTTCGAACTCCCGGTGCGGGTCGTGACCCGACCGCGCCGTATCCGGCACTTCCGGGTGTGATCTCAGCATCTCCCGGCGCCTCAAATTGAGACACGTGCTGCGAAGCACCCGATAGAACCACGGCCCGAAACGACTCCCCGGCCGCAACTGTCCGATGCGGTCCAACGCGCGGATGAAGGCGGCCTGAACCGCGTCCTCCGCGTCCTGCTCCTGGCGCAGGATCGACAGCGCTACCGCGTATGCCGGATCCATGTATCGTGCCACCAGTGTCGAGTATGCCCTGGAATCGCCGCCCTGAACCGCCGCAACCAGCCCGGGCTCGTCGGCGCCCCGGTCCTCCGGGTGCTGGGCACCCTCGGGGCCCGGCGTTTCCGAATCCGCCTTCGTCGCGGCTGTTGCGGGCGTTTTCAACGCCATGGACATTGTCCCTCGCACAACCAGTTAACACCCCCTCCGTGCACCGCGTTGCACACGTGTGGAGGCGGTTAACGTTCTCGAATCCGGCGACGTCTAACACGCGAGTCACCGCCGGAGCACGCTCCGGTGCAGTCTCCGCGGGCGCGCTGATTCAAAATGTCTCGTAACGACCGAAATGCTAGACGATCGCACGGCTGTCGAACAGGCACGCCGGGGCGACGAACGCGCCTGGCGAGAGCTGTACGAGCGTCACGTCGACCTGGTTTTTCGCCTCGCGATTCGCGTGGTGAACGATCGCGATGTGGCCATGGATGTCGTGCAGGAGGCGTTCGTAAAGGCCTCGCGGTCGATCTCCGGCTTCCGCGGCGACTCGAGCTTCAAGAGCTGGATCGCGTCGATCGCGCTCAACGAAGCCCGGTCGTGGCACCGGAAACGGAGTCGTGAGCGGCAAGTGTCGCTGGACTCAGTGCCGGAACCGGAGGCAATGGAACGCGGGGCCGAGGAGGTGATGTCGGACGTCGAGCTGGCCGGGCGCGCGATGGACTTCATACGGACCTTGCCCGCCCAACAACGGGATGCGGTGATGTTGAGGACGACGGAGGGTTTGTCGTACCGCGAGATCGCGGCGATCGTAGGGAGCAGCGAGGGCTCTGTGAGAGTCAGCTACCACCATGGAATGACGAAGCTGCGCGAGCACATGAAGACCGTGCTGTCCTCGGGGACCGGTGACTCGATCCGAACATGATCGCGCGAAGGGTGTTGAAGAGTATATGAGCGACAAGAGCGTGCACACGGACCATCCGAACGATCTTCTTCCGGGTTACGCGAGGGGGGAAGCGTCGAGCTCGGAAGAGATCGAGCGCCATCTCGGTGGCTGCGAGAGCTGCCGGCTCGAGGTCGAGTTGCTGCGCGCGCTCGCCGCGCCGGTCGAGGCGATGTCCGACATCGAGCGTCGGCGTGTTTATCAAACGTTCGAGGGCCGGCGCCTCGCGGGCGGTGGTGGGCGACCCGGTTCCGCATGGTTGCGAGCCAGCTGGCGGGCAGCCGCGGGCATCGCGCTGGTCCTCACGAGCGTCGGTGTCTTGCGGGTGGTGCAGATCGGGTCGACGGTTGATTGGGATCCGGACGCGGCGCTCGCGGGCTTCGTCGATGACCTCGCCGATCTGGATCTCTCGGAGGGTGAGGTTCGGATGGCGCTGGGCGTCGGGTTGATCGACGACCCGACGCTGGACGTCCCCTGGGACGAGGCGGATGTGGGCGAGCTCGTGCTTCCGTGGGAGCAGGAGCGATGAGGGCGTGGCAGGGTCGGCGCCGCCCCGGCCGCGTCCTGGCGGTCGTCGTGACCGTCCTCGCCCTGGGGCTGGGAGCCGCGAGCGGCATCGAGGCGCAGACCCGCGGCGCGACCCAACGGAGCACCGTCGCCCCGCCCCAGAACGATCGAGCGAACGCGCGTCAGGGACGCGTGCTCCTCGACCGGTTCGCGCAGAGGGCGGGCCGGGCGCTTCGCCTTTCGCCCGACCAGACCCGCCGGCTCCAGAACGAGCTCCAGGCCTCGCGCGAAGCCAGAAGTCGAATCACCGCCCAGGCTCGAGTGGTTCGCCAGGAGCTTGCCCGCATGGTCCGCGAGTCCTCGACGGACGAGACCCGGATGGCGGAGCTGCTCGACGAATCGGTCCAGCTCGAGATCCGCGCCGCTGAAGTCGGGGCGGACGAGCAGCGCCGCCTCGCGGAGTTTCTGACTCCCACCCAGCGCGTCCGCATCATCTGGCTCCGTCAGCGGCTCGCGCAGGAGGCGCTCCGACAACGGGACACCCTGCCGGCTGACCCGCCGCCCGGCGTGAACTGATCGGGTCGAGCCTTCGCGGGGCAGGACGCGCCCCGTGTCCTTGTAACTTCCCGGAGGGCGCTGCATCTTCGGCCCCGTGGACGACCAGACGAGACCGATCCAGACACATGCCGAGCACCCCGAAGGCGAGCTTGGACTCGCCGCGCGGACGCTCGTGCAGGAACGCATTCGTGGCATCCGAAAGGCTGTCGGCCGACGGCTGACGCCCGGCGACATCGTCCTTCGACCCGCGGCTCCTGAGGTGCGTGAGCACCTCTTCGAGGAGGCGTGCGAGCTCTATTGGAACGAGCTGTCGTGGGAAGAGATCACCGACGAAGAGCTGATGGGCGACGAGGAGCTCACGGAAATGGTCTTTCCGGGGTTGCTCACGCTCGTCGACGCCTTTCTCCCGCACTCGGAGAACGGGGAGCCGGATCGGAACCGCGAGCACCGTGACGTCGCGCACGATTTCATCACGTGGCTTGCCGGCAGGCTGATCGAACTGCGGAACCAGGCTCCCGAATCGGAGGATGACCGGGAGCGGATCCGCCGTCGCAAGGCCGTGACGGACGATCTGGTCGACCTCATCGCGTTTCGACTCTGCTCGCTCACGGACGACGAAGTCGAGACCTACCAGAGCCGCTGAACCACTACCGAGACGTCGCCTCTTGAACACGATCGTATGTATCAAACGCGTGCCCGATTCGGCCACGCGCGTGAAGATCGGTCCGGGCGGATCCGAACTGGATCCAGCCGGGGTCAAATACGTGGTGAACCCCTACGATGAGTACGCCCTCGAAGAAGCCATTCGGCGTCGGGAAGCCGCCGGATCGGGACGCGTGACGGCGATCTCCGTCGGGACCGACGCCGCTGCCGAGACCCTTCGGCAGGCGCTGGCGATGGGGGCGGACGACGCGGTCCTGCTCAAGAGCGTGGGCTCCACCGACGGCTTCGTGATCGCGAAGGCGCTCGCCGACGAGATCGCGTCACGCGAATACGATCTCGTCCTGTTCGGAAAGCAGGCCATCGACGACGACAACATGCAGGTACCCCAGATGGTCGCGGAGCTGCTGGGTCTTCCGTGCGCCACGGTCGTCGTTGGGCTGGAGATCGATGGAGGCCGCGCCGTGGCCAAGCGCGAAGTGGAGGGGGGGCACGAGGTCGTGGAGTTTTCGTTGCCCGCGGTCGTCTCGACCCAGAAGGGGCTGAACGAGCCGAGATACCCGAACCTCAAAGGGATTATGGCTGCCAAGAAGAAGCCGCTCGAGGAGAAGGACATCGCGCTCGCGGCTTCCACGCTCGAGCTGATCTCGCTCGAAGAGCCGCCGCCTCCGGCCGCGGGTCGGATCGTCGGAGAAGGAGCGGACGCGGTGCCCGCCCTGATCTCGGCGCTCCGCGAAGAAGCGAAGGTGCTCTGATGGCCGACGTTCTTGCATACGCGGAGATCCGTGACGGACAGGCGGGGAAGGCCGCCCGTGAGGTAGTGACGGCCGCGCGGACGGTGTCGGAGGAGCTCGGCGGATCCGTCCATGTCGTGGCGGTCGGTGGGGTTGGTACCGCCGGGGCCGGGGAGTCCCTTGGGGCCTACGGTGCCGACCGGATCATGGTCGCGGAGAGCGAAGAGCTCGGTCTCTATCAGCCGGACGTTGTCACCGATGTCGTGGCGCGGGCTGCGGCGGGCGAGTACGCGGCTGTTCTGTTCCCGGCGAGTGCGCAGGGCAAGGATCTGGGGCCGCGCGTGGCCGGACGTCTCGGTCGGGGGTTGGCCACCGACGTGATCGCCATCTCCACCGAGGGTGGGGCGATCACGGTGCAGCGGCCGATGTACGCGGGGAAGGCCACCGCGACGCTCCGGTTCACCGAGGGCCCGGCAATCATGACCGTCCGGGCCAACGTCTTCGGGGCAACCGAGCGGCCTGGCGCCGGCGCGGTCGAATCGATCGAGATCGGGTCGGCCGAGGTGCGGGCGCGGGTGACCGCCTTCGAGGCCGCCGATCGCGATCAGCTCGACGTGTCGGAAGCGACGATCATCGTCTCGGGTGGCCGCGGGCTTCAGGGAGCGGACCATTGGCATCTCCTCGAGGACCTCGTCGCGGCGCTGGGAGACCAGGCGACGCTCGGTGCGAGCCGGGCGGTGGTTGATGCGGGGTGGCGTCCGCACGCCGAGCAAGTCGGGCAAACCGGAAAGACCGTGTCACCGAATCTGTACTTCGCGGTCGGCATCAGTGGGGCGATTCAGCACCTCGCGGGTATGCAAACGGCGAAGGTGATCGTCGCCATCAACCGCGACGCGGACGCACCGATCTTCGGCGTTGCCGACTACGGGCTGGTCGGCGATCTGTTCGAGATCCTGCCGCGACTCACCGAAGAGGTGCGCAGGGTCCGGCAGGACGGGTAAGAATGTTCTCACAAGTGCCGGGGTAGCATGAGCTGGCGTGAGGTTCGCGGAGCGCTCGGAAAGTGGGCGAAGCGTGGAGATACGGCCGCCGTCGCCACGTTGATCGAGGTCCGGCGCTCCGCTCCGCGCTCGCCGGGCGCCCGGTTCGCCGTGTCGTCGACGGGCGAGCTGGCCGGATCGGTATCGAGCGGCTGCGTGGAGGGTGACCTTCACGAACACCTGTCGGCGCTGCTGACCGGAGCTCCCTCCGCACTGCTTTCCTACGGAATCACCGACGAGATGGCCGCCGGAGTGGGCCTCTCCTGTGGAGGCGAGATCGACGTCCTGATCGAGCCGCACCCGGCGTGGGACCCGGTGTGGGACGCGCTCGACGCCGCGATCGACCGCAACACGCCGGCGGTCCTCGTTACCGGGCTCGCCGATCCGATCCGTGGCAAGCGCCTCCTGATCACCGCCACCGGAGCGGGCCACGCCGAGGGTGTGGCTCTGGTCATAGGCAGCCTCGGTCCGGGCCCGATCGACGAGCTGGCTCGCCACACGGCGCTCGAGATCATTGGCCGTACCGGCACGCACCGCTTGAATCTCGACGAAGACGACCCTGACACTCAGGTGTTCGCCGAGACGTTTGCTCCCCCGCCGAGACTGGCCATCGTCGGGGCCACGCCGATCGCCGAGGCCCTCTGCGCGTTCGCGGCCCGGGTCGGGTTCGATGTCACCATCGTGGATCCCCGGGAGGCGTTCGCCCGCCCCGAACGATTTCCCGACGCCGCTCAGCTGATCGTGGAATGGCCGGATACCGCGTTCGAGCGTCTCGGGCTCGACCGGTTCGCCAGCGTCGTCGTTCTGACCCACGACGCCAAGCTGGATGAGCCCGCGCTCGAGGCGGCGCTCGGCGCCGGCTGCGGATACGTGGGGCTTCTCGGCGGTCGCCGCACACAACTGAAACGTCGGGAGGCATTGGTCGCGGCCGGCTTCGACGGCGAGGACCTCGACCGCATCAAGGGGCCGATCGGGCTCGATATCGGTGCGCGGTCGCCGTCGCAGATCGCGGTGTCGGTGATCGCGGAGCTGATCGCGGAGGACCGGGCCCCCTGACCGCTGAGGACCCCAGACTCGTCACGGCCGTGCTCGCGGCAGGGACCTCCAGTCGGATGGGGGGGGGCCACAAACTCCTCCTCCCCTTCGGAGACAGCCCCCTGATCCGCAGCACCGTGCGGACCGCGCTGGCGTCCGGCACGGATGAGGTCGCGGCGGTCACGGGTGCCCGAGCGTCGGACGTGGCGACGGCACTGGAGGGCCTGTCGATCCAATTGCTGGAGAACCCCGACTATGAGACGGGCCAGGCGAGCTCCGTCTCCGTCGCGATCGATTGGGCCGAGTCGCGAGCCGACGGTCTCCTCCTCCTGCTCGGTGACGAGCCGGCGATCGACCCCGCGATCGTGCGACGGGCCGTCGAGGCGTGGCGGGACTCCCCGAGCGTCGCGCTCCGGGTGCGTTACGCCGATCGTCCGGGTCACCCCGTCATCGTGCCTCTCCCCGTGCCCGAGGACCGGCGTCCGACGGGCGATACGGGGATGCGGACGCTACTTGGACGCGTCGTCGAGTTCTCTGTCGCGCGGCCCGCACCCGTCGACGTTGATACTGAAGCCCACTATCGCGAAGCCCTGGCACGACTTCGGCAATAACACCCGGACTCGTGCCCTCTGGGCGGGCACGGAAGGCAACTCGAGAGTTCTGCCGGAGCGGTTCAAGCATGACGAAGAGGGGCTGGTGGGCCGTCGCCATCCTTGCGGTGTGGGCGACGACCATGGGATTCCACGTCAAACGTCTTTACTTCCGGCCGGTGTCGGAGCTGCTAATCGAAGCGGCCCGAACCATACCGCCCGGAACCGCCTATTACGCCGTCTTTCAGGGCGAACGGCACATCGGGTGGGCTCAGACGGATGTCGACACCCTTCCGTCCAACACGGGGTTCCTCCTCGAGGATCAGTTGATCCTCCGCGAGCCGCTGATCCCCGGAATGGACCCGATGCGGTTCACGGTCGGCGCCACGCTAGGACCGACCTTCACCCTCCAGAGCTTCCAGGTCACGGCTGAAGGCATACCGGGAATTCGCCAGGTCCAGGGCGAAGTGCAGGGCGATTCGATGCTTACCATCCAGATGAGGGGTAGCGGCGAGACCCGAAGCGAGACGATTCATCTCGATTCGCCGATCGTCGTCGCGGCCGCGTGGCCGCTCCGATTCGCCGCGGCGCGAGAGCTCGAGACCGGAGACCAGTTCGAGCTACCCGTGTACGACCCGCTGACCGGGTCGCACAGGTCGATGCAGCTCACCGTGCTCGAGCAGCGTATCCGCACCTTCCCGGACAGCGTCACCGCCGAGGATGGGCGTTGGATCACGGCACGGGAAGACACGGTCACCGCCTGGCGGGTGGAGCACGACGTGTCGGGAATCAAGCTCGAGGCCTGGGTCGACGAGGACGGCCGTCTCCTCGAGGCCGCCGCTGTCGGCGGCATTCGCCTGGTGCGAACGGCGTTCGAGTTCGCCTACTTCGGGGAGTTCGTCCCTGACCAGATCAGTCTGCCGCGGCAGCGCCCGCAGGATTCGAAGATGGAGTCCGGCGGCGAGGGGGACGGGCGGCGGGGACCCGAGAGCGAGAACAAAGAGGTGGGAGGACCCGGTACATGATCCGTCTTGAAGGACTCACCAAGCACTACGGCTCGTTCACGGCCGTCGACGGGATAGACCTCGAGGCGCCGAAAGGCGAGTTGTTCGGCCTCCTGGGACCAAACGGGGCAGGCAAGACTTCGACGCTCCGTATGATCGCCGGCATCCTTCGTCCCGATGAGGGGAGGGTCACGATCGACGGCTTCGATGTCGTCGAAGACCCCTACCGCGCGAAGGCACGCCTCGGGTACATCCCCGACCGTCCCTTCGTCTACGAGAAGCTGACGGGCGCCGAGTTGCTCCGGTTCGCGGCTGGCCTGTACGGACAGGAAGGCGAGGAGATCGAAGACCGGATCCGCGAGCTGCTCGAGCTCTGGGATCTGACGCGGTGGGCGAACGAGCTCGTCGAGTCGTACAGCCATGGCATGCGGCAGAAGCTCATCATCTCGTCCGCGCTGATCCACCGGCCGCGCGCGCTCGTGATCGACGAGCCGATGGTGGGCCTGGATCCGAAGGCGGCCAGGCTCCTGAAAGACCTGCTGCGCACCTACGCGGACAGCGGAGGCTGCGCCCTGATTTCGACGCACACGCTCGAGTTCGCGGAGGTCCTCTGCGACCGTCTCGCAGTCATCGACGGGGGGCGGATCGTGGCGTACGGGACGATGGACGAGCTTCGCGGAGAGGCCGAATCCCGCGACAGCGGCCTCGAAGAGATCTTCCTCAAGCTCACTGGTGGGGAGTCCCAGCGTGAGCTCACGAAGGTGCTCGCGGGATGACGATGGACGCCCGCTCTTTCACCGCTCCCGACCCCGTCCCCACTCGGAAGGCGATCGCGCT
The DNA here is from genome assembly GCA_029861425.1 of Gemmatimonadota bacterium. Classification (GTDB taxonomy): domain Bacteria; phylum Gemmatimonadota; class Gemmatimonadetes; order Palauibacterales; family Palauibacteraceae; genus Palauibacter. Next base: position 15,256 of record JAOTZH010000027.1, read on the forward strand.
TCTGCTCCGGCCGAAGCTCCTCAGTGCTCTCGGGCGGGGCGACAAGGGCCGGACGATCGGGAAGCGCATCCCGACCCTCTTGCTGACCGGCGGCGCTGCCTTCGCCTTCCTGTTTCTGGTCGGGACCAGGCTGCTACGTACCCTGCGGGAGGTACCGGAGGTGGGGCCCCTGCTCGCGTCCAAGCTGCTTGGACTCACGCTGCTGCTGTTTCTCGGAATCCTCCTGTTGTCCAATCTGATCGCCGCGCTGTCGTCGTTCTTTCTCGCGAAGGACCTGCCGATGGTGCATGAGGCTCCGGTCGACTGGCTCGGCCTCTACGGGGCCCGTCTGCTCGAGACGCTCGGAAGCTCGTCGTGGATGGTGCTCCTGATGGTGCTGCCGGTGCTGGCCGCGTATCAGGTCGTATACGGTGGAGACATCGGTTTCTACGGGCTCGCCGTTCTCACGCTGTTCCCGTACCTGCTCATCCCCGCGGCGATCGGAAGCGCGATCACGCTGATCCTCGTTCGCGTGTTCCCGGCGCGAAGGACCCGGGACATCCTCGCGTTCGTATCGGTGATAGCCGGCGCCCTGCTGGTCGTGGGGCTTCGGGTCCTGAGACCGGAGCGGCTCGTGAACCCGGAGGGGTTCCGGAACCTCGTTGACTTCCTCGAGGTGCTCCGGGGACCCTCGTCTCCCTGGCTGCCGTCCGAGTGGATGGCTCAGACTCTCGTCGGCTATCTCGACGGCGCCTTCGACCCGTTCTGGCTTTGGATGCTCTGGGTTACCGCGGTGGGGTTCGTCGCCCTCGGGGCCGGTCTGCACTGGGCCCTCTATCCGCGCGGATTCACGCGGGCGCAGGAAGGGGGGGAGTCGGGCCAGCGCGGCGATCGCGTCTGGAACGTGTACTCGGCGATGCTCCGCCCGCTCGGACTCGAACGACGAGAGATGGTCCTGAAGGACACGCGCGTGTTCTTCCGGGATGCGACGCAGTGGTCGCAGCTCCTGGTCCTGGGCGTTCTTCTGTTCGTTTACGTGTACAACATTCGCGTACTTCCGGTTCATTCCAGCGAGACGATGAGTCGCTTTCTGGTGTCGATGGTGGTCTTCCTGAATCTCGCGCTGGCCGGCTTCATCCTGGCGGCGGTCGCCGCCAGGTTCGTCTTCCCGGCGTACAGCCTGGAGGGCCGGACGCTCTGGCTTCTGCGATCGTCTCCGCTGCCCCCGGACATCTTCGTGTGGTCGAAGTACTGGTCGGGCGCCGTGCCACTACTCGTTCTCGCCGTCGCGCTCACGGTGATGACGAACCGCATCCTCGGCGTCGTACCCGGGATCATGACGCTGTCCGTCGTGAGCATCATCGCGCTGACTCTCGCACTGGTCGCCCAGGCGCTGGCCTGGGGCGTCGCCATGCCGCGATTCGAGACGGGTAACGCTGCCCAGATTCCCACGTCGGTCGGGGGCATGCTCTTCATGCTCAGTGCCCTCGTAACGCTCGTCCTCGTGCTGATCTCGCAGTTCTGGGCCCTGCGCGGGTATGTCCGGAGCGGTCTCCCGTGGCGCGAGACCCGGGATCCGACGGGGACGGAGCTCGCGATCGCCCTGGGCGCGACGCTCCTGATCACGGCGCTTGCGGGTGTCATTCCCTATCAGGTCGCTCGTCGGAAGGTCATTAGCGGCACGATCTAGCCGATCGGGCACGGCCCTCGGCGCCGGCCCTTCTCAGCCGCGATTCCCATCGGGCCGACTCAACAGGAAGGAAGCCGAGCCTCTGCGCCGCGCCTCGAGTGGCCGGCACCATGGAAGCGGGCTTTTGGAAGGCGGGTCTTCGTCGTCAGGCGGTCTCGCGCCGATCGAGCTCGAGGTGGTATGCCTGGAGACGGGCGCGCGTGTCGATGATCTCCTCATCAGTGAACACGCCCTCCACCTGGGCCTCCAGGAGTTCCTCGAGCTCGGCCTCGGACAGAAACCCGAGCTGCACGGCGATGTCCCCAAAACGGAGACGCGGGTAGCGCTTCTGCTCGGCGAGGATTCGCTCCACGTCCGCCGGCTGCAGGAGGTTTCGTAGAATCGCCACGGTCCCGAGTGCAAAACGCCGGGGCACTGGCATCTTGCTGCTCGTCTCGAGCACATCGTCGAGAACCGCGAGTAGCGAGCTGTCCGGCGGCGGCTCCCAGAGGACGGTGAGCGGATCGTCGTCGCTTCGCTCGACCGCCGGTGCCTTGCCCGAAGCGTACGGAGGGAGGAACGAGATGTTGTCGTCCGATTCCAGTTCCGCCGTCAGGTGATCGACCACTTGCTCGGTGTCCGAGCGCGGGTCGTCATCCTCTTCTTCGTCGTCCGGGTCGACATCGTGCAGAAGCGCGTCGTCTCCCTCGAAGCCGTGAAACGCCGCCGTTTCGGGCCTGAAGGCCGGTGTCGGCCGAGTCGGGTCGGAGTTCGGGAACGCCGGAGTGCCGGCTGCGAACGAGAGATCGCGCCCGTTTCGGGCGACCCAGAACGCGGCAACGGTCGCGGCGATCGCCGCGACGACAGGTGCGTTCGCGACCATCGCCGCCACCGTGACGGCGGCTGCGGGCACAACGACCGTGTCCGTTCGTTTTCTCGCGCTCACCTGGGGTCCCATTCGCAGGGCCCGAACCATGGGTTCGGAGCGTCCAACTCGAACAAAAACCACCGTTTCCGACGGGAAATGGGGCAAGTACCGGACCAGATGTCCGGGTCGGGAGGCCAATCTCGTTGAGGGGGCGACAGTTACGCCGGATCGGCAACTTCTTCCGGGTGCACGAATGGCCCACGATCTCGCCAGATTTTCCAGAGGTTCGTGACCGTATTTCCGCGTACCACGGTGAAATGGTCGAACTGGGCCACGGTCAGGCAGGAATGGTTTGGCGAGACCCGAAGACGGGTCCCGACCGGGAGCGCCCGCGAGACGATGGAGTGCTCCTGACTCACCGAGAGCAGCCTGAGATCCGGGTCGAGGCCACCGCTCTCGATCGATTCGTAGATCCGGCCGAAGTGCGGAGGCTGTTCCCGGCCCACGTCCTTGGACATCACGAGAGCTCCGGAATCCGCGACGCTCCTGTCGCCCCCCGGTCTCGACGACACGACCGTCGTCAGCACCGACGTGGCAGATCGCTCGATCCCACACGAGCCGATCAGGGTCTGCGTGTAGTCGTAGAGGGCGTAGTTGCCCGGTCGCGCCTCATCGATTCCGTCCAGCGAGTCGACGAGTGACATCCCCGGGGTCGACCCGACGGAGAGCTGGCCGGGCTCGATGCCGCCGGCTCTCAGACGCTCCCCGAAGGCCACCATGACCCGGCGTTCTTCCTCCGCGACGTTCGTGACGTCCTCCGTCGACTTCTGCGAGTAGGTATGCCCCGCGTGCGTGAGACAGCCGCGCAGCTCGAGGCGCGCCGAATCGAGCACCCGGCGAGCCAGCTCCACGGCATGGTCGTCCTCCGGGTCGACGCCGGCCCGTCCATAGCCGCAGTCCACCTTGATCCAGACCGGACCCGCGTGGCCGTGCGCCTCCAGAGCCTCGACGGCCGCGGTCGAGTCCACCGTGACGGCGAGTCGGGCGGAGTCGCCGATCTCGGCGAGATCGTCCAGACGCGACGGAATGAGGGGAAAGGCCCACGTGATGTCGTCGAAGCCGCGCGCCGCGAACGCCCGGGCCTCCTCGAGCGTTGAAACCGTGATCCCGACGGCCCCTCGATCTCGCTGCATTCTCGCGATCTCGATGCACTTGTGGGTCTTGATGTGGGGCCGAAGTCGTACTCCGAGCCGGGTCGCACGGTCCTGCATGAAATCGAGGTTGCTCTCGAGGACATCGAGGTCGAGCAGGAGTGACGGGGTGGGAAGGTCTTCGATCGCGGTGCCGATGGCCGGTTTCATGCGCTCGAAGGTAGTGGCGATCCCGGCGTTTGGCTAAGATTCACGGGCACGCCGGAGAGGCGCCGAGCGAAAGTGGAATCGGCGCGTAGAAGTCAGTGACCGAAGACGCGCAGGGGTCGTCTTATTCGCAGAGAGGCAGACATCCCGGGGATCGGGCCGGAAGGCCGCGTCCCCAGCGAGGGGCCGAGCGACGCCGAGATCGTCCGGGATGTGCTTGCCGGCGATGAGGATGCGTATGCTGTGCTCGTTCGCCGGTACAAGGATGCGCTCTATCGCTATGCGGAGAGGATGACGGGAAGACCGGACGATGCCGCGGATGTCGTACAGCAGGCGTTTATCAAGGGGTATCGCAGCCTCGACCGGTGTCGGGATCCCGAGCGGGTCGGCGGTTGGCTGTTTCGGATCGCCGTCAATCTCTGCAAGGATCAGCTGAAAGGCCGGGCGAGACGGGAGGTGCCGCTTGAAGCGACGGAACCGATTCGGGCGACGCGGGACCTGCCCGAGGAGGGGGCGGAACGAGCGGAGATCCGCGAGGAGATCTACCGGGCCCTTCAGGCCCTGAGTGACGAACAGCGCGAAGCGTTCGTCCTGAAGCATGTGGAGGGTTGGTCGTACCAAGAGATGGCCGAGAAACTCGAAGTGTCCGTGCCGGCGCTCAAGATGAGAGTGCACCGCGCGCGGGATCAGCTACAGGAACTGCTAGAGCATTACCGATGAACGAGTCACTGAATCAATACCTGGATGGGGAGCTCGAGGCCGAGCAGCTGACCCCCGAGGCTGGCGCCGAGGCGCAGGCCTGGGAGGCGCTGTTCGCCGATGCGCGTCAGGCGGGAGCAGCCGGCGCGCCGGTCGGTCTCGAGTCCCGGATCATGGACGAGTTGAGGGCCGAGCGGAAGACGCCGGTCGCCCGCATCGTCGACTGGTGGGTCAGCCCGCGACCGGTGCGCGTCCGTCCGCTGATCGGGCTCGCGGCGGCGGCCGCGATCGGTGCGTTATTCTTCCTGCCCATCGGCGACGGGGTGGTCGAAGCGCCGGTGGGGGCCATGACGACGATGGTCGGGGAGCAGCCCGTGTACGTGCAGTTCCAGCTCGAGGCGCCCGACGCCGCCACCGTGGCGGTGGGGGGAGACTTCAGCGACTGGGAGGCGCGACTCGAACTGGTCGATCCGGACGGCGACGGCACTTGGTCCGGCCGTCTTCTGCTGCCCCCGGGTGTGCACCAGTACATGTTCCTGGTCAACGGAACCGACTGGATAGCGGACCCCCTCGCCGAGCAGTGGGTCGAGGACGGGTTCGGAAACCGCAACTCCGTTCTGGCGATCACGGGCGGAGCCGGTGCGGGCTCGCTCGCGCCCTGACCTGAATCCGGCGGCGGTGGTGGTGGACCGATGAAGCGGCGGATATCGATCGTGCTCCTGATGGCGACGGCGATGTTCGCCGTTTCGTCGTACGGCGTCCGTCTGGACGCCCAGGAGGATGATCTGGCTCGGGTCCGGGCGGGATACGATGTCGAGACGGTCGATTCGCTCGAACGTGTGATCGCCGAGGCGGAGTCCGATGGCGTGCCCCGCGAACTCCTGGTCGAGAAGGCCGTCGAGGGAGCCGCGAAGCGTGCGGATGCGCCCATGCTGGTCGAGGCCGTGACGACGTGGGCGGACGAGCTTCGCGGCGCCGTCGCGTTGCTGGGCCGCGGCACCCAGCCCCAGGGGCTCGCGAAGGCCGCGGAGTCGATTCGACACGGCGTCGACGAAGAGGTCGTGCGACGCCTCGCCGGCGACTACCCCGTCGACTACCCGATCATGCTACAGGCGATCGAGGACCTCCTTCATACGGGGGTCGAGCTCGACGAAGCGCAGGCGATGGTGGTCGACGCGGCAGAGCGCGGCTTCAAGGGGCAGGACGTACTGACCCTGTCGGCAACGTTGCGCCGGCTGGTGCGCGAAGGGGCGTCCCCCGTCGACGCCGCGGCGTCGATCAGGGTGAACATGCGGGCCGGCCGCGTCACGATTCCGCCGCCGCCGCCTCCTCCGGGAGATTCGCGGACCCGAACGGGGGCGCGTCTGCCGATTCCGCCGTCGCCGCCCCCACCCCACCGCTAGCCGGCGGCCCCACAGCCTGCCGCTCAAACTGGCTGCGGTGACAGGAAACCCCCTATACTCTCGTCCGCTGCCAACCGAGCCGGTCCCGCCGGCCCGATTCTCCGGACGGAGCGGTCCTTGACCTCACACATCACGGCCGAAATCGCGGGCACAGGCAGGTTCCTGCCCGAGACGACCATGGACAATTTTGCGCTCTACGCGAAGGACGAGCTTCGGAGCGCATTCGACGTCGATCGGGCGCGAGTCTCCGTGCGGGCGGACGAGCCGGACACCCTGACGGATGCGGAGGTGTTCGATCGCTGGGCGCGCCAGGTGACCGGCATTCGGTCGCGGCGGATCCTGACTCCCGAGTCCGGGCTTACCACCGAAGACATGTGCGCGCGCGCCGCCCGGGCCGCCATGGAGGATGGGGACGTCGGGCCGGACGATCTCGATCTGATCTACCTGGCATCGCTCACATGTTCCGACGAGGTGCCCAACGGGGCGTGCACGGTTGCGGACAGGATCGGGGCCCCGAACCTGGGCGGCTTCACGTTCAACGCGGCGTGCGCGGGATATGTGTACGCCATTGCGAACGCGTGGGCGGCCATCGTCGCTGGCATGGCCGAGACGGTGCTGGTCGTGTCGGGAGATACGCTCACGCGGTATGTGGACTACAGCGACGTCCGGACGGCGGTCGTGTTCGGAGATGGGGCGGGAGCCGCTGTGCTACGGAAGACGGACGGTGACCGGGGAGTGCTCGGACGCCCGGTCATGGCCGGGAGATTCGACCGCTCGCCCCTGTACATGGTCGGTCAGGGATGGGAGACGGACGATGAGCCGTTCCCGAAGCTTCACATGGAAGGAGGTCCCCGGATCCTGCGCAGGGCGATCAACACGATGGTCAGCGCCGGTGAGGATTCGCTCGCTTTGGCCGGGCTCGGGTGGGACGCGGTGGACGCCGTGATCCCGCACCAGGCGAACCTGCGAATCACGAAGGGGATCGAGAAGCAACTGGACCTCGAGCGGGGCCGCGTGATCCACAACATCGGCGAATACGGAAACATGTCGGCCTCGACCGTCGCGGTGACCCTGGACGAGGTGATGCGCGGCATGCACGGCGAGATGCCCGACCCGGCGACGCTGGTGCTGACCGCTATCGGCGGTGGCTATACGGTCGCCGCCACGACGATCAGGGTCTGACCACCGCCACCGCAAGCACTGTCGGAAACAGACCCGGCAGATCTTCCCAGCTCAGGCCATCGGAGCTCCAGTAGGCCTGCCCGGTGGTCGTCCCTAGCGCGAGCCCGCCCTCGCCGACCGCAAGCGCGTCCCGGAGCACCGAGACGTAGGCGTGTCGTTGAGGCAGGCCGAGGGTTCGAGCGACCCAGCTCCCTCCCGCGTCGGACGTCTCGTACACGCGCAGCCGTGCTTCGCAGACGCAGCGCATGTGGCTGCTCTCCTCCGGAATCACCCAGGCCCGGTCCGGGTCCGACGGATCGAGACCCAGCGCGTAACCGAACTCGCTCGGCAACGTCCCTGTGATTTCGATCCAGGAATCCCCGCGGTCATCGCTCCGGTACACGCCGCAATGGTCCTGCCGGTAGAGCCGATCAGGGTTGGCCGGGTGTAGCCGGAGGGCGTGCGGGTTGTGTCCGGCGGCGCTCGCCGGGTCGGCCAGGTACTCGGCCCGGATACCATCGTTGATCGGCTTCCATGAGGCCCCGCCGTCCTCGCTCCTGTAGCACCCGCCGGCGGAGATCGCGACATAGATGCGGGCCGCCTGGTGGGGGTCGATCTGAATGGAATGAAGTGGCATCCCGCCGCGCGCGACTTGCCACTTCGAACGGGTGGGCTCGTCCTCGAGCCCCCCCACGAGCGACCAATCGCCCGTCGGGTCACGAGTGACGAGCAGACCGCCCGGGTCCACGCCCAGGTACCAGCGCCGCCCACCCGCCTCCTCGGGCCCTACGGCCATGTGCCAGAAGCCGCGCACCTCCCGTCCCGAAGGCATGGCCGCGGGCGTCAGGGTCCAGGCCCCGCCGCTGTCCGTCGTGTGGAAGACGTGGTTGCCCCAGACGGGGTGGTTGGCGACCGCGTACGCGTGCTCAGGCCGGTCCGGATCCGCCGCGACATGATAGACCTCGTATCCGGGAAGACCGGGCCCCTCGATCTGCCAGTCCGCGCGGGGGCTGGCCCGGATGGCCAGGAAGATCCCTTTGCGGGTCGCGATCCAGATTCGAGCGGCGGAAGGGGGCACGGTCTTTAGTCGGCCGCGTCCAGGAACGGCACGGCGAGCCGGCGGAGCGGGATCATCCTCCCCGTCTCGCCCGCGGCCATGGCGCCGGCTCCGACCGGTAGCACGAGCAGCCCGTCCGCGACCATCGAAGACAGGACACCCGATCCCTGCCGTCCCGAGAGACGGACTGACGGCATGCCGTTCGCCCACCCGGCGAGCTCGACGCGGAGAAAAGACGTCACGTCGGTCGCCCCCCCCATGGACTCCGCGAGGCGGCACGGAATCTCGGCCCGAAGGACGTCCGCAAACCCGGCCATTCTCCGCAGCGCGGGGCGCCCCAACACCTCGAACGTGACGAGCGCGGAAACCGGGTTGCCCGGGACCCCCCAGAACGGGCGGCCGTCCAGGAGCCCGAACAGAGTGGCGCTCCCCGGTCGCATCGTGATACGCCAGAATGCCCGCTCGAACTCCAGATCGTCGAGCACTTCCTTCACGTAGTCGTGATCTCCCACGCTCACGCCGGCGGCCGAGACCAGACCATCGCAGTCGGCACCCGCACGAATACACCGCTCGAGGCTGTCTGGATCGTCGCGCGCGATTCCGAGGGAAACGGGGATTCCCCCGGCTTCCAGAATCTGCGCGCAGAGCCCCGGGCTGTTCGAGTTCGCGATGCGGCGGCCCGCCAACACCTCGTCGAAGTCGTCCGGATCCGCGAGTTCATCTCCGTTGGCGATGACCCCGATGCGCGGTCGGCGTCCGACGGAGACCTCGGAGAGGCCATTCATCGCGAGGAGGGCGACGACCGCGGGTGTGACTTCGGATCCGCGCTCGAGAAGCCGTTGCCCCTTCGAGATGTCTTCGGCCTTCTTCCGGATGTTCCGGTTCGCGTCTTGGTCCCGAAAGACGGCGACGTGATCTCCCCCTCCGCCGTCCGTATGCTCGACCCGGACGACTCCCGACGCCCCCTCGGGGACCGGCGCCCCGGTCATGATTCGGGCCGCGGTGCCGGATGCCAACGGGCCCGTCGGGAACTGACCGGCCGGGATGTCATCCGATATCGCGAGCACCGCGGGCGCGTCGCGAGAGGCGCCCGCCACGTCCGCCGAATGCACGGCGAATCCGTCCATCGCGCTGTTGTCCCATGGCGGGTGGTCGACCCGGGCGTCGAGCGGCTGGGCAAGCGCACGGCCGAGCGCCTCCTCCGCGCGGACCGTCTCCGCGCCCAACGCGTCGACGGAGCCGAGTACAGAAGCGAGTGCCTGCTCGGACGTGACCCAGTCGGCGTCGCTCACGGCGCTACCTGGGGCGAGATCGCCCCCCGGGATACGACGGGCCGTGATAGAGGGCGAGCTGCTCGACGAGCAGGTCCTCGAGCGCGGTCGCCACGCCCGACGGCGTGTCGTACCCGTTGAGGAGGAGCGCGAAGATCAGGGTCTCTCCGTCTCCATCGCGGGCAAATCCGGCCAGTCCGCGCACGCCCGAGAGCGACCCGGTCTTCGCTCGAACCGTGCGGCTCGCGGCGGTCGACCGGAACCGACGCGAGAGCGTGCCATCCACCGAGGCGATCGGAAGCGCGTCGTAGAACGCGCGGTACCCGGGCAGCTGTGAAACCCGCCGCAACATCCTGGCGAGCGCCGCCGGCGCGAGCTCGCTGTAGCGCGACATCCCCGAGCCGTCCACCATCGAGAACGCATCCGGCTCGATCCCCCAGCCCCCCAGCGTGGCGCGCACGACGTCGAGTCCATCATCGGAGGATCCGTCGCCGCCCAGCGTGCCGAGTGTCTTGAGCAACGTCTCGGCGATCTGATTGTCCGAGAACTTGAGCATCCGTCCGAGCGCATCGGAGAGCGTCGACGAATTAAAGCCTCGCTCCCAGGACACGCCGCCCCGCTCCTCGTCCAGCGCGGGCTGGCGGAGGCCCCCTTCGATCGTGACACCAGACGCCTTGAGGGCCTGCCTGAAACGGTGAAGGAAGTACTCGGTTGGGTGCCGAGGAGCGAACCCGAGTGACACCCGTCCTCCATCGACCGGGATCCACCCGCGGAGGGCGACCCGACCGCCGACGGCGTCCGGCACATACTCGAGCGACACGCCCGACCCCGGAGGTCCGGTGCGCACCTCGCCTCGAAGCGGGGGGGCGAGGGCCGCCTCCGAGATCTCCAGATTCGCCGGGTCACCTACGCGCGTGCCGGGGCGGAGTCCGCCCGGGATCCGGGCCGGCGAGACCTGCAGCGCGCTGACCCCGGCGGCGGCCGACCCGTAGAGGTCGTCCCACATCCAACCGCGACCCCACGGTGCGCCAGCGAAATGGCGGTCGTCCCCGACGAGATCTCCGGTGACCCGGGTGATCCCGGCGGATCGGACCGATCTCGCGATCGTCTCGAACGTCTCCCGACGGAACTGGGGATCTCCGCCCCCGATGACCCACAGGTCGCCGTCGAGAGTCCCCTCCGCGATGGTCCCGGCCGCCGCGAGCCTTGTCTCCCAGCGGTAGTCGGCCCCGAGCCGCGCCAGGGCGACGGCGCCCGTAACCAGCTTCGTCGTACTGGCGGCCGTGAACCGGCGCTCCGCGTTGTGCTCGAACAGGATCTCGCCGCTCTCGGCGGCGATCACGACGAGCCCCACGTGGGCCCGGAGGAGACCCGGGTCCGCGATGATCCGGGCGAGGTTCGTGCGGAGCGTGCTCAGATCCGCCGATGCCGCCGGACCGGCGGGTGCGTCCGGTCCGGCTGGACGCTGGGCAGAGACCGACGCGACTCCCAGGGCGATCAAGATCGCCGCCAGGGACAGAGCGCGGTCAAACCGTTTCGTCAAAAGTAGTACCACAGCGATATGCCGAATTCGAAGTTCATCAACCAGGCGCTACGCCTGGGCGCGGGGGACCCGGACTCGTCCAGCCGATTCAGGATCTCCGGAAGAAAATAGCCTTCGGGCGCGGCCTGCCGAATGAAGTAATCCCGAATCTCGAAGCCGATCCCGATCTTCTCGGACGCGAATACTTCGGTGCCGATACCGAGAAAGACCTGAGGAGCCGTGTTGATCTCGTACCGGAAGACCGCAAGCTCCGGTTCCCCGAACACCTCCGACGCACCTTCGTTCAGCCCGAACACCCAGCCGCCGCCGAGGAGCGCATACGGGTGGAAGCCGTGCCAGGTTCGCGCACCGGTCAGTGCCACCTGGACACCCAGGTCCGCGCGAAGCCATCCCGCGCTGACGGTGTCGGTGACCACCGGGCCGGCCTCTTCCCTCGGGTCGACCACCCATTTGTCCGCGAACCCGTACGTCAGTCCCAACTCGAAGCTCAGCGGACTGCTGATTCGGGCCCTGAACTTCGCGCCCGTTGCGAACGCCGGGCCCTGCCCGAAGTCGAGATTCCCACGGTTGCCCGCGTGATATGCCGTCCAGAGACCCAGCCGAAGCCCCTTCTCACGCCACCGGTAAGGAGAGTCGATCCGCTCAGGGCCGCCCTCCTCCTGCGCGCGTGTCGGCGACGGCAGCAGGGTGAATGCGAGGAGCGCGAAGGCAGCGATTCCGATCTGGCGGGAGTGCGGCGAACGGGTCGTGAGTCGAGGCTCGATTGACACTGGTTCCTGAGCGCTCCCATATATATGCAACTTCAGGCTCCCGCTTCATCTGCGGGACCGGGCGGGGGGAATGTAGGTGGCGGACGGGGTCCTTTCCAGAAAATCGAAATCGACGTCGATCGCGCGAGCGGCGACGACGCTGTCTGCTGTGCTCATGGCTTTCCTCTGTTCGTCAGTCGCGGCGGGACTCCACGCCCAAACGCACGAGATCTCGGTCGACAACGAGACGTTCCGGAAGACAGCCGACGGACGCCGTCTCGCCGACCTCGGACTCGGGTCGCGGGTGGATCTGGTCCGGGCGGCCGGGGCGTGGGCGGAGATCTCGTTCTCGGGCTGGGTGCCGACATCCTCTCTCGGCACGACGACCCGGGATGGTCACGACCGGATCGTGACGCGAAGCGGCGGTCAGCCGCTGCACGATGCACCTTCCGGCGCGGTGTCGGGTCGTCTCCTCACGGGCCTCTTACTGGACCATATAGGCGACCGGGATTCGTGGACCGAGGTGGCTCGCAGGGGTTGGGTGAGGATGAGCTCGCTTCGTCCTCTCTCTGCCGAGGGCTCCTTTTCGCGTCCGGTGACGGCTCCGGACGTGGAGCGTCCGCCGGCACTCGTATCCTCGGGGCGTCGGCTGATGGTAGGCGAGGGTGAGATCGGGGTGCGGGGCGCTCCCGACGGCGATACGGTCGCGGTCGTCATGTCCGGGACGCCGATCACGGTGGTGGAGCGCGGAAACGCCTGGACACGTGTCAGGGTCGAAGGCTGGGTGCCGTCGGATCAGCTCGTGACGACGGATCTGGATTCGGCCTTCGTGGAGATCTCCGCCGCGACCCTCCGCTCGAGTCCGGATGATTATCGTGGAGTGAGGCTCCGTTGGAACATCCAGTTCGTCGCCCTCGAGCGCGCGGAGCCCGAAAGAACCGATTTCTACGAGGGCGAGCCCTTCATCCTCGCGCGCGCGCCGGACCCCGCGGATGGGTTTGTCTACCTTACGGTGCCGCCCGAGTTGCTCGATGCGGTGGAGAGCCTGAGGCCGCTCGAGATGATCGATATCCTCGCGTCGGTTCGTACGGGTCGTTCTTCTCTGATGGGTGTTCCGGTGCTCGACCTTCTGGCGTTGTTCTGATGGCCCGGAAGAAGAAGCGCTTCTCGAAATCGGCGACCAATCTCGTCCTCCCGGGTCCGAGAAAAGCCACCGAGGCACGGAAACGAAGGACGAAGTACCTGTGGGCGACATTCGTCGTTCTGATGATCGCGATCCTCTGGTTGGGATACCGCGAGCTTTCGAGTTCCATGAACATCGTCGAGTTCAGCGGCCCCTGACCCTGTTGCGCGTCCACCTCCAGAGAGTACTTTAGCCGGCCCGTCTTCGGTTTTTATTCGGTTTTCGAGGGCTTCAATGGTCGGGCGCGAGAGTTTTTCCGGACAAGCACATCGGGACAGGAACACACGCGGCAGTCGACAGACCCTCTGTCTCTGGTGGCCGGGTTTCGAGCTCCAGCTCGAACGGGCGCGTGACCCGGAGCTGTCGGAATTGCCGCTGGGAATGTCGGATCAAACGGGCTCGAGTCGACGATTCATCGAGCAGGCCTGTCCGATCGCCGCAGCGACTGGAGTGCAACCGGGCATCCCCGTTTCGCAGGCGGTCGCGCTCTGTCCGTCGCTCGTGCTGCTCGAACAGGATCCGGATTTCTACGACGCGGCGAGACAGCGGGTCTTCGATATCCTCTCCGGGTGGAGCCCGATCGTCGAGCTGTCGTCCGATCGTGGTCGATTCTTCGTCGGGGCAGACGGGTTCGAGCGACTCTACGGCCCGCCCGATTCGCAGATTCTGGATCTCGAGAGTCGTTTGGGAGAGAGGTTTCCGCCCCGGCTGCTGACGGATGTTCGGTTCGGGTATGCGCCCGGGAAGTTCGCCGCCTGGGTGGCGGCGCAGGCGTCCCGCGGAGGCACGCATTCGATCGTCACCCAGCCGAAGCTGGCAGAGTTCCTCTCGCGTCAGCCCGTCGACGTCTTGCCCGTGTCTCCCCGTATGGTCGCCCGGTTGAAGCGCCTTGGGGTCGACCGAATCGAGCGGCTTCTAGAGATCCCCGAGCCCGCGCTCGTCGCCCAGTTCGGCGCCGATGGCCGGAGAGCGCTCGCATGGGCGACAGGGGAACGTATCGATCGTGTACGGCCCGAGCCGCGTGAGCGCCCCATTCTCGTCTCGATCGAATTCCCGGCTCCGATCGGTCAGATCGAGCTTCTCCACGCGGCGATCGACCGACTGCTGAGGAAAGCGCTCAAACGCTCGCGAAGGACCGGTCGTAGCGTCCGCGGGATCCGGATCGGAACGAAACTGGAAGACGGGGGCTCGTGGGCGATCCGGGCGATCCTGAAGGAGCCTACCAGCCAGGCAGACGGGATCAGCGCATTCATCCGTTCTCGGATCGCGCTATCCCCACCCCAGCGCGCAGTCGAAGAGCTCCGGCTGGAAATCTTCCGATTCGGACCATCGACCACCCAGGTCGATCTGTTCGATCCGAAGAAAAACGCGCCCCGCGCGCGTGGATCGATAGAGACGTCCGAAGGGGAACTGCTACCGGAGATTCAGCGCGCCACCCGACAGCTGCGTCTGCGGCTCGGGG
>JAOTZH010000179.1 GCA_029861425.1 Gemmatimonadota bacterium
TGGAAACGGGGAAGGACGCGGACGTCGTGTTGTGGGAGAACTACCCGCTCTCGTCGTATGCGCAGGTTCGGACCACGTGGATCGACGGCGAGGTCGTATTCGACATCGATCGCGACATGGCGATGCAGACGGAGATGGCGGCTGAGAAGGCTCGTCTTAAGGAGATGCTCGGCGAGGCGGATGAAGCCGAGGGCGGTGCGGGCCGCAACAGGGCCGGCAATCCCGGAAACAGGGGGAATCGATGAGGCGGATGACGAATGCGGCGATCGGGGCTTTCGCGATCGTCGCGGCGAGCGCGCAGCCGGCTGTGGCGCAGACGTCCGACACGTACGCGATCCAGGGCGCGACGCTCCACACCGTCGCCAACGGGACGATCGAGAGCGGCACCATCGTCGTTCGGGCCGGACGCATCGTGGCGGTCGGCGCGGGAGTCGACGTCCCCGCGGGCGCCGAGGTGATCGACGGGACCGGGAAGCACGTGTTTCCGGGTCTGGTCGATGCCATGAGCTCGCTTGGACTGACCGAGATCGGTGCGGTCCCGATGACCAGCGACAACAGCGAGCTCGGCGCGTGGAATCCGCATCTGAACGCTCACACGGCGATCCACCCGGCCAGTGAGCACATCCCGGTCGCGCGAGCGAACGGGATCACGCACACGCTGGCTGTGCCCGGTGGCGGTCGTGGTGGCGGGAGCGCCGGGATCGCGGGCCAGGGGACGCTCATTCATCTCGACGGCTGGACGGTCGAGGAGATGGAGATCCAGAAGGCCGCGGCGATGGTCATCAACTGGCCGCGCATGTCCGTTCGACGAGGCGGCTTCGGCGGCTTCGGAGGCGGCGGCGGGGGAGGTCGTTCGTTCTCCGAGCTCGAGCGCCAGTTCAACGATCAGGTGGCGGAGATGGAGGCCTGGTTCGAGGCGGCGGCACACTACAAGCAGGCGATCGAGTCAGGGTCGAGCAGGCTCGCTCGCGACCTCCAGCTCGAGAACCTGATGAAGGTGCTCGACGGAGGCATGAAGGTGATCGTCCGCGCGGATGGACACCGCGAGATCGAGTCGGCCATCGAGTTCGCCGAGAAGTGGAATCTCGACCTGACCATCGCCGGCGGCAGCGGCGCCCGCGAGATCGCCGGCTTGCTCGCCGAGAAGCAGGTGCCGGTGATTCTGGGGCCGGTCCAGCGCCTGCCGAGCGGAGAGGACACCGCCTACGACGACCCGAACACGCTGCCGGGCGAGCTCCATGACGCGGGCGTCGAGATCGCGTTCGCGACCTTCAACTCGGCGGATTCGCGCACACTCCCCTACGAGGCGGCGAACTCCGTGTCGTGGGGTCTCCCGCGCGACGCGGCGCTCGAGGCGATCACGCTCGCGCCCGCCCGAATCCTCGGCGTCGATGGCGACCTCGGATCGCTCGAAGTCGGGAAGCTCGGAAACCTGATCGTGACCGACGGCGACGCGATGGAGATCACGACCGCGATCGAGCACGTCTTCATCAAGGGCGTGCCGGTCGATCTCGAAAACAAGCACAGCCGTCTGTGGGAGAAGTACAAGGCACGACCGACGAAGAAGATCGCGACCTGATCGCGAGCGCCGGCGTCCCCGACGACGGGGCGCCGGCACTTCGGCTCCATCCCTTCATTCGTCGTCCCCCGGTGGCCCTCGGAGCCGTTTCTTGCCGGAGCGTCGCCGCTTCTCCTCGAGGCGGCGGCGCTTTTCGCGCTCCGGCACGCGAGTCTCACGACGCGGGACACGGGGTCTCTCGAGATCGGCCAGCGCGACTCTGAGGCGGGCAAGAGCCGCGCGGCGGTTCTGGTGCTGGCTCCGCGAGTCACGGGCGGTCGCAACGGTCCCCGTCGGCAGGTGAGTCAGCCGGACGGCCGACTCCGTCTTGTTCTGGTGCTGCCCCCCCTGGCCGCCGGCCCGGAACGTGTCCACGCGACACTGCGCGAGCAGTTCCTCGTCTGGCAGCCGATGCGACGGCGATGCTTCGTCAGGCCTCATGCTCCATCGTCCGCAGACGGAGCGTCCCGGACAAGGGGCCCCGGTCGTTGAGACTACAAAAGCGACGCGCCGGATTCCGAGTGACCTGGTACTAGGATCCGTCGGCGCCGGCCGTCTCCGACAGCGTCGCCTCTCTCGAGCTCGTTTGGGGACGACGCTAAGTTCCATGCGACACGGTCGTACGGTCCGGGAGTAGTCCCGGTTCCGGGCGCCCCCCGCCGCGAGGAAACGATGAAACGCTGGTTCGTGCTTCCGCTGGCACCGCTCATGATCTGGGCCGGCCTGTCGGCACTCTCCCCGGACGGACAGGCCTCTTCATGGCCCACCCGGGTCCTGATAACCAACGACGACGGGCTCGACGCACCCGGGATTCGCGCGCTTGCGGAGGCGCTGGCGGTCGACGTCGAGGTCTACGTCGCGGCGCCGGCCGGCAATCGAAGCGGCTCCGGCTCCTATGTGGCTACCCTCAGCGAGAGCATGACCGTCACCGAGGTCGACTGGGGGAGCGAGGTTGCCGGTGTCTACTCGGTCGGGGGATACCCCGCCGACGGCGTGCTCTGGGGACTGAAGGGTTTGCTGGCGGACTCGCCACCCGATCTGGTGATCTCCGGGATCAACGATGGCGCGAACGCAGGGGGAGCCTGGATGGTCTCGGGGACGATCGGGGCGGCGCGTACCGCTGCCTTCTTCGGGATCCCCGCACTGGCTGTCTCAGGTTATGACCCCGGGGATCCGGAGGCGGTTCGGCAGGTTGCGGCGTGGCTCGTTCAGTTCGTAAAAGGGCCGATGGTCCGGGACCTGGAGCCCGGGGAGTACCTGCTGGTGAACATGCCCAGGGCCCGAATGGAGGACGTCACCGAGGTGGTGGTGGCGCCGCTGGATCTCGGCTTCCTCCAGTTCAGAGTCGGGCAGGATGAGGACAGCCATACGTGGCGTGCGCGGCTCGGCTTTCAGGGCGAGATGAGTCCGGCTGGCGACTGGGCGGCTTTGCGTCGCGGGGCGATCGTGATCACGCCCATGCGCATCGGCGAGATGCAGCCGCTCGACCGATACCGCGACATGCTCGACGGCGTGCCCGATCCCGCCTCGGTTGGTGGGGGATCGTGAAGTTGAGGCGGCTGAGCCCGGCGTATGCACGACCGGGGCCGGCGCTCGCGGTCGTGACGCTCACGCTGGCGGGTCTGGTCGGCTGCTCGACGTTGACCGGACCCGACGTGATCACCCTCTTCGTGGCTCCCGAGCTCGTGGACTGCGTCGGGGTCGGCCCCCGAACGTGCATGCAGGTCCGCGAATCACCGGAGGAGAGCTGGGAGCTCTTCTACAGCGGGATCGAGGGATTCGAATTCGAGCCGGGCTTCTTCTACGAGTTGCGGGTCGAGATCCACCATGTGCTCGATCCGCCCGCGGACGGCTCGAGCCTGCGCTACGTGCTCGACCGCATCGTCGAGAAGAAAGCAGCGTCCGGCGGGGCCTCAATGGCGGACTTGGAATCCCGGGAGCTCACCACGCGTCGGCGGCTTCCCGGCAGACGCGATCCTCTGGGGGCGCCCGAGGCGTCCCCGGTAAGCTGATACGACGCTTAGGTGCCGGAGCTGCAGCGCGACAATAGGAGTGGGCGTGCGCCGCGCCACGGCAGTACGTAGGCTGCGGAGGTCGGGCAGGAAACGGAGCGGGACTCTTCCGGGAGTCGGCCAGTCCTTCGGATAGTCTACCGGTTCACCGCCCCCGCCCACGCGTGGAAGGAGCCAGCTCATGCATCCGAGAGGACCCGGCAGACGGAGCCCTATCGCCGCAGTGGCGGCGGCTTGGATGGTTCTCGCGGCATGCTCTTCCTTCAGCGCGACTCCGCACGCTTTGGGGGTCGCTCAGCCCGGTGACCAGTTCGGCGGGGGCGAAGTCGCTCCGCGCCCGATCCACACGCCGCAGACCGAGCCTCCGCGTGCCGACGGCTCCGATGAGGAAGCTGTTCGGGGCGAGCTCTACGCGCTGGCCCGCGCACAGGCCGAGTACCGGGCCCGTAATGGCACCTACGCGCGCGGCCTGCGGCCGGATTTCGCGCCGCCCCGCGACTACGTCCGTGCGCCCGAGCTGGCGCATTGCGAGAGACGCAACTGATGCCCGGACGGACCGTGTGTCGGAGGCGCTAGGACAACCCGGGGTCGTCCCGGCGGAGCGGATCGACGATGGTGTCACGAGGAGTCTCCACCCGCGATCCGTTACAGTCGAGCGGATCTCCGGCGGAGTCTTCTCCTCGATCGTGGCCACCGGACTCATCGCCGGCGCGGTCGTCCTGGACCTCTTCTCGCCGCTGAGCGCCGCCGCCACCCGGCTCATCTATGCGGGGACGGTTTCACTTTCATTCTTGCTCGTCTGGTGGTTGTACCGTTGGCCCGCGATCGCACACCGCCACAAGTCCTACACGGTAGGCCCGGCGAGCATCGAGATCCGGAAGGGCGTGGTATGGCGGCGAGTCGTGAGCATCCCGCGCTCCCGGGTTCAGCACACCGATGTGACTCAGGGGCCGCTCGAACGGCGCTTCGAGCTGGGGACGCTCGTGATCTACACAGCGGGTACTGAACACTCGAAGATCGACCTTCCGGGCCTGCCGCACGTCACGGCCTCGCGGATCCGAGATCACCTGTTGCCCATCGGGGACAGCGATGCCGTCTGAGGCGGTCGACCAGCGCCTCCACCCGGCGTCGATCGCGTTCTGGCTCGGGCGCCAGGTCCGTCGGATGGTCGTTCCAATGCTCGTGGGAGGCGTGTCGGCCGGTTCGATCGGTCTGGGCTGGCAAACGATGGTGGGGATCATTCTGACCCCGGCCATCGCCTATTCGGTCATTCGGTACATGACGTTCCGGTACCGCCTCGAGGACACGGAGCTCGTGGTCCGGAGCGGTCTGATCTTCAGGCAGGTTCGTACCATCCCTTATCGACGAATCCAGAATCTCGACGCGACTCAGGGTGTTCTGCAGCGCGCGCTCGACGTCGTGGAAGTGCAGATCCAGACCGGGAGCGGCACTGAGCCCGAGGCGACCATGAGCGTCATCCCGTCGGCCGCGGTGCCGGCACTCCGTCGCCGAGTCTTCGAGGGTCGGGGCGAGCTCGACCCCGGAGAGGTGAGCTCGAGACCTCCCACCCTCACCGGAGCCGACAACGTCGCCGAGCTGGCCACCCTCGATCCGACCGGAGGCTCCGGACCGGGGACAGGCGGGGCCATGGATGCTCCGCACGCCGAAGGCGCGGTGCTTCTACACCTGCCTCCGAAAGAGCTCCTCATCTACGGCTTGATTCAAAACCGCGGGATGATCGTGATCGCCGCCGGGATGGGTCTCGCATGGGAGCTGGGGCTCGTGGAGAACTTCGCCTCGGGTGCGATCGGTAACAGCGCGTGGTTCCAGGGCCTGTTCTCCGAAGCGATCGGAGCGGCTGGTGTAACGGCGGCGATCACCGCGATCTCGCTACTGACAGCAGCCGTCGTAGGGCTCCTGATCTTCGCCCGGATGCTCTCGATGGCCTGGGCGTTCGTGCGACTCCACGACTTCACGATCTCCAAATCGGGCGAGGACCTCCGGACCACGTTCGGACTGCTGACCCGCGTGAGTGCGACGATTCCGCTGCGGCGTATCCAGAAGCTCACGATCCATCAGAGTCCGTTGCACCGCCTGGCTGGCCGTGCGGCCGTCCGGGTCGAGACGGCCGGCGGGAGCAGGTATGAACAGACCGAGGAGGCCCACCGTCAGTGGCTCGCGCCGATCATCCGGCACGAGCGGCTCCCGGCCTTCGTACACGAAGTCCTGCCGGAGCTCGACTACGAAGCCGTGCACTGGGAGCGGGTCGCCGACGGCGCCCGGGGACGCGTCTTCAAGGAGGCCGCGGCTGTCGCGACGCTCTTCTCGGCGCCGCTCTTCTTCGTACTCGGATTCGGCGGGCTGATCACCTACTCGCTGGCCCTGGGATGGGCGTGGCTCTACGCGACGACGTACGTCGCACATCTCGGCTGGACCGTCACGAACGGCGCGGTCCTGTTCAAGAGCGGTTGGCTCTGGCGACGCATCAGCGTGGCACGGTTCGCCAAGATCCAGACCGTATCCGTTCGTCAGACCCCGTTCGACCGGCGGAGGCGGATGGCGCGTCTTCGGGTCGACACGGCGGGCGCCGGGTCGGGCTCGCACGGTGTCCACATCCCGTACCTGCCGGACGGCCGCGCGTGGGAGCTGAACGAGGCGCTCACGGCGGAGGCGGCCCGCACCGCGTTCAAGTGGTAAGCCCCTCGGCCGTGCCCTCCGCTGACCCTCCCGCTACCGACTAGAGCGCGTCGAAGAACGCCTCCATTCGAGTCCGCATGGCCGCGTCCGGCATCCAGCCCCGGGCCGCGTTCATGTTGTCCTCGGCATGGTGAGGCTTCGTCGTTCCGGGGATCGCGACCGTGATTGCCGGGTGCGAGACCACGTACTTGAGGAAGAAGTTCCCCCAGCTGCCGCAGAACTCCGCCGCCCAGTCGGGGAGGGCGGTGTCGCCCACGCGCTCGAACGTGCGGCCGCGACCGTAGGGCAGGTTGATCATCGTGGCGATGCCCTTCTCGCCGCACATCCGGAGGATGTGCTCGGAAGAGCGGTCCGCGATCGAGTAGTTGATCTGGACGAAGTCCATCGGCTCCGCCTGTATCGTCGCGACCATGGCGTCGTAGGCGCGGGCGCTCGACGACGTGACGCCGATGTACCGGATACGGCCGTCCTGCTGCCACTCGCGCATCGTCCCGAGCTGCGTCGACGTGTCGCGCAGGTTGTGCACCTGCATGAGGTCGACCTGCTCCTGATGAAGCTTCTCGAACGAGCCCTCCATGCGGGCGACGCCTTCCGCCCTGCCTTCACGGTCGACCTTCGTGGCCCAAAAGACGTCGTCGCCCGTCCCCTGTTCGGCGATCAAGTTGCCGAGAACTGTCTCCGATGTGCTGCGCCCGTACCCGGCGGCCGTGTCGATCACGGTGCCGCCCATGTCGACGAACGTCTTCAGCGTACCGCGGAATTGCTCCATCACCTCGGCGGACGCTCCGGTGTTGTAGGACCGGGTCCCGATACCGATGATGGGGATCTCCTCGCCGCTGAACGGGATCGGCTTCGTGACGACAGCCTCCTGAGATGGGAAGCCCCGAGCGGACTTCGGACCGAGGGCGAGATAGGCCCCCGCCGTTGCTCCGAGCTTGACCAGGTCTCGACGGGTGTACTTCACGGCATTGCCTCCAGTGGGAGTCGATACGGTTCTTCGGGCACGTCCTTCTTGAACAGTCCAGGCTCGCCCGGCGTTGACGTCAGCACCGGGAAGGCGGCACACAACGCAGGTGCGAGAGGGGGTGCGTGAAGGCCTGGTCGTTGACAACCCGTTGACACCGACCCGGAGACTTGCGGCCACCTGTATGTTCAACTTCATGACGCAGATCGCCGCCGACCCGCAGACCGTTCTTCGCGACGCGTTCGGATACGACTCGTTCCGGCCGGGCCAGCGTCACATCATCGATGCCGTCCTCGCTGGCCACGACTGCATCGGCGTGATGCCGACCGGCGCGGGAAAGTCCCTCACGTTCCAGATTCCCGCCCGCGTCCTCCCCGGCACCGTGGTGGTGCTGAGCCCGCTGATCAGCCTCATGAAGGACCAGGTGGATGCGCTTGTCGACCTCGGATTCTCGGCCGTGGCGATCAACTCGTCGCTCGCCCGGGACGAACGGGCCAGGATGCTCGATGGGATGGAACGCGGGGACTACGAGCTCGTCTATCTCGCACCCGAGGCCCTCAGCGACCGAATGCGCGACCGGCTCCGCCGGTCCTCGCTGTCCCTGATCGTCGTCGACGAGGCGCATTGCATCTCACAGTGGGGACACGACTTCCGGCCGTCCTACCGCCGCCTGCGGGGCCTCCGTGCGGAGATCGGAGACGTCCCGGTGCTGGCCCTCACTGCGACGGCCACCCGGCGTGTGGCCGCCGACATCATTCGGCAGCTCGGAATGAGCAAGCCCGAGGGCTACAAGGGCTCGTTCTTCCGGCCGAACCTCAGGCTGTCCTGCAGGAAGAAGGGCGAGGGGAACACGAGGGCGGAGATCCTCTCGCTCGTCCGGCGGCACCCCGGCGAGAGCGGCATCGTATACTGCCTGTCGCGGAAGGCGGTCGAGCAAACGGCGGAGTTCCTCGTGCGAAACGGCGTGCATGCCGTCCCGTACCACGCGGGTCTC
>JAOTZH010000180.1 GCA_029861425.1 Gemmatimonadota bacterium
TCCGATCTCGCAGCCTGATGCTCATCATCGAGCGCGCCAGTCTGCCCTCGATCGGCCAGGTAGCCGCCCCCGAGCTCAGGATCGCGGGGATGCGGATCGACCCGCGGACGAACGGGCGAAGCCGCGCGCGTCCGTCTCTGGGCCTCGCCTTCCGGACCATCGATGGGTCCGAGCGCGCGGTGTCCGGGCTCCCGGCCAACGCGGCCATTCGAAACACGCGGTGGTCACCCGATGGCCGCCACGTGGCGTTCACGCATGACGCCGCGGACCACATCCAGCTCTGGGTGGCGGATGTCGCCACGGCAACCGCCCGGCGCCTGGGAAGCGTCGCGATCAACGACGCCTACGGCACGGCCGTGCGATGGATGGGGAACGACGCGTTGCTCGCGAACCTGATCCCGGCCGGTCGCGGGTCGGCGCCCGAAGCTCCGATGGTGCCGAGCGCCCCGATCGTGCAGGAGGCGACGGGCGACAAGGCCCCGGCGCGCACGTATCAGGACCTGCTCAAAAACCAGCACGACGAGACGCTGTTCGAGTACTTCGCGACGTCTCAGCTCGCCATCGTGTCGCTCGATGGTGCCGTCTCGAACCTCGGATCGCCCGCGTTGATCCGGAGCGCCGCCTCATCGCCGAGCGACGAGTACATCCTGGTCCAGACGACGAAGCGACCGTTCTCGTATCTGGTGCCTGCGGGCCGGTTCCCGAGCGAAATCGCCGTGTGGGACGCGAGCGGTGACCAGGTCGCGCTCATCGCGGACCACCCGCTTCAGGACAAGGTCCCGACGGGCTTCGGCTCCGTGCCGACGGGTGTCCGGTCGATCGGGTGGCGAGCCGACAGTCCGGCCACGCTCTACTGGGCCGAGGCCCAGGATGGCGGGGATTCCCGGGCGGAGGCCGAGATCCGCGACCACGTCATGATGCTCGACGCGCCCTTCAGCGGTGAGCCGTCCGTCATCGCCGCGCTCGGTCTCCGGTATGGCGGAGTCATATGGTCCGAGGACGGCTTCGCGATGGTCAGCGACAGCTGGTTCTCGACGCGCCAGAGGCGCACCTACCGCTTCGATCCGGATTCGCCCGGGGACATGGATCTCGTCTTCGACGTGTCCATGGAGGATCGGTACAACGATCCCGGGTTCCCCGTCATGCGCTCCACCCCGTCGGGTACCGCCGTTCTCCAGACCGCGGACGGGGGGCGTTCGATCTTCCTGTCGGGCGGGGGCGCGTCCCCCGAAGGCAGTCGCCCGTTCCTCCGCAAGATGAACGTCGCGGATGGCTCGATGGAGGAGATGTTCCGCTCCGAGGCGCCGTACTACGAGGGCTTCGTGGCGCTGCTGGATGATGGCCGGTTGATCACGCGCCGGGAGTCCAAGACGGAGCCGCCGAACTACTTCCTGCGGACCCGGGCGGGCTCTCTGACCGCGCTCACGGAATTCCCGCACCCGTACCCGCAGTTCGCGGGCGTCCGCAAAGAGGCGATTCAGTACGAGCGCGAAGACGGGGTGCCTCTGTCGGCCACTCTGTATCTCCCGGCCGATTACGATCAGGAGAACGATGGGCCGCTACCCACGTTCGTCTGGGCTTACCCGACGGAGTTCAAGAGCGCCGATGCCGCGGGGCAGCGGAGAGACTCGCCGTACCAGTTCACCCGTATCTCCTATTCCGGCGCGGTGCCCTGGGTCGTCCGAGGCTATGCCGTCCTGGACAACGCCTCGATGCCGATCATCGGGGAGGGTGACGAGGAGCCGAACGACACGTTCCGCGAACAGCTGGTCGCGAACGCGAAGGCCGCGATCGAGGAGGGCGTACGCCGCGGTGTCGTCGATCCCGACCGGGTCGGCGTGGGCGGCCACTCCTATGGCGCGTTCATGACCGGCAACCTGCTCGCGCACTCGGACCTGTTCCGCGCCGGCGTCGCGAGGAGCGGGGCGTACAACCGGACGCTCACGCCGTTCGGTTTCCAGCGCGAAGAGCGGCTCTTCTGGGAGGACCCGGATCTGTACTTCTACATGTCGCCGTTCATGCACGCGGAGAAGGTGAACGAGCCGATCCTGATGATCCACGGGGAGGCCGACAACAACTCGGGGACGTTCCCGGTCCAGTCGATTCGGTTCTACAACGCGCTCAAGGGGCTCGGCGCCACGGCTCGACTCGTGATGTTGCCGGGCGAGAGCCACGGGTACGCGGCCCGCGAGTCGGTCCTGCACGTGATGTGGGAGGTCGATCGCTGGCTCGAGAAGTACGTGAAGAACGCGGCGCCCCGTGAACGGGCGACGACGACCGAAGACGGGGGTTTCTAGCCCCGTCCCCATGATCTGCGGCCCCGGGGCGCTTCGTCGCACCGGGGCCGCGTCGCATCCGGAGGCCACGTGGAAGCGCCCGTCCTGACCGAGACCGAAGGACCGATCCGAGTCTTCCGGCTGAACCGGCCCGATCGTCTGAACGCGGTCAGCCTTCCCCTGTACGAGGCCCTGGAGGTCGGCCTCACGGACACGGCGGAAGACCGGGATGTCCGCGTCGTGATCATCACCGGCACGGGCCGCGGTTTCTGTGCCGGTGCGGACCTCAAGGCTCACGGCGAGCGCGCCCAGGCTCCCGACGAACGCCGCGAGTACATCGAGACCGGACAGCGCGTGTATCGGATGATCCAGACGCTCCCGCAGCCGGTCGTGGCGGCCGTCAACGGGCACGCGATCGGCGCCGGGATCGAGCTTGCCCTCTCCTGCGATTTCGTGGTCATGGCCGAGGAGGCGAAGCTTCGGCTCCCCGAGGCCGTGCTCGGGACGTTCATCGGCGGCGGCACCGCGTACACCCTTCGACGTCGGGTCGGCTACGCGAAGGCGGCCGAGCTCATCCTGCTCGGAGAGTTCTTCTCGGGCAGGGACGCCTTCGACATGGGGCTCGCCAACGAGCTTTCGCCCGCCGATCGGGTGCTGGAGCGGGCCTTCGACCTCGCCGGTCGTCTGGCCAAGAACGCCCCTATATCGATGCGGCTCTCCAAACGCGTGCTCGATCTCGCCGAGCGGGTGAGTCCTGAGCAAGCGATGGACGCGGAGGCCGAGGCGCTGGATGAATGCATGGCCTCGCGGGACTGGCGTGAGGGACTCCGCGCCTTCTCCGAGGGACGCGACCCCGTCTACCGCGGCGAATGACACGCGCGTGGTCCACCCGGGAAAGCCACTACGGCCGTCCGCCGCAACCGGTGAACGGCGAGCAAGCCCTTCGTCCCATCTTCGAGCCGCGGTCGGTCGGGGTGATCGGTGCTTCGGCCAACCCGCGGAAGCGGGGCCACCAGGTCGTCGCGGCGTTACTCGAGGCCGGCTTCGCGGGGCCGATCATCCCGGTGAACCCGCGTGGCGGCGAGATCCTCGGCATCCCCGTCGTGGAGTCGATCGCGGAGCCCGCCGATCCTCCCGAGCTCGTCTACGTCGCGACGCCGGCGGCGACGGTCCCCGGTGTGGTGCGCGACTGTGGAGAGGCGGGGGTGCGCGCCGCGATCGTACCGGCCGTCGGCTTCAAGGAGTCGGGCCCCGAAGGCGAGGAGCTGGAGCGGGCGCTCGGCGAGGCCGCCCGGGAGTTCGGCATCCGCGTCGTCGGTCCGAACACCTCCGGACTCCTGAATACGCATGCGGGTCTTCACATGGTCGGGGGCGAGCCGCTCGCGCCGGGAGGGCTCGCGATCGTATCCCAGTCAGGTAACGTGGCGCTGGATCTGATGACCTCGGCCGCCAGGGGTCCGCTAGGCGTGTCGATCTATGTCGGCCCGGGGAACGAGTGCGACGTCCGCTTCGATGAGATCATCGACTTCCTCGCCCATCACGAGCCCACGAAGGCGATCGTCATGTACGTCGAGGGTGTTCGCGACGGCCGCTCGCTCTGCGGGGCAGCGATGCGGCTCGGCCGGAAGAAGCCGCTGGTCGTCCTGAAGGGAGGCCGCTCCGAGGCCGGGACCTCGGCCGCGAAGTCCCACACCGGTGCCATCGCCGGCCCGTACCGCGTCTTTCGAACGGCGGCCTGGCAGAGCGAAATGATCGAGGTGGATCGATCGGACGAGTTGCTGCCGGTCGCCGAGGCGCTCGCGCTTCAACCCGCGACCCCGCGCCGGGACGAGTCAGGCGCCGGCTTCGTCGTGATCTCGGATGGAGGAGGGCACGGGACGATCGCTGCGGACCGGTTCGCGAGTCTGGGGATCGATCTCGCTCGACTGAGTCCGAAAACACAGGGAGCTCTCGAAGACCTTCTCGGACCGGCCTCGAGCGCGTCGAACCCGGTAGACGCGGCCGGGGCCCCGGACGCCGCGCCGTCCGTGCTCGCGCGAGCGGTCAAGATCGCCTCGTCGGACCCCGCCTGCTGCGGGATCCTGCTCATCGGGCTGTTCGGCGGATACGCGATCCGTTTCTCGTCCAGCCTCGAGGCTGAGGAGCTCCAGACGGCCGAGGACTTGGCTGCCGCTGCCACGGGGGTCCCACTCGTCGTCCATTCGCTTTACGCCCACCGGCGCCCCGAAGCTCTGGAACGGCTCCGGAGCGCGGGTGTGCCCGTATCCGGATCTCTGGAGATCGCCGCTGCGTGTTGCGCGGGCCTCTGGAGATACAGCCGGTACGACGGGTTCGCCCTCGCCGAGGAGGGCCTGAAGCGACGCGGACCCCCGAGCGCGAAGCCTCGGCACGACGCGGACCCCCGGTCGGGCTGGATGTCGGAGTCCGAGACGCGCGAGCTCGTGACGGCACACGGCGTCCCGGTCGTCCCGGGCGTGTCTTGCCGTGACGAGTCCGAGATCCGCCAGCTCGTCGCTCACCGGCCGGGCCCGTGGGCCGTGAAGGCGGTCGCGGCGCCGCTCCCGCACAAGACGGACGTGGGAGCCGTCCGACTGGGAGTGACTGGCGAGGCCGGGGCGCTGGAGGCCGCCGAGGCCTGCAGGACCGCCGCCGCCCGTCACGTCGGGGCGTCCGCCGTCACCGGCGTGCTGTTCACGCAGATGCTCCCACCGCCGATCGCGGAGCTCCTGATCGACATCCGCAGGGATGAGAGCTTCGGCACTGTACTCACCATCGGGTTTGGCGGCGTCCTGGCGGAGCTCGATCCGGACCTGGCACTTCGCCTCGCGCCGTTCCACCACACCCAGCTCGACGCGATGATCGGCGAGCTGAAGAAGCGTGCCCTGCTCCAGGGATATCGAGGCGACCCACCGATCGACTTCACGGCTCTGTGGTCACTCGTCGACTCGTTGGGACGGGCCTTCGATGCGGGCGAGCTCGACGAGATCGAGCTGAACCCGGTGTTCTGCTACGCCGATGGGGTGATCGCGGTGGACGCTGTGGCCCGTCGCCGAGGGGCGGACTGAGCGGGTCCTTGTCCGCCCTCCCAGAGGTCGGTTTCTTGCCGCCCGTCGCGCGGAACGGCTATCGTTGACCCTGCGGAGTCGCCCCTGGCGGCTCCTTTTTACTAGAGGAATCAACGACGGCCGACCGGCCGCTCAGCCAGACGCATAGACCGCGCAGCACGACCATGTCCGAGAACGAGTCCGGCCACCCGTCCGACCTCATGAACAAGCTCGTGTCGTTGTCCAAGCGACGCGGCTTCATCTTCCAGTCCTCCGAGATCTACGGGGGTGTGGGGTCGGTCTACGACTACGGTCCCCTCGGGATCGAGCTCAAGAACAAGATCCAGCAGCACTGGTGGCGGGAGATGGTGTATCGTCACGACAACATCGTGGGCGTCGACGCCGGGATCCTGATGAACCCCGAGGTCTGGGTCGCCAGCGGTCACGTGGGGGCGTTCTCCGACCCCCTCGTCGAGTGCACGAACTGCCACCGGCGGTTCCGGGCGGACGAGTTGGCTGATATCGAGGCGGGAAACGCCGATGAGCAGCAGTGCCCGTCCTGCGGGACACGCGGCAACTGGACGGAGCCGCGTCAGTTCGACCTGATGTTCAAGACGTTCATGGGCGTGGTACAGGACGACAAAGCGACGGTCTATCTCCGACCGGAGACGGCACAGGGGATCTTCGTCAATTTCAAGAACGTCCAGGACAGCGCCCGCCAGAAGGTGCCGTTCGGGATCGCCCAGGTCGGGAAGGCGTTTCGAAACGAGATCACCCCGGGGAACTTCATCTTCCGGACGCGCGAGTTCGAGCAGATGGAGATGCAGTACTTCGTGAAGCCCGGGAGCGAGGACGAGCACTTCGAGGCCTGGATGGAGCGTCGCATGGACTGGGTGAAGTCGCTCGGAATCCGTGAGGATCGACTCCGCCTCCATGAGCACGGGCCGGACGAGCTCGCGCATTACTGCAAGCGCGCGTTCGATATCGAATACCGCTTCCCGTTCGGCTGGCAGGAGTTCGAGGGCATCCACAACCGCACGGACTACGACCTCGGGAACCACCAGGAGCACTCGGGGAAGAAGCTCGAGTACTTCGACCCGGCGTCGCAGGAGCGCTACGTCCCCTACGTCGTCGAGACGTCCGCCGGCCTGAGCCGCACGCTGCTCGTCGTGCTGGCGGACGCGTACGACGAGGAGGAGCTCGAGAACGAGACCCGGATAGTGCTCCGATTGTCACCGAAGCTGGCGCCCATCCAGGCCGCCGTGTTCCCGCTCGTGAAGAAGGACGGGATGCCGGAGATCTCCGAGAAGCTCGCGGCGGATCTGCGCGGTCAGTTCAACGTCCAGCACGATGTGGCCGGTTCCATCGGGAAGAGGTACCGGCGCCAGGACGAGGCGGGCACGCCATTCTGTCTCACGATCGATGGCGAGACTCTCGAGAACGGATCCGTGACCGTGAGAGACCGTGACACGCTCGCGCAGGAACGGGTATCGCTGGATTCCGTCGCCGCGTACCTGGCCGACGCCATCCACAAGGCATAAGAGTCGGCGGCGCCCGACGCGCCGCCGCTTCACCCGCCAACTCGCCGGAGCCCCAATGTCGTTCGATGTCTCCGAGATCCGCGAAAGGGCAGAGCGCTTGAAGAGCGCGCTCGCGCTCGAGCGATACGAGACCCGCGCGGGGCTGAAGGAGCGATCTCGGTATCGCGAGCTCTACGAGGAGAATGGCCTTCTCCTGTCGACCGGTGTCCTGCCCGCGATCCAGCGTGATCTGGCCGAGGCGGAGGGTGCCAGGCGGAGGCGGCTGAAGTCGCTCTTCGCCTGGGTCGCCAACCAGCACGTCGAAGCGGAGCTCGCGCCACTCGAGGATCAGCTCAGGGGTTGGGAGGTCGGAGCCACGGTCGAGCTGGCGAACGGCGAGCTGCCCCTGCGACGCGTGCCGGCAGCCATTGCCAGAGCCGAGGACCGCGGCGAGCGTCTGGCGTGGCAGCACGCACGCAACCAACGAGTCGAAGAGGCGTCGGCCCTGCAGCTCGACACCCTCCACCGCGAGCGGGAGGCCGTCCATGAGCTGGGGCTGGGCGGGTACGTCGACGCTCGGGAGCGCCTGGCGGGCCTGGGACTTCGGGCGCTCGAGCGGCAGGCGGTCGAAATCCTGGCAGCAACGGAGGCTTCCTACCGCGAGTCTTTCCTACGTGAGGTTGGTAGACGCCTCCACATCGAGGCCCGCTCCGCCGCCCGCTCCGATGCCGTGTGGCTACAGGGGATGAGATGGCTGGCGCAGCCGTTCGCCCTGAACCCGCTACTCTCGCGGGTGCGCGGAGATCTCGAGGACATCGGACTGCCGCTGAACAACGAGGGGTTCCGGCTCGATCTCGATCGCCGGCCGAACAAGGAATCCCAATCCTTCTGCGCCGCCATCCGGGTGCCGGGTGACGTCGTCCTCGTCGTCTCGCCAATCGGTGGGCACGCGGATGCCCGGAGCCTGCTTCACGAGACGGGCCACGCTCTGCACTTCACTCACACGTCCGCGTCGCTCCCGTGGGAGGATCGTGCTCTGGGGGATACGTCCGTCACCGAGACGTTCGCCCTCCTGTTCGAGGGGCTTACGCTCGACCGCGGGTGGGCCGGAGCCGCGTCCGGTCTGGGTGGGGTCACCCTGGATGGCTATCTGTCGCTGGCCCGGTTCCTCCACGTCTACCGGCTGCGTCGACAGGCGGCGGAGTTCCTGTACGAGATGGAGATCGCCGCGACGCCGGAGCCGAGCCTGATGGCGCCCCGCTACGCCGAGCTGCTGGGCGAGGCCACGGGGTTCGCACACGACCCGCAGACGTACATCGAGGATGTGCGACGCGGCTTCTGGGTCGCTCGGCAGCTGCGGGCC
>JAOTZH010000182.1 GCA_029861425.1 Gemmatimonadota bacterium
ACCGGAGGCGCCTGCGGGACACGGGTCCGGACGAGCGTACATCTGTCGCACCCGAGACGCTCAGACGCAGCGGGCCTGGCGAAGCGGCAGGGCCCAAGCGAGCCGGACCCGTGTCCTGCAGTCGCCGTGAGCGCTGGGCCAGGACGGATCGACGTACACGCCCCCCAGACGGCCACGATCGCGGCCAGACCGGCGCGCGAACCGCGTCTCGACTAGATTGAGCGGCCACGAAACACGATCCCCGATGGAGCAGGGAATGGACAGAATCGACGATCCCGGCGCGCTGAGCGACCAGCTGGAGCTCTGGGAGGCGGTATACCACGCGACGCCGCACCGTGACGACACGAGCTTCCGGTCGATCTCCGGTCGTGAGGTAGACCCGCTCTACACGCCGCTGAACGGGGGCGACCGCGACTACCTGACCGACATCGGTCTTCCGGGCGAGTTTCCGTATACGCGCGGTCCGTACCACAGCATGTACCGGACGAAGCTCTGGACGATGCGGCTCTTCTCCGGGTTCGCGACCGCCGCGGAGACGAACGAGCGCTACAAGTACCTGCTCGAACGGGGCCAGACGGGCCTGTCGGTCGCGTTCGACTTCCCGACGCTGATGGGATACGACTCCGACGACGCACGGTCGGAGGGCGAGGTGGGGAAGTGCGGAGTCGCGATCGCCAGCCTCGAGGACATGGAGACGCTGTTCGACGGGATCCCGCTCGACCAGGTGTCCGTTTCGATGACGATCAACGGCCCCGCGATCATGCTGTACTGCTTCCTCCTCGCGGCGGCCGAGAAGCAGGGCGTGCCGCTCGAAAAGGTCCGCGGGACGATCCAGAACGACATCCTCAAAGAATACCAGGCGCAACACGCGTGGATCTTCCCGCCCGGTCCGGCGCTCAAGGTCATCACCGACTGCTTCGAGTGGTCGGCCCAGCATGCGCCCAGGTTCCACACCGTCTCGATTTCCGGATACCACATCCGTGAAGCCGGCGCGACCGCGGCCCAGGAGCTCGCGTACACGCTCAAGAACGGCTTCACGTACGTCGAGGCCGGGATGGAGCGCGGGCTGGATGTCGATTCGTTCGCGCCCCGTCTCTCCTTCTTCTGGGACGTCCACAACGATTTCTTCGAGGAGATCGCGAAGTTTCGCGCGGGCCGGCGGATCTGGGCTCGCCACATGCGCGACGTCTACGGCGCGAAGAGCCCCAAGAGCCTCCAGCTTCGAACCCACGCGCAGACGGCGGGCGTTTCGCTGACGGCCCAGCAGCCGCACAACAACATCGTCCGCGTGGCGTATCAGGCGCTCGCGGCCGTGCTCGGCGGGACGCAGTCGCTCCACACGAACGCGATGGACGAGACGCTCGCGCTCCCGACCGAGGAGGCCGCGCGGATCGCGCTTCGCACACAGCAGATCCTCGCGTACGAGACCGGCGTGCCGAACACGATCGACCCGCTAGCCGGCTCCTACTTCCTCGAGTCGCTCACCGACCAGCTCGAGGCCGAGGCAGAGGCGATCTTCCAGGAGATCGACGACATCGGCGGGGTCGTCGACGGGATCGAAGCCGGCTACTTCCAGGCTCAAATCGCCGCCTCCGCACGCCGGTTCCAGGAAGAGATGGAGACCGGGCAGCAGACGGTGGTCGGCGTGAACCGTTTCGTCGAGTCGGACGAGCCGGCGATCGAGATCCTGAAGATCGGCGAGGAAGCCGCGTCGAAGCAGGAGGCCCGTCTGGCATCGCTGCGGTCACGTCGCGACAACGCGGCGACGGAGACAGCCCTCGGGCGGCTCACGGCCGCGGCGGTCGCGGACGAGAACGTGATGCCGCCGATGCTCGATGCGGTTCGGGCGTACGCGACGCTTGGGGAGATCCGGCTTGCGCTCGAGAAGGTGTACGGACGGTTCAAGGAGCCCGTAGCCTTCTAGGCGTCGGGCGAGGGAACTCATCGTGACTCCGGAGTACGACAAGGATGTCTGGTCTCCGAGGCACGGCTGGAGGAGCGCTCTGGCCTGGCGCGGCCCCGGGAGACGCGTTCTGAAGGGCGAATGATGATGGGACTCCTGCGGAAGTTTCGGGCTCTGATCGGAAACGGGGTCGTGTGGGCCGTCGCGTGGATGTTCGGAAGCGTGCTGTTCACGATCGTGCCCGCCCTCCTGGGTGGAATCGGGCTGCCGACGGGGGTCATCGGCGCGATACTCGCCAATTCGGCGCTTTTCGGGTTCCTCAGCGGGTCCGTATTCTCGGTCGTACTGGGGATTGCATACCGAAACCGGCTGCTCGGGGACATCCGGCCAGCCTCCATGGGGGTGCTCGGGGCGGTCGCCGGGATGGCGATTCCGATGGGACTGATGGCGATCGCGGCTTCGGCTGGGAATCCGATTCCGATGTTCGCGGTCGTCCCCTTCCTGCTGACGTCCGGGGGTCTGGGGTGTGCCACCTCCGTGGGGTCGCTCAGGCTCGCGAAGGTGGCCGAGCCCGATGCCCTCGCGGAGGACGTCGGCCTGACGTGAGGGACCAAACGAAGATTGCAATCCCCCGGTCCTGCAACCCAACTCGCCGCTTCCGCCCGGGGAGACGGTGCGGATAGAGACGAGCGGGACCTACCTTCTCACACCCGGGGCGGTCACCCTCAGGACGCAGTGCTTCGGGACAGTGACGGTGACGTTCACGCCGCCCGGGGGCGTGGAGCAGAACAACATGTGCGACAGCCCGGACGGCTCGACGACGCAGACGAACGACGTGACCGGCGTGACCAGCGTGACCAGCGTCGCCTACACCGTCGACTCGGGGTTCGCACACGTGACGGTGAATCCGTAAGGACCCGGGTCCGCGAACGGAAATCGCCAATCATCCAACAAAGGAGACCCTTCGTGCCAATCAGCGCAGAAGCTCGGGCCGAGATCGAGGCCAAGGCCGCCGCATCGGTGGAGGCCATGAACAGAAAGGACTTCGCGGGGTTCGCGAACGCGATCCACGGGCCGGACATCGTGATGATCCCCGAGGGGATGCCGCCCGCGAGGGGTCATGCCGAAGTCGTCGCGTTCCTCGAGGGTTTTCCGCCGTTCACGAACATGGCTTTCGAGCTCGACGAGATCGACGGAGATGGGGACTGCGCCTATGTCCTGGGCAAGTACTCGTTCGATTTCGTCGACGACGCGGGCAACGTCACGGGCAGCGACAACGGCTCGTATGTGGAGATCTGGCGCCGCCGCGACGACGGCTGGTGGGTCACGCGCGACATCTTCAACTCGGATAACCCGGCCGAGTAGTCCTGCTCCGGTCGACATCTCCCGCGGCGACCCCAGGGGGCTTCTGGGGTCGCCGCGGGCATTACTGCGGCGGGATCGCCCGGCCGGGCGTCCAGGGCGCTCCCGCCGCCTCCAGCGCATTCTCTAGCCCGACCAGCTCGCCTTCCAGTGCCGCTCGCAGGTCGCCCCGTAGCGCGTTGAAGTCGGCTTCCGCGATCTCGATGTTTCGGCGGTGGGTCGCCGTCGGAGTCGCCCGCGTGTTCCAGTGGCCTCCCGCCACGCGGCCGACCCGTCCGCGGATCGACGGCACGGTGGCCTCGTTCAGACCGGGACGGATCCGATCACCGTTCAGCCGCGTGCTAAGCCCATCCAGAGTCACGTTGAACCCATCGAGGTCGCCGAACAGACCCGGGTCGGCCCGGGGCGTCTCGAGAAGCGCGGCTCGCATGTGTCGCAGACGGTTCCGGGCCCGGCCGATCTCGGCCGACGCCCCGGAGATTCGCCGCATCAGGTCGCCCACCTCGTTCTGGAACGCGACGAGCGCCTCGAAGTCGGTCCCGGAAGCCGTGGTGGGAACGGCCCTCACCTCGAACGGCTGCGGGTCTCCGACCTCCTCGACCCCGCCGCTCGACACCATCACGAGCTGCGCCGAGTAGCGCCCGGGAGCGACCAGCGGCCCCCGGGGCGACCCGGCCCACGGCGGCACGAAATCGGGGACGGTCAGGTCGATCGGGTCGGGGGCCGGCCGCCGGAGGTCCCATGCCACGCGGTGGAGGCCCTCGCGCGCCGGAGCGTCCACCCACCGGACCGGATCGCCCGCCGCGTCCGAGACCGCGATCAACGCGCGGGGCCCGCTCTCGAGAGACTCCTCGAGCAGCCGGTCGTACCCGGGGAAGCCGACATTGCCACCCTCATCGCGGACATCGCGCTCGCCCTCGCGTCGGGCTTCGCGGCCGGTCTGTGGCGCGTCGGCGAGGTAGTACGTGAACACCGCGCCGAACGGCGGGTTGTCCGCCGTATAGTCGTCGCTTCCGAGGGTCGGCTTGCCGCGTGCCTGCATCGGGACGGACGGTACGTACCACCAGGCGTCGCGCACCGGTAGAACTCCGGCCGCCACCGTGCTGCTCGCGATCGCGCGAAGCGGCGAATAGTCGTCGAGCACATAGAAGCCGCGTCCGAACGTCGCACCCACGATGTCGCCGTCTCTTCGCTGCACCTCGAGGTCGCGGAAGGGGATCGTCGGTGCGCCCGCGAGCCGATGCCAGTTCGTGCCCCCGTTCGGGCTGAAGTAGAGCCCGTTCTCGGCTCCGAGGAACAGGAGGCTCGGCTCGACGTGGTCCTGCTCGATCGCCCACGCGATCACGCCCATCGGGAGATCGCCGCTAATGGAGCGCCACGTCCGGCCATGGTCGTCGCTCTCGAACACGTAGGGTGCGAAGTCGCCGGTCTTGTGGTTGTCTGCGGCGATGAAGACGGTCCCGCCGTCGTGCTGCGACGCCTCCACATCGTTGACGAACGACCGCTCGGGCAGGCCCGGGGGGGGGCTCGCCACACGCCACGTCGCGCCGCCGTCCTCGGTCGCGTGGATCAGGCCGTCGTCGCTTCCCGTGTAGATCACGCCCTCGGTGACCGGCGATTCGGAGATCCCCGTGAGCGTCGCGTACTTGGACATCGCCCCGTTGTCGATCAACGCGTCCACGCTCCACACGCGTCCGGCGAACTCGAGCTCGTAGCGGTTCACATCGCTCGTGAGGTCCTCGGAGATCGGTGTCCAGGAGTCCCCCCGGTCGTCGCTACGCCAGAGACGCTGCGAGCCGAAGTAGAGCCTATCGGGATCGTGCGGGCTGAGGAGAACGGGTGCGTCCCAGTTCCAGCGCTCGGGCGGATCGCCCGGTGACGGCTGGGGCTGGATGTCGAGAGCCTCTTCGCTTCGCCGGTCGTAGCGATAGAGATTCCCTTGCTGTGTCTGCAGATACAGGGTTTGCGGATCGGTCGGGTCGATCTGGACGGCGTACCCGTCCGCGCCCATCGGCACGTACCAGTCGCGATTCCGGACGCCTTCCGTATTCATCGTACGGGCCGGCCCGTGCAGCGTGCCGAGGTCCTGTGCACCGCCGAGGATGTTGTAGAAGGGCTCCGCGCTGTCCAGGGCGAGCTTGTAGAACTGCGAGATCGGAAGATTGGGGAAGTGTCGGAACGTCACCCCCTCGTCGAACGTCTCGTAGAGTCCCGCGTCCGTCCCGACGAGCATGTGGTTCCCGTCCTCGGGATCGATCCACATGGCGTGGTTGTCGCTGTGCTTCGCACGTCCGGTCTCGAGGTTCCCGAACGTGTCCCCGCCGTCGCGCGTGACCTGAAGAAACACGTCCATCTGGTAGACCAGATCAGCGTTCTCGGGTGACGCCTCGATCTCCTGGTAGTAGTGCGGTCCCGTGCCGCCGGAGATGTAGGAATTCCGACGCTCCCAGCTCTCGCCGCGGTCGAGGGAGCGATAGAACCCGCGCTCGCTGTCCTGCGCCTCCATCGTCGCGTACACCACGTCCGGGTTCGCCGGGGTTACCGCCAGGCCGATCTTGCCGACATCACCCGAGGGCAGCCCCGTCGTGATTCGCCGCCAGGTCTCGCCGCCATCCGTCGATTTGTGGATGCCCGAGTTGGGGCCGCCGGCCAGGTGTCCCCAGATCTGTCGTCGACGCTGATAGGCCGCCGCGTACAGGACATCCGGGTCGTCCGGGGCGAACTCGATGTCGGTCACGCCGGTGTCCGCATCGATCTGGAGCACAGGGGCCCACGTCTCCCCACCGTCGGTCGAGCGGTAGAGCCCCCGGTCGCCGCCGGCGGACCAGAGCGGACCCTCGGCCGCGACGAATACGACCCGGCTGTCTCGCGGGTGGACGAGGATCTTCCCGATGTGCTGAGAGTCGTCGATCCCGACCTGCTCCCAGGACGCCCCGCCGTTGCGGCTGCGATAGACACCGCTCCCCCAGCCGACGTGCCGGCCACTCACGTTCTCGCCAGTCCCGACCCAGATCACGTCAGGGTTGCTCGGATCGATCGCCACGTCGCCGATGGAATAGGACGGCTGCTCGTCGAACACGGGGGTCCAGGTGACGCCCGCGTTCGAAGTCTTCCACAGACCGCCCGACCCTGCCGCGACGTACCAGGTGCTCCCGTCTTGCGGGTGAACGGCGATGTCGGCGATCCGTCCGCCCATGAGGGCGGGGCCGAGCTCGCGGAGCGGCAGCCCGGCAAGGAGTCGCTCCACGCCGGCGCCAGCGGCCGTCTGTTGTCCGACGAGGTCGGCGGTCGCGAAGAGCAGGGGCAGGGTGACGAGACACAGACGGATCGAGGAGAGCTTCATCGTGGCAGTTCCGCGTTGGAGTAGATATACGGCGGTCCGGAGAGCCTAGGGACGTAATTCCGTCGCGCAAGGGAACTGTCAGGAACGGGACCCCGACTCTTCCATCGACGACGACCCTGAGCCACGTTTAGGGACTGCCGGGAGGCCCAGATGCTGTACCCCAACGGCCGCGTCCGCCGCGGCCTCATGAACTGCGCGATCGGTCTGATCGTCGTCACGAGCGGTGATCTCGCCGCCCAGACGCCCGAGTGTCCCGGATACGACCCCGCCGACGGGATCATCTGGGGCGTGGTGCGGGCGACCGAAGGGGCGGTGCCGGTCCCCGGCGCGAACGTGGTCGTCCGTTGGTCCGGCGGCGAGACGCGCGCCCAGTCCCTTCGAAACGGCATCTATATCGTCTGCGGCGTCCGCACGAACATCCCCATCCTCGTACAGGCTTCCCTCGAGCAGTTCGACGGACAGAGCGTCGCCGCCGAGCTTTCCGAGGGGGAGGTTCTGGAGGTCCCCCTCGGGGTCGCGTTCGGTGGCACCGAGGCGGCGGCCGTGACGGGTCGAGTGGTGGGCACCGTGGTGGACCGATCGACGATGCGCGCGGTGCCCAACGCCCTCGTGGGGGCGGGCGACCGGGGATTCACCTCGGTCAGCGACGGAGCCGGGCGGTTCCAGCTCGACGACGTGGACGAAGGGCTTCAGACGATCACCGTGCGGCACCTGGCCTACGGGGAGATCGAGTCCGCTTTCCAGATGCCCCGGGACGGGACCCTCGAGGTTCAGGTCCTCCTCGACCCCGCAGTTTTGCCGGTCGCGCCCATCGAAGTCGAGATCGTCGGCGTGCGTTCGCACAAGCTCGAGATGTCCGGTTTCTACGAGCGCAGAGACTTCAACGAGCGGCTCGGTCTCGGGCACTATGTGACGCGACTGGACATCGAGGAGCGCGGGGCGGGTCAGGTCAGCCACATCCTCTCGGACATTCCGCGAGTCCAGATGATGCACGGGCGGTGCTTCACTTCGCGCTGCGATTTCCCCGTGATCGTCGGATCGAACCCCGCATGCCGTAAGCCCCGGCAGAGCGGCGTGGAGATCTTTCTGGGGCCGAGCCTTTACCTCAACGGTCGACGGGTCCGCCAGGTGGCGGGGCAGGGGATCAACGATTTCGCCAAGCCCGGCGACATCGCGGGGATCGAGGTCTACACGGGGTCCGGCGACCTCCCGGGCGAGTTCGCGGACTTCCAGGCGCAGAGCTGCGGCGCCATCGTTCTGTGGACGGGGCGCTGAGCCGCTAAGCCCGCGCGCTTGGCCTCGCGCCTTCCCGCCCCCCATCTTCCTCGCATGAACACGACGAACGTCTTCGCTGAGCTGCTCGTCATCGGGCTGGGCCCGCTGACGGCAGCCGTCCTGATCGTGCTGATCGCGCTCGATCCGGCGGGAGTGGCTCTGACCGACGTGCTGGGGACCGCGTCGTCGCTCGCGCTGATCGTTCCGGGACTCGCCGCCACCTATGTACT
>JAOTZH010000181.1 GCA_029861425.1 Gemmatimonadota bacterium
TGCTGTGCGGTCATGCGGTCGAGCGCGTCGAGCTGGCTCACGTCGTCGACGGCGGACGCCACATCGATCGCCGCCTGATAGCTGGCCGGAAACGAAGTCGCGTATCGCTCTCCGAGCTTCTGACCCTCCTTCGGCCCGTGGGCGGCCACCAGCGCCTCCACGAGCTTCTCGTCCCACGACCTGACGGTCTCGCGAACGACCGCTTCGAGCACTGCCGTCTCGGGGCCCGGGTGTTCGCGATCGTGCGACACGTAGAAATGGAGTCGGGCCTGGTCCGTCCGGCCGAGGGCCAGGTGGTAGTTGAGAAGTCGGCCGTGATACGTGTCGGTGAGCGCGCTCTGCAGCCTGC
This sequence comes from Gemmatimonadota bacterium, assembly GCA_029861425.1. Lineage (GTDB taxonomy): Bacteria > Gemmatimonadota > Gemmatimonadetes > Palauibacterales > Palauibacteraceae > Palauibacter. The sequence goes on from JAOTZH010000181.1 coordinate 350, forward strand.
GTCGGACGGCCGCCGAATAGCGGTTCTTCGGCAGGATGACCAGGACGTTGTGGCCACGGCCCAGTGAATCCGGGCGCGATGTCACCCGCACGTCGTCGGCCCCCTCCGTCTCCATGACGGCTTCGACGACGGCACGGATCTCCTCGGGCGTCGAGAGGAACAGCTCCTCCTTCGGCATCGAGTTGAATGTCTGGAGGATTAGGTTGTAGTCGTGCGACCCCTTCGGCGCCTCCTCGATCTCGAGGACCTCCCGGAGCTTACGCCGCAGGATCGGGATCGTCGACGCATCCTGGTTGTACGCCTTCGCGGTGAGAAGCCCGAGAAACCGGTGCTCGCCGCGCATCTCGCCACCCGGTCCGAATCGTTTGATCCCGATGTAGTCCATCTGGACGCGGCGACGGATCGGAGATTCGGAGTTCGTCTTCGAGATGATGAGCAGCGGGCCGCCGAGTGTGCGCGCGCGCAGCTCCGGAGGCAGGTCCTCCACCGCCGTCGGCCTGGCGTGACGCGACCGACTCTCGTCCCGGAGGATCCCGAGGCCGGTCCCCACCTCGGCGGTCACGAAGGTACGGCCGCTCTCGTCAGGCTCCACCAGATACGCGCGGTAGCCGAGAAACACGAATCCCGGGTCCTTCATCCAGCGCAGGAGCTCCTGAACTTCCTCGAGATCGGCAGTCAGGCCTTCCGCCTGGGCCTTTCGCCTCTGCAGCTCGTCGATCACCCCATCGACCCTGGCCCGCATCTCCGCGAAGTCGGCGGTGACCGCCGTGACCTGATCGAGTCGCGTGCGGAGCTCGTCGTTCAGGGCCGCGCGCGCCTCATCATCGAGCACCCCCTCCATCGTCATGTGGACGACCGAAGTCGTATGCCCTTCGGCGGTCCGCTCGCCGATCTCCACTACGCCTCCGGCCTCGTCCCGGTGGATCGACACGACGGGGTGCAGGAGGTGGGGGATATGCAGACCCAGCGAGTGGACGTGCTCGCGGATCGTATCCACGATGAACGGGCAATCGTCCATGACGGTCTGGAGTACGCCTCTGGTCGGATCGTCGGGGTCCCACGCGGTGCGCACCGACACCTCCCCCGGCGTCGCGGCGTCGACGAGCGCGTAGAGACGCGTCAGGGTGTCGACGACCTCTTCCAGCGGGTCGGCGGCGAGAAACTCGGCCGATCCACGCGACAGAAGGCGTCGCGTGAGCTCGGCTACGGCATCGGGAGGGGCATCGGGCCGCTCCGCCTGGAGGGCCGTGATCAGTTCGTCGAGAGAGCCTGGCTGAAAGGTAGCCTGTTCCATCGCACTCAGTTTTGTCCGTCCAGCGGGCCCGCTCGGGACACCCGAAGTCCGGGAGGATAGATTCTGGCACCCTCGGTAGCAACGTACGAGACGAACCCGTCCGGGAGGGCGCCATCGTGGTCGTAGGACTCGGAATCGACATGATCGAGGTCGCCCGGCTGGAGCACGTCCTCGCGCGGCACCCGGACCGGGCCGCGTCCCGTCTCTTTACTCCAGCCGAGCTCGCCGACTGCGAGGGCCGGGCCAACGCGTCGGAGTGTCTCGCCGGCCGCTTTGCCGCGAAGGAGGCCTTCCTCAAGGCCCTGGGCACGGGACTGAGCCGGGGGATTTCCTGGCAGGACATCGCGCTGTCCGGAGGACAGGGCGAGCGCCCTCGGCTCACCGCCAGTGGCCGGGCAGCCGAGCACCTGGATGCGATCGGCGCTTCCGGCATCCACGTGTCGATCACTCACGACGGCGGCATGGCCGCCGCGGTCGTCGTGCTCGAGGACAGCTGAGCCGCCGGTTCCGGCACTGGAGGAGATCACCGCTCCGCCGGACGCGTGAGCCCCACGATCGAGCGTGAGAGCAGCCCCGCCAGCGGATCGTTGGCCTCGAGATCGTCTTCCGCCACGCGTCCGTTCGTCGACGCACAGTGTATGATTCGGGATCCGCCCAGCGACATGGCCACATGTGTGATAGCCGCCCCTTCGGGAGCGAAGAAGACCAGGTCGCCGGGTTCAGGAGCGCCGCCGTCCGAGCCGAGGTCCGGATCGGCCTCGTACTGCTGGTGGCTGTCACGCGGAAGCTTGACGCCCACAGTCGCGTACACGGCCTGCACGAGACCCGAACAGTCGACTCCGAGCTCGGTGCGTCCTCCCCACAGATACGTGACCCCGACCCACTGCGTCGCCAATCGGGTGACCCGCTCGACGGCGGCGTCGGGGGCGGTCGGCAGGGGGTCCTCGCCCCGACGAGCGGCTCCCGCCGCGGTCACGACACGGTCCGGCTCAGTCGGAGTCACCGCCCGCCCGTCCGGCAGCACCACCGACTCGCCGGCCGCCCCGGGCCAGAGGCGCGCTCCCCATGGGAGTCGCTCGAGACCGCTAGTCCCCAGAAGCGATGTGCCGATCGATCTGAGCTTGGCGGCCTCCTCCCATTCAGACGCGGAAAAGACGGCGTTCCGGAACGGTGCCGCAGGAGTCCAGCCGGTGTATCCGTCCGGCCCGCGCCCGCGCAGCCACGTCCCCTCGAGCGCTTCGATCGCGATGGACTCACCGAGTACCCACTGCGAAACGAGCTCGGCCCGGTGGTGCGGCTCACGACGCACGGGCGCGACGGCGCATGGGAGAACGGCCGCGCCTCCTACGACGACCCGGGACCCGCCGCTCACCACTGCCGGCCCTCACGACGGTGGTCGGGCTTGATCCCGGTCCGCCATGTCCCGAGACTGGGCACATGAATATCACGATCGAGTTCTGCGTCGTCTGAAACTACCGTCCCAGAGCCGCCAGTTTGGCGGCCGCACTCGAGGAACGGTACCGCACGGCCCATGTCGAGTTGATCGAGTCCTCCGGCGGGAGGTTCGAGGTCGTCTCGGATGGCAAGCTGGTCTTCTCGAAGAAACAGCTCGGGCGGCACGCCCAACACGATGAGGTGTTCGCCGCGATCGACGACGGCTGAACCCGGCGCGATGGACATGGTCAGCCCAGCTGCGACGGGCGGTGGTGGACCATGAGAAACACGCCGATCAGGGTGGCGCCCAGGGCAGGCATCGGTTCACCGGTGACGATCGTGGAGACCAACCCGATCAAAGCGGCCCCTTCGGCGAGTGCCCAGATGAGGATGCCCGTGGTCCGGACCTCCTCCTCGGTCGACTGCCCGCCGATCCGACCACGCAGGAACCCGGCGCCGAAGACCGCGGCCACGGCCACGCCGAACCACACCCATCTGAGAACCTCGCTCTCCGTACCCGTCTCGCGACCGACGAACAGAAAATAGACGACGGCGAAGAAGGCGAGAGTCCCGCTGAGCATCGTGAGGTGGATGAGCTTCAGGATCGAATCGGCGTTCACCTTCTGTGGTCGCACTCGTCCTCCGCAGGCGCTCGGCCTAGGTGTCGTCGGAATTCCTGCCGTAGCGGTCCTCGAGACGGACGAGGTCGTCGAGCTCGGGCGTGCTCACTTCGAGAATCACGCTGTCCTCGAGCGCCTCCATCCGGTGCACGTTTCCGGGCGGGATAGATACGGTCTCCCCGGAGCGCCACTCGAAGACGTCGTCGCCGAGCGTGAAGCGCATTCGCCCCGACTGAAGGTACATCGTCTCGTGCTTGACGTTGTGCTTCTGCAACGACAGCACGTGTCCGGCGTCGACCTCGAGGATCTTCCCGGCGTACCGATCGTTATGGGCGTACCAGACTTCACGACCCCAGGGTTTGTCGACGATCTTCGGGGCTCCCCGCTCGGCTTTCTCTGTCATCACTCTCTCGAGGTTCCGTTCTCGACCCGACGGATGCGGCCTGCGCCGCCGTCGCGGCCCGCCAGCCCGGCCCTACTGCAACCCCGGGGCCACGAATCGGCTAGCGAAGGCTCCACCCTATCATGAGAAGCCCGACGGCGACGACCCAGCTTCCCGCCACCCGCACGGCAATGCGAGTCCACCCTACCTCGAGGGAGACGACGAGAGCGCTCGCCAGCGTCATCAGCACGAACACCGAAGCCGCCGAGCCGATCAGCCCCGTCATGCCGAGCCCCGCGACAGCCATCTCGTACCCGTTTAGATACCCGTGCAGGGCGCCGAGCGCCGCGGCGAGCACGACGATCCACGCGCGCGACAGCCGGACATCGGCCGCGACCAACCCGCCGAAGGCGAGAAAGGACACGAACGTCGTCGCGAGCGGGATCTCGACAGGCCGGCCGAGACCGACCCAGCCGGCGAGGACCCACGCGACCGGCACCGTCAGGAGCGCGGCCCGTGCGTGCTCCTTGCCGCGGAGCCCGACCAGCATCGAGATCGCGGCGACGGGCAGGAGATCCTCCGGGGTCACCGCGAGGTGCATGATGCCGTCGAACAGCGGCCCGAGACCGGTCGTCACGAGGTGCGCGTGGGCGGCCTCCGGCATCGCGAGGAGCCAGGCCGCTGCGATCGCGACCGCGGCCGAGCCGCGGGATGAGGGGCGCCTCATCCCCCGCTCAGAGCCTGCAGGAGAAACCAGGCCCCTCCCGCGGCGACCACGCCCCCGAGCACGCGCAGGACGCGCCGACCCCAGTCCCACCGGTGGATCAGACCGATGGCGATCCCCGAGGCGTGTAGCAGTCCCGTGCTCGCGACGAACCCGATGCTGTAGAGGATCCCGCTCTGCCCATCCGGAAGCTCCGTCCCGTGCGCGTGCCCGTGGAAGATCGCGAATACCGCGACGAGCAGGCCGGCGAGCCGCAGACCCGGATTCACCTCTCCGGCGACCACGCCTCCCAGGAGGATCGCCGAGGCAGCGATCCCGATCTCGACCCCCGGGATGGGGAGGCCGATCAGCCCCAGCATGCCCCCGAACGCCATGACCATCGGGAAGACGACGGGCAGCACCCAGACCGCGGGCTTCCCGAGCTGCGCGCCCCACAGACCCACGGCGATCATCGCGATCACGTGGTCGAGACCCGTGACCGGGTGGAGCAAGCCGGACAGGAGCCCTGCGACCGACCCCCCCTCGTGGGCGGACAGCCCCGCCGGCACCGCCAGCGCTGCGACAGCGAGCGCGAGTCCCCGCAGGCCGGCCCGGCCGGACCTCGGCGCGCTCACGCGAGGCCCATGAGCACCAGCACGCGGTCGATGGTCCACATGGCGCCGAGCGACCCGACCGCGTACCCGGGCGCCGCCTGGACCCAGCGGGGCCAGCGGATCTCGAGCGTCCTGAACGAGCGGACGAGCGCGAGCACGAGGAGCACGAAGACGATCTGGCCGATCTCGACCCCGACGTTGAAGAACAGCAGGGCCAGCGGGATCTCGCTCTGCGGCAGCCCCATGCTCGTAAGGCCGCTCGCGAACCCGAAGCCATGCAGCAGGCCGAAGGCGAAAGCCACGACCCAGGGGTGGCGGATCGTGAAGCTGGTCTGTCCTCGCCATACCCGCACGATCTCGGGCCCGAGAAACAGGATCGAAAGGGCGATCACCGCGTTGAGCGGCACCGTCGGGGCGCTGGCGAAGCCGAGGGTCGCAATTCCGAGCGTGATGCTGTGGGCCACCGTGAACGACGTGATCGTCTTGATGAGAGTACGGCGGTCCCGGACGATCAGAAGCAGACCGAGAACGAACAGAAGGTGGTCCACCCCGAGCGCGATGTGGGCCATCCCGAGGCCGAGATAGGCGAAGACCCGGTCGATCACGGACGGAGCGCCGCCCACGACGAGCGAGGGTGAAGCCGGACGGACGAGATGCGTCTCCTTCGTGTCGTTCGTGTAGTGGATCTCCACGAGGACGTCGGTCTGGAGGCCCTCGAGACCGGCCAGGCGGATCGTCTGATCCGTCAGTCCCTCGGGGCAGGTCAGGCGAGCATGGAATCGCACCTGGCCGTCGGCGGCCGTCTCCTGTCTGACGCCGCTCACCCTGCAGCCCGCCGGGAACACGAGATCTACCTCGAGCGGGACTTCGCTCTTGGTCGGCTGCTTCCACACGACTGCGAATGTGCCGTCGGCCTGTTCACGGAGCTCCAGGTATCCCGGCCGCACGTCATGCCCCGCCACCCCCTTCGGCAGGGCGATGGCGAGCGCCGCGTAGGCGGCCAAGAGGTAGCTCCGGCCACTCACCGGCCGGCCCCAAGGTCGGCGAGCCCTTCGACCCCCTTCAGCGCCTCGGGCAGCTGGACCGAGATCAGATACTGGTCGCGCAGCCCCGCGAACAGCTCTTCCTCCATCTGTCGTTCGCGGGCGAACCGCCAGTCGCGCTCGACCTCGAAACGGATCTCGTCGAGCGAGGGGATCTGGCCGTCGACGCGTTCGGCAACGTAGACGACGTGGAACCCGAAGCCGGACCGGATCGGGCCCTGCCAGGCTCCGATCTCGAGCCCCGCCACCCCGTCGGCGAATTCGCTACCGAACGCGGTGGCCACGTCCTGCCCGGTCGCCCGCTCGAACGCCTGAGGCAGCGGGAGACGGTCCCCGACTGGAGACACCGCGTCGCCCCCGTCGAATCCCTCAAGTCGGCTCGTGGCCGCCTCCGCATCGGAGTAGGCGGACTCGCCCCGCCGGTCGGCGTTGAAGTACCGGTGGGCGAGGGTGTAGAGGGTCTCCCGGCGGTAGTCCTCCGCGTTCTGGTCGAGAAACGCGCGAAGATCGTCATCGGTCGGATCGATCACCTGCGAGATGTCGCTGGACAGCATCTCGACCTTCTGGCGCAGGCGGCGACGGATGATGACATCGTCCCGGTCGAGACCCAGCGCGATCGCCTCCCGGTAATAGATCTCCTCCTGAAGGAAATCGTCGACCAACCCGCGCAGCTCGGACTCGGTCGGAGGACGCTGCCAGGTACGCCGCCAACCCTCGATGAGGCTCACGATCTGCCCCGAGTCGACGACGATGCGCCGCACGGGTTCGACGGATGAGGTCTCGCCACGGAGGGCGCCGATCGCGAACAGGGCGGCGCCGATCAGGAGAAAGTGGACGAGGGGTTCGCGAAGGAATCTCACGGACGGCCGAGCTCTCAGACGGGGTTGTTGGGGCCCGGGGACGGTGATCCCCGGGCCCCCGAAGAGGTGATTCTAGTGGGTCAGCGAGCGGGCGGATACCAGATCGGGCTCGTGTACGCGCGCTCCTGGTGACTGAGCGGCACCTGTGGCGGCATCGTCGTTCCGTAGAAGTTCGCGTCGTACGCCTGCCACGTGGGCGTCGGAATCTCGAGCACGCGCACGTAGTAAACGGCCCGGTGGTCGGGACTAAAGTCGGGATCACGCCAGAAGGCTCGGAGCTCCGCATCGCCGATGTCGTTCGTGAACGTCGCGTTCGCTTCGTCGACCGTGTTCCCGACCGGGCGCTCGCACTGACCGTTCACGATTCGGCGGTTGTCCGCACAGGCGACGTCGTAGATCCGTTCCTGTCGTTCACCCGCGTCGTCCACCCAGCCCTTCACGACCTGGATGCGATCGAGGTTGCCGCTCCAGGCATCCTTCAGCGCTCCCGTCATGAAGACGGGCGCCGTGACGTCGGCGGGCTTCGGCGGCAGGTCCCCTCCCATCGGGACGCCGTTGTCGTAGCCGATCGACACCGCGTCGGGCCGGAACACGTCGTCCTCCGCGTACTGCCAGCCGCCGAACAAGCGGACCGTGATCCGGGTCCCGGTGGTGGCGTACGTCTCCTTCCGCTGCATCGCCTCGAACAGGGCCTCCCGGGTGTTCTCGCGCGCCCACACGCCCGCGAGACCGGAGGCGACCTCCTCCCACGCGAACGTCGAGAGGGCTTCGTCCCCGCTGGCGGCCTGGATCACGTAGTGCTCCCACCGATCCG